>VBJV01000214.1 GCA_005879785.1 Chloroflexota bacterium
CAGGCATGCTAGCGTGCTAGATCAATTGAACGCGCTTAACGTCTCGAAACGGCTGTAGAAGTTCGGGTTGAGCACCACGGCCTTCCACGGCTGCTTCCAGCCCACCTTGCGCCGCTGGACCAGCGGGTCGGAGTCGCTCGCCACGGCCGGCGTGAGGAACGTCTCAAGGCCGCCGAGGTCGAGGACACCGAAGCTCTCCTTGCCGAACACGTAGCCGAGGTGGACGTTCGGCCCCCCCGCGGTGCCCACCTGGGGCGCGGGCGGCGGGGCCACCGCGCCCGTGGCCTGGACCGGGACCACGGGAGCCGACGCACCCGAGCCGGCCGTCAGCACGGCCGTGCCGGAGAGCGCGAAGACGATCAGGCTCGTCTTGTCGGCGAGCGAGCCGTAGGTGAAGGTCGCCTGGTAGAGTGGGACCACGGAGCCCGACAGCGAGCAATAGAAGTTGTATGTGCCGGCGACGAAGCCGCTGGCCGCCTCGATGCGCACCACGAAGGCCGAGGCGTTCGTCACGCTCTGGCCCTTCGAGATCACGACTTCTTGCCCCGTCTGCGGGTCGAGGCGCGTAATCTCCACGACGACAGTCGCGTTGGCCGCGAACTTGGCTCCACCCGAAGGCGCGGCGGTCGTGGTGTCCGCGGCGACATGGACGACCGGGGTCGTGTCGCCGCTCGTCTGCGTGAAGTTCGTGTCGCCCGTCGACGTCCCGAGATCGATCTGCAGGTAGGTGAGGATCGGGAGGAAGTTCGACCGCACCCAGCGGACGCCCATCCACATGCCGATCTCGCCGTTCAAGAGCGCGCGGAGGTTCGAGTAGCTGGCCGCGTTCACGAAGGTCGCATCCTTGGTGAGGTCCATCTCGCCGAAGGGGTCGACCACGCCGACGTAGTGCCCGCCCTCGTAGGGCGGGGCGCCCTGCGAGCGGAGGTTCGCGACGATCTGCCGGATGAGGTCGGTCGACGGGTTGTCACCCGCGACGAGCCCCGAGCGCGCCGTCCGTCCCGCCGCGAAGGTCACGTTGGTCCCGCCGTTCAGCACCCGCTGGATCTCCCGGTCGACCGTCTCGCCGTGCTGCGTGCCGAGGCGTTCCTGGGCGACGCGCAAAGCGGGGTGACGAACCGTGAGCAAGCCCATGTCGGTGAGCGCGACGTCGGAGCCCCACTGGTCGACGATCGCCTGGACGATCGCGGTGGTCAGCGGGATGGCGTTCGGCGTGACCCCCTCGGCGAGGGGACTGGTCGGCAGCGGCAGGCGCTCGTAGCGCGTCCACTGCGCCGTTTTTCCCATCCCGGCCGGCAATTGCTCCTTCTGCGCCAAGCCGAACAGCACCATTTGCCGTTCGCTCAGCATGAGCATGCGCTCCTTGATGAGGACCGGGACGATGTCGGCCGCGAGGACGGCGGTCGAAGTCAGGACGTCGGCCATGGGGCTCTCCTCTCCTTAGGAATGCACGTGCGGTGTTGAACCGCCGGGAGCGTTCGTGGGTGTGAACTTAGAGGTGGGGGTAAACTGCGTGGTACCACCGGCCTGCGTATAGATGGCCGGGTAGGTCCACGCGTAGCGCCGGAAACCCCACTCGCGCTCGCAGCTCTTGCAGTAGACGACGTCGCACTGGGCACAGTAACCCAGCGTGAGATGCAGGCAGCCGTGATGGTGATGCGCCACGCTCAGAAGTTCTCGCCTTCGAGGAGCTGGGTCAGCAGGTCTTCCTTCTCGGGACCGCGGGGCATGGCGTGGATCTCGGCGAGGCTCGGCCGTCCCGGCTGGCCGCCGGGGATGGCGCGCGTCGCGCCGATGGATCGCTCCGCGGCCACCTGCGTTGCCTGGCCGGCCTGCGCCGTCTGTGCCTGCTGGGCGCGCGCTGCCGCCTGGGCGGCGAGCTGCGGGCCGAGCCGCGTGCGGGCGATCTCGGCCGCCTGCTCCCAGTCGAGGTAGACGCCCTGGTTTCGGTAGCTCTGAATGACCTTCTTCGCCTCGACCTCGACCGCCTCGAAGTCCTTGACGGTCATCCGGGCCCGGGTCTCGTTCACGCGGTCGGCGAGCCCGATGATGCTGGAGACGACCGGCTGGGCGAGCTCCTCGACCGTCGAGCGCAGCATCGGGAAGTACGCCGCCACCGTCGCCTCGTCCTGGCCGGTGCGTGCGGCGATACGTCGGATCAGCTCCGTCTCGCCCGCAGGCTGCTGCTGCACCGGCGGCGTGCCGTAGGCCGGCTGCTGCGGCTCCGGCGGCCGTTGGGCGAGGGCCCGCAGGGTGGCGTCGTAGGTCGACAGCCGCTCGCGGAGCTCCTGGTTCTCGCGAGCCAGCGCATCAGCGTCGGCGGAAGGCCCCGCGGGGGCGGGGGGCTCAACCCCCGCGGGGACTGCACCCGATGGCGAGTCGGGCTGGGCGGACGGTTTGGGGTCGTCAGGCATCAGAGCGGCTCCGTGCCGGTGCGCAGCTTGAAGCGCGGCTCCAAGTCCTCGGCGATCGGCTCGTGTTTCAGCCGGGCCATCTGTAACAAGGTCAGCTCGGGCGCGTGCAGCAGGTTGTCGACCTCCGGTCGTCGTGGGCTCGTCGCGGAAGAGCTGCTGGCGGCGATTCACGAGCCAGCGCCGGAGAAGCTTCCAGTAGCGCGACTGAACGAGGGCGGCGATCTCCTGCCGCAGGTCGTCGTCCCGAGGGGCGTCACGGGTCGGCATCAGAAGGGCGTATCCCCGAGGATGTCGGCGCCCATGGACTCGTGGCCCTTGGCTTTCTTCGCCTTGCGGCGGGTGCTGCGCACGATGCCCGGGGCGCGCTTCTTCGGCGGGCCGAGTGGGCGCTCGCGCCGGCCAGATGCCTTGTGGTAGCCGCGCATCTTCTTCTTCATCCGCGCCTCTTCCGCCGCTTCGGTGTCACTTTCTGGCCGGCACGGCGCGCTTCGCTCAGTGCCACAGCTAGCGCCTGCTTCCGTGACGTGATGCGGTGGCCGGAACTGGAGCGGAGCTTCCCTGCGCGAAACTCACGCAGAACTTTCGAGACCTTGTTCGTCCCACGTCCCATCCCACCGATTCAATCAGTCAGTCGATTGAATCACCTGCGCACGCGTAAACCAGCGAACGGCCACAAAGTCAAGACGAACGCTCAGGCTCCGGTGCGCGGCAGGCTGCGGTACACGTCGTCCAGCCCGCTGGTCTGTGCCATGCGACCTGCCCCGTTGCCGCCGGGTTGACGGCCTTGGGCGGCTCCCTGCAGCCCCTGGAGCTGCGCCTGCTGCTGCATCCGCATGATCTGCTTCGCCACCTTGGCCGCCTCGTGGCCCCGGATGTGCTTCTCCAACAGCGCGGCGGCCTGCGGGTCGAGGCTCGGGTCCTCCAGCATCGGCCGGTGCGCGCGGAGATGCTGGTCGTCGTCGTCGGCCTCGGACACGGGCACGTCGGCGCCGCGGCCGAGCCGAAAGAGGTCGTTCTCGATGCGGGGGTCAATCGAGGTCTGCTTCACCCGGTCGGCGATGATCCGGTCGGCGTTCGGGAGCTGCATGCCCTCGGACCAGATGGCGCGCAGCAGGTTTCCGAGCCGGAGGCGCACGTTGTCCTGGGCGAGTGCGGGCTCGGGGATACGCGACGCCATGGCGAGGAAGTTGATCATCTGCTGGGCGCGCACTTGCTGGTTCTGGGCGTTGGTCGAGCCGAGCCAGCGGAACTCGAACTCCCCCACCACGTCGGCCACAGTCACGCGCTGCTCGACGAGCGGCGCCCCCTCGGCGCCGGTGATCTGCAGCACGAGGTCACGGTCGAGGCACTGCATGGTGAGCGCGTGCATGTGGCGGAGGAGCGGAATCATCACCTGATCCTCGATCGCCTCGACGACGTCGCGCACAGGCGTCGCGGCCTCGGCCAGCGCCAACTGCATGCCGACTGACGTCTGCAGGGCGCGGCCTCTGGACCGACCCGCGCCCGCTACAGGCAACGGAGCTGGCTCGGAGAACTCGCGGAGGCTCGTCGTCAACTGCTGGAGGGCCCCGAAGCCGGCGACGACCGACTCCTTCGGTGGCTCGAGCATGTTGACGCCCGACGGCTCCGCGATCCACTTGGCCCCCGGCCGCATACGGATCGAGTCCAAGTCCTGGACCTTGAACATGTCCACGATGGTCACAGGGTTGAGCGACCACACGAGCGCGTCGGAAGCCTGGTTGCCGATGTCGTTGACGAAGTAGGACAGCTTGTCGACGCCCTCCACGAGCGACCGGCCGTAAAACTCGTTGAGTACCTCAGTGAACTTGCCGACCAGATACGGGGAGCGTTGATGCCACCAGGGGTTCCGCT
>VBJV01000217.1 GCA_005879785.1 Chloroflexota bacterium
CGAGGCCGGGGAAGTGCTTCAGCGCCGGCAGCACGTGGCCCTGCTCCAGTCCGAGCGAGAAGGCGGTCGCGTCGTTGCTGACCGTGTAGCGGTTGGTGGCGAAGGCGCGGTGCTGAGCCTCGATGAAGTTGGACGGCGTGCGCGGCACGTCGGCGACCGGGGCCAGGTCGAGGTTGACGCCGGCCGCCGCCAGCGCCAGGCCGGCCTTGTGGCCCACGTTCTGGACGTTCGACACGCTGGTGGTGCCGAGCTGCTCGGCGGATGCAGCTGGCGGCGCCCAGAACAGCCGCCGCACCAGCCCGCCCTCCTGGTCGGTCGCGATCAGCAGCGGCGGCCGGCCCCCGGCGGTGGCCGCGGCCTGGAGCTTCGCCGTGAGGTGGGCGAGCTGCGTCGCGTCGGTGATGTTCGAGCCAAACAGGATCACGCCGCCCACGTACCCCGCCTTGATCCGCGCCAGCAGGGCGCTGTCGGGGGTGGTGCCGTGGAACGAGACGAGCGGCGGCGGCGGCGCTGCCCGGGATCAGCGCGGCCAGGCCGAGCAGGACGGCCGATGCCGCCAGGCGGTCGGTGACGTGTCGGGCGGCCCGGAACATTGTTCCACGGTAGGTGCGCCCCGCCACCTGGTCAAACAGCAATTGTGTAACGATCTTGCTTCGCGGTGCCCGGTGCGCGACGCTGCCGCCTATGGAGATCGACGTGCGCTACGCCCGAAGCGGCGGCGTCGCGATCGCCTACCAGGTGGTGGGCGACGGCGACGGCGACAGCGACCTCGTGTTCGTGCCCGACTTCTGCTCCAACCTCGTCTACGGCTGGGAGTCACCCTACTGGCGGCCGTTCTATGAGCGGCTGGCGCGGTCGTTTCGGCTGATCCTGTTCGACAAGCGTGGCACCGGCCTGTCCGATCGGGGCGGCGGCTTCCCGACTCTGGAGACGCGGATGGAGGACCTGCGGGCGGTGCTCGACGCGGTCGGATCAAGCCGGGCGGTCGTGTTCGGATCGCACGAGGGCTGTCTGATGGCGACGCTGTTCGCGGCCACGTATCCGGAGAGCACGATCGCGCTGGCGCTCTTCCACCCCTCGATGCCGGAGCTCCTCGATCCGAAGGATCTCGAGGAGCTTCCGTTGATCCGGGAGAGCTGGGGCACGCGCGAGATGTGCGATCGGATCATCGAGCTGACGTGCCCCACCCTGGCCGCGACGGCGGAGGGGCGGAGCTGGTTCGCGAACTGGCTGCGGGTGGGGGCCAGCCCGGCGATGGGCTACGAGCTGAACCGGGTGTTCCAGGAGACCGACATGAGCGACGTCTACGCCGCGGTACGGGTGCCCGCGATGGTGCTGTACCGCGACACGCCGCTGGCGATGCCGGAAGCGCTGGCCGCCGCCGCGCTGATACCGGGCAGCCGCAAGGTCTGCGTCTCGGGGCAGGACTATTGGGGCGTCTTCCTGTCGCCCGAGGTGGTGGATGAGATCGAGCAGCTGGTCGCGGGCCAGGCGGCACCCGCCGTGCCGGAAAGCGTCCTCACCACGGTCATGTTCACCGACATCGTCGGCTCCAGCGAGCGGGCGACCGCCCTCGGCGACCGCGCGTGGCGTGACCTGCTGGCGCAGCACCACGCCGCCGTGCGGCGCGAGCTGGTGCGGTTTCGCGGGCAGGAGCGCGACACCGCCGGAGATGGGTTCTTCGCCACGTTCGACGGCCCGGCGCGGGCGATTCGCTGCGCCCAGGCGGTGATCAACGCCGTCACTCCGCTCGGCCTCGAACTGCGCGTGGGCATCCACACTGGCGAGTGTGAGCTGCATGACGGCAAGGTGGCGGGGGTCGCGCTCGCCACCGGCGCCCGGATCTGCTCGAACGCGGAGGCCGGCGAGGTGCTGGTGTCGCGCACGGTGAGGGATCTGGTGGCCGGCTCGGGGCTCGAGTTCGCCAAGCGGGGGCGCCACGAGCTGAAGGGGGTCGGCGAGTGGGAGCTGCTGGCCGCGATAGGCCCGCCGGCGATGTGACGGCGATCACGCCGCCGGAATCCGGTCGCTCCCGAGCGTCGTAGCCACCCCCCGTGAATCGCGCGCACCTCGTGCGCAGATCGAAGGAGGGGGACTCATGAGACGAATCGGCATGACCGCTCGGCGCCGTCTGCGCCGCATCGCTGCGCTATCGCTGCTTGGGCTGGTGGCCGTCATCGCGACCGGCGGATCCGCCAGCGGAGCCGTCACACTTCATGGCTTCCGCCAGATCAACCTGGTCAGCGACATCCCCGGCAGGGCGCAGCTGACCGACTCCCATCTGGTCAATCCCTGGGGGATCGCGGCGGGACCGACGACGCCGCTGTGGGTGGCCGACAACGGCACCGACGTCGCCACGCTGTACTCCGGCTCGGTGCACGGCAGCGCGGTCACGCAGGTGCCGCTGGTCGTCTCGGTGCCCGGCGGCGCTCCCACCGGCCAGGTGTTCAACCCGACCAACGGGTTCAAGCTGAGCGTCGGAGACATGCGCGTTCCGTCGAAGTTCATCTTCGACTCCGAAGCAGGCACGATCACGGCCTGGACGCTCACCGATCCGGTGCAGACGTCCGCCCGCACCAAGCTGACGGTGCCCGGGGCCGTGTTCAAAGGGCTCGCGCTCTCGTTCTTCGATAACCAGCCGGCGCTGTATGCGACCGACTTCGCGCACGGCCGCGTGGTGGTCGTCGACTCGCACTTCCACCGGGTCGCGACGCCGGGCAAGTTCGAGGACGCCATGCTGCCGCCCCGGTTCGCGCCGTTCGGCATCCAGGCCATCGGCCACCGGATCGTCGTCAGCTATGCCGAGCGTGAGCTGAGCGGCACGGATGAGGTGCACGGTGCTGGACTCGGCTTCGTAGACGTGTTCAGCCGTGACGGCAAGCTGGTGTCGCGGCTCGTGCGTCGTGGCAACCTGAACGCGCCCTGGGGCCTGGTGCG
>VBJV01000218.1 GCA_005879785.1 Chloroflexota bacterium
TTGATGGCTTTGCTCCACGAGCGGCCAGCTTGTCAGGGAGATCGTAGGCTTCCTGCAGCCAGTCGGTAATCGGCGGCTCCACCTCGTCTCGATGCTTGATATGGATGATGTTCACGAGCTTCGAGGTTGACTTGCGCTCGACGCGGCGGACCTGCGGCGCGCGCACGGCACGGCCGAGGAATACGCACACTTGCAGGAAGCTTCTCCGCGGACGCACGAAGAAGTAGCAGGAGTCGCGCGAGAACATGATCGCTGTGCCCGACGCGTAGATCCGCTGGTCGCCGAAGGCGGCCGCGGTCTCGCGCAACCGCTCCCACGCGTCCCTCAAGTCCTCTGACAAATCATCGGTCAGCGCTGTTTCGGTCGTCGTCCAGCAGTCGTGCGCCTCGCCTTCCTCAATCCACTGATGGCAATGGTGGCACTCGCGCCCGGCCATCCGTCCATTGTAGTGGAGGCGCGAGTCCCTGACCGCCGGAACAAGCCGTAGACACCCTACGTCTAAGGCCGTAGATTGTCTACGACTATGGCCAAACACGGCGATGAACAGCGCCTCGAACTCCTCCAGGGCACCCTGGACATGCTGATCCTTCGGACCCTGCAGTGGGGAGCACAGCACGGCCACGGCATCGGCCAGGCGATCCGCGCGCAGTCCGACGACCTGCTCAAGGTCGAAACGGGCTCCCTCTACCCCGCGCTGCACCGGCTCGTGAAGCGCGGTTGGCTCAAATCCGAGTGGGGCGTGAGCGAGGCCAATCAGCGAGCGACGTACTACCGGCTGACCGCGGCGGGCAAAGCGCAGTTGTCGCGCGAGCGGGATCGGTGGTCGCAGCTCGTGGACGCTATCGGACGCATCATGAACCCGGCGTCCGCGAGCAAGGAGTAGCGCATGCGGCCTCACATCCCTGACAGCGACGACCTCGACGAGGAAATTCGCGGCCATCTGGCCCTCAGCATCAAGGAGCGCATCGAGCGCGGCGAAGATCCAACCGCCGCTCGGCTGGCGGCGCTGAAAGAATTCGGCAACCTCACGCTCACTCGCGACTCGATGCGAAGCGTCTGGCGCCCGCGCTGGATCGACGTCGCCGCCGCCCTTGGACGCGACCTGCGATTCGCGCTGCGCTCACTCCTGCGTGCCAAGGGCCTGACCGCCACCATCGTGGTGACGCTGGCGCTCGGCATCGGCGCCAACGCCGCGATCTTCAGCGTCGTCCAGGCCGTGCTCCTGCGCCCTCTCGTCAATCGCGACGAAGATCGCCTGATCTACATCCGGCAGACCGCGCCGGGCCTCGGCGACGACAACATGACGTTCTCGGTGCCGGAGATCAACGACCTCAAGTCGCGCGTCACCACGATCAGCGCCTTCGGCGACTTCTCCACGGTCGAGTTCGCGATGATTGGTCTCGGCGGCGAGCCCCGCATGGTGAAAGCGGGCGTCGTCGGCGGCTCGTTCTTCGACGTGATGGGTCTGCGCCCCGTGCTCGGCCGCTTGCTGAACGCACAAGACGATGGCCCGAAGGCGGCGGGCGCGGCGGTCCTCACGTACCGGTTCTGGATCACTTCGCTCAAGAGCGACCCGACGGTGATCGGCAAGACGATCCGTCTGGGTCCGCGCACCGCCACCGTGATTGGCGTCCTCGAGCCATCGGTCCCGTATCCGGCCGACACCGAGATCATCGCGAACGTGGTGACCAGCCCCCATCACCTCGGGGCGACGATGGTCACCAGCCGCGTCCACCGCATGACGGAGCTCTTCGGCCGTCTCGCGCCCGGAGCGTCCATTGACGCGGCGCGCGCCGAGCTGACCGCGGTGCACGCGGCGATCATGCGCGAGCACCCCGAGGCATATTCGGCGAAGGGCAACGTCCAGCTCAGTCTGGCGAAGCTCCGCGATCAAATCGCATCGCCCGCGCGGACGGTCCTGCTCCTGCTGCTGGCCGCGGCAGCCGTCGTGTTCGTCATTGCCTGCTCGAATGTCGCCAATCTGATCCTGGCGCGCTCGGTTCGCCGCGAGGGCGAGCTGGCCATCCGCGCCGCGCTCGGCGCCGGCCACGGCGCGCTCCGGCGGACGCTGCTGGCCGAGGGCCTGGTGCTCTGCGGCGCGGGCGCCGTGCTGGGCGTGGCGCTCGCGCGGCCCTTCGTTGCGATGGTGGCCCGCTATGCCGCCCGCTTCTCCATCCGCGCGCTCGACGTCACCGTCGATGCCAGCGTGCTCTGGGTCGGCGCCGGCCTGGCGATAGTCGCGGCCGTGCTGCTTGCGTACGTCCCGCGATTGCCGTCGCCGCACGCCCCTGCCGGGCTCGGCCTGGCGAGCGGCAGCGTCCGCATCACGCCCGGCACCAACCGCCGCCTGCGGATA
>VBJV01000215.1 GCA_005879785.1 Chloroflexota bacterium
CAAGCCTCGGCGTGACTCTTCGAGCGTGCTCGGAGCCGGCGGCTGTGGCCGCGAAATTCGGCCACGACGTCACCACTGCCATTGCGCACCGTGACGTCGTAGACGCCCGCTTCGCCGAAGCGGACGCGCTCCCTCGCTTCAGCCACGAGCTCGTCGCCCTCGCCGGCCGGCCGCACGAAGGTGATCTCGGCCGCGGTAGCGACGGTGGGTTCATACGTGTTGCACGCGAAGGCGGATGCCGTGTCCGCGAGCAGGAAGATGTAGGCGGTGTGCGCGATCCCGTGGCCGTTGACCATCTCCGCTGACACCCGCAGTCGCGCGCTGGCTCTGCCTGGCGCGACGTCGTCGATGACGATGCCAAGCGAACGCGACGCCCTGTCGTCCGCGTACATCGCCGCCGCGGCACGCTGCGCGCCTTCGAGAGCGTCATGGTCCATCGCGTCATTCATTTGAATTCGCCTTAGAGATCCGAAACACGCAAACGCTTGAAACCTGCCGCAGGTCTCAATCCCACTACGACTTAAGTCCTAATCCACCTCGGTTGCTTCGATTGCTCTGCTAGTATCCGCGGGCCGCAACCCGGTAGGGTCTCGGGAGAACACGTGCTCGGAGTACACGTGCACTTTGAAGGGAAGAAAATCGGCTTTGCACCGATCGATCGCGCGCGCACCCGGGCGACCGCATCGATTGTCGAACCCGTGCACGTCGATGGGAAGTTCTTCTCCGTAGGCGGCCGGCGATTCCAGTTCCGCGGGGTCACCTACGGGACCTTTCGCCCGCGAGCCGACGGGGCGCGCTTCCCGGATCCGGCGCAAGTCGACGCCGACTTCGCCGCGATCCAGCAGGCAGGCTTCACGGTCGTCCGTACCTACACGATGCCGCCGGACGACATCATCGATTGCGCCGCGGCGCACGATCTCAGGCTGCTGTGCGGCGTCTTCTATCCCGACTGGCGATACCTGGTCGGCGCCGCGCGCGCTGACCGGCGCCGGCTGGCGCGAGCGGCGCGCGACGCGGTCCGCCACGCGGCCGGGCAGGTGAGGGGCGACAGCACGATCGCGGCGCTCTGCGTCGGCGACGAGGTTCCTGCCGACGTGGTGCGCTGGGACGGAGCGGTTGCCATCGCCCGCGTCGTTGCCGACCTCGTCGATGTCGTGCACCAGGAAGACGCTGAGCGGCTGGTGACGTATGCCAACTACCCAACGGCCGAATACCTGCCCCTCGACGCCCTGGATTTCCTCATGTTCAACGTCTTCCTGGAGCGGCGCGCCGACTTCCGCCGCTACCTGACCCATCTGCACCATCTCGCGCCGGACCGTCCGCTCGTGCTCGGCGAGATCGGCTTGCACGCTGGCGATCGCCTCGAGGATGAATGGCGCCAGGCGGACCTCCTCAACGCTCAACTGGAAACGGCTCTGGAGCGTGGTGTCGCCGGGACGTGCGTGTTCTCGTGGACCGACGAGTGGTGGGTGTGTGATGCTCCGGTCAAGGGGTGGCGATTCGGCCTCACCCGAACTGATCGCACACCGCGTCCCGCGCTGGACGTGTGCCGGCGGTGGAACAGGCGCGGCGTTCGCGACCTCGACTTCGCCTGGCCTTCAATGAGTGTCGTCATCTGCGCGTACAACGCGGAGTCGACACTCGATGAGTGTCTCCGCCACACGTGTGCTCTCGACTACCCGAAGCTCGAAGTCATCGTGGTCGTCGACGGCTCCACCGATGCGACGGCCCAGATCGCCGCCGGCCACCCGCGCGCGCGGGTCGTCCACATCGAGCATTCCGGCCTTGCCAACGCGCGCAACGCGGGGATTGCGACAGCGACGGGCGAGTTGATCGCGTTCCTGGACAGTGATGCATACCCCGATCCGGAATGGCCGTATCACCTGGCTCTGGGGATGGATTCACAGTCCGTCGGCGCCGTGGGCGGGCCGAATCTCGCGCCTCCAACCGACGATATCGGAGCTCACTGCGTTGCTCAGGCGCCAGGCGGCCCGATCCACGTGCTGCTCGCAGACGACCGTGCGGAACACATCCCCGGCTGCAACATGGGCTTCTGGAAGCAGGTACTCGTCGACGCGGGCGGGTTCGACCCGGTGTTCACGGCGGCGGGCGACGACGTAGACGTGTGCTGGCGCGTACTCGACGCCGGATGGGAGATCGCCTACCACCCGGCCGCGGTGGTGTGGCACCACCGGCGCAACGGCCTGCGCCCGTACCTGCGTCAGCAGCGTGGTTACGGCCGTAGTGAGGCAATCGTCGAGGCGAGACACCCGGACCGCTTCACCAGCGTAGGAACAGCGCGGTGGCGAGGCACGGTCGAGAGTGTCGTGGCCCCGTTGCGGCAGCGCATCTACTCGGGCATCTATGGCGCCGCTGCGTTCCAGTCCGTGTACCGCGGCGGCGGGTACGCCTGGGACGTCGCGCACCAGGTCGGGGTGCCGTTAGCGGTGATCGCACTGCTGTCGGCGCCTTTAGGTTTAGTCTGGGCAGGCCTGGCCGTGCCTGCGGCCGCCGCCGCGCTGTTCATCACCGTGCTTGCGTCTGTCGACGCCCTGCTCGCACGCCCGAAGCAACACATCAGCCTCCCGGCGCGGTGGAGCTTCCGGCTAAGGGTGGCCTGCCTGCACGTGTTGCAGCCACTGGCGCGCGCCTGGGGCC
>VBJV01000216.1 GCA_005879785.1 Chloroflexota bacterium
CGCGTCGGTGGTCCGCTGGCTGGCAAGGAGCACAGCCGCTACCACGTCGTCGACGTGGACATACGATTTCGACTGCGTGCCGTCGCCGAGGATGCGCAGCCGGCCGGGAGCTTCGCGCAAGCTGCGGATGAAGTCGAAGCCGACGCCATGGGTCTGACGCGGCCCCACCACGTTGCCGAAACGGAACACCAGGCCGCGCATGTCGAACATGTGGCAATACGCTGATATCAGCGCCTCGCCGGCGAGCTTGCTGGCGCCGTACGTGGAGATGGGGACGAGCGGTCCATGGTCCTCGTGCACCTCGATTTCGCCGAGATCACCGTACACGCCGCTGCCTGACGCATAGAGGATCGTGCGCACCGCAGCCCGTCGCATGGCTTCCAGCACGTTGTTGGTGAGTGCGGTCCCCTGGTCGAAATCGATGGTGGGCTCGGTCGCAGCCCGGGCGATGTCGGGGTTGGATGCCAGGTGGATGACGAGCTCAGAGCCCCTCGCCGCCGACGTCAGTGTATCCAGCTCGGTGATCTCGCCGTGAACGAGGCGGAGCCGGCGCTCATCGCGCCACCGCTCCAGGTGCCACTCACGTCCGGAGCTGAAGTTGTCGAAGACAGTCACCTGCTCGACATCGTCGTCTGCGAGCAGGCGGTCGACGAAGCTGCTGCCGATGAAGCCCGCGCCACCGGGTATGAGGACACGCCGGGGCAGCCCGTCGCTCATGTCTGCGCCGGGACCACGGTCTCCCACTTCGTCGCAACCAGCTGGAGCGCCGGATGCGACACCAGCAGGTGCCACACAACGGCGCAGAGGCCCTCTGTGTGCGGGGTGATGTGATCCGGGTAGAGCGGCGGGATCACCACACACGCGTTGGCGACGCTGCGGGTGAAGCCACCGTCGCGGCCCACCACGCCGAAGATCGCGGCTCCTCGCTCGCGCGTAAGCTCCAGCGCACGGATGAGATTCACTGAGACGTTGCTCTCCGCGTCGCCGCCGCCCACCGAGTAGACAAGGACGGCGTCGCTGCTGTTGAGCCGCGAGCCCTTGAGCCATTCCGCGAATGCGCTGTCCCAGCCGTCGTCGTTGATGCGCGCGGTCAGCTCGGAGACGTTGTCGGTCGGCGTGTACGCCTCCACGCCGCAGATCTTGCGGAAGTCGTTGACCGCGTGGCTGGCATGGCCCGCGGAGCCGCCCACGCCGAGGATGAAGAGGCGGCCTCCGGCATCGCGAATGGCCCCGAGCCCGGTGGCCACATCCTCGATCTGGGCGCGGTCGAGGCTGTCGATGATCGCTCGGGTTTCCGCGAGGAAACGGTCGCTGAAGCTCTCCGTCACGCCCCGACTCTAAAGGGAGTAGCCGGCCGCCGCCGCATCCCCATGGAACATCCGGACGGTCTCGAGCGAGAACTGGTCGAGGTCCTTGCCCAAACCAGGCAGCTTCTTGAGGAGGTCGTGGGTGACGGTGATGATGTGACAGCCGATCTCGTCAGCCTGCACGATGTTGAGCACCTCGCGGGGGCTTGCCCAGAGCAGTTTCAGGTTGGCGTGCGGAGCGATCACGTCGAGACACTCACGCATGATCGGCACGGGGTCGCGCCCGCTGTCGGCGATCCTGCCGGCGAACACCGAGAGGAACGCGGGAGGCCCGCCAGCCAGCTCGGCGCTGACCCGGCGCGCCTGCTCCGGCGTGAACATGGCGGTGACGTTCAGCTTCACGCCCGACTCGCCCAGCGCAGTGATCACGTCGGTGGTCGAGCGCCGATGGGTGTCGGTGATGGGGATCTTCACGTAGACGTTGTCCGCCCAGCCAGCAATGCGCAGCGCCTGGCGCCGCATCTCCTCGAAGTCGTCGGCGAACACCTCGAACGAAACCGGCATGTCCGGCACGGCGGCCAGGACCTCGCGAGCGAACGCCTCGTAGTCGGCGATACCGGCGGCGCGCATCAGCGTCGGGTTGGTGGTGAAGCCTTTGATCATCGGATTGCGGGCGAGATCGAGGATTCCCTGGACGTCGGCGCCGTCGGCGAAGATCGCCACGTTGACCGGCACGAACGCGGCCGGTGGCGCCGGGTCTCGGCTGCTAGCGATCGTGGCCACGACGGTTGGAAGCGGGTCCGCGCAGTGCGGCTGCGTGCACCAGCAACGTCGCGCCGAACGTCATGAAGCTTGCCATGACCAGAAGCAGGCCGGTCACGGCGAGATAGACGCCGTGCGTCCCGCTGAGCGAGAGCCTCAGCCCGTCGCGAATGTATTCGTTGACCAGTCCGGCACCGAGGGCGATTCCCACGAGGAACAACACTGCACAAGCGATGACGGTTCGCGTGTAGCTGAAAGCGGTGAGCCAGCGCCGGGTCGCCTTCCCCGTGTAGTCGTGGAGGACCTGGACGATGCAACCAAGATAGAAGCTCTGCAGTCCGAGCACCGAAAGCGTCACGCCGAACAACATCCAGTAGAGGGAGAGGCCAAGGGGTCCAAGGGTAATCGGTCCTGCCGACAGCGGCAGGGTGATGAGAAGCCCCAGCGCGAGCAGCGCCAGGCCCGGCCTCAGCAGGAAGAAATCGGCGCCGTAGATGAACATGGCTCGCAGATTGATCCAGGCCGCCTGAAATGGGGAGAACCAGCCCAAGCGCTTGTGGTG
>VBJV01000004.1:0-17556 GCA_005879785.1 Chloroflexota bacterium
CGGTTTCATGTTTCCCGTGGCCGGCAAGCTCGACCCGCGCGCGTTGGTGAATCAGGAGCCGGCGCGCGGTCTGCGAGCGTGTTACGAGATTCGCATCAGGGGCTTCGAGCGGGTATTCCTCAACCTCGACGACGGGGCCATGACCATCGCCCCGGTGGCTTCGACCGCCGTCGATTGCCGCCTGTCCGCCAACGCGCCCGCGCTGTTCCTGGTCATGTGGGGGCGCGTGAATCAGTGGTCTGTGCTGATGCGCGGTCAGATGTTCGCGTGGGGACGGAAACCGTGGCTCGCGCCGCGGCTGAGGACAATGCTCAAGAATCCCTGAGCCCGTTAGCCGCCGCCTGAGCCTCCGTCGCTCGAGCCCGAGTAGGAGCCTCCGCCCGATCCACTGTCGCCCGAGCCGCCACCTGACGAACCGCCGTCGGAGTTTGTCGGCGTCGGCGTCGGCTGGGATTTGCCCGAATCGTCGCTGCCGGTGGCGGCGCCGGAACCGGGCTGCCCGTCCCTGGATCCGGATCCAGACGACTGCTCCGGCTGCGGCTCCGACGCGGTTGGACTCGGCGAGGCGAGGCCCCGTGAGCGATCGTCGCCGCCGACTGGCGAGGTTGTGCGCCGCGCCCGCAACGCCCCCAACTCAGCCTCGTCGCGCTCCCAGCGCGGCCAGTCCGGCGATGTGCGGTCGGCGGGCAGGTTTGCTTTCGCGGCGGCGAGCAACGACGCTGCCGGGTCGAGCGACGCGGCGACGTTGTGCCAGCCGATGCGTCGTCGAGCCGGCTCTCCGCGTCCGCGAGCTGCGCCACACAGCGGTCCACTCCCGGAACGATCAATTGCAGTTGCTCATGTGCGGTGCGGATCGCGTACAACGGTGAACCGGCAGGTGCGGACCAGCCGACGACGAGGATGGCGATGGCACCCGCGAGAGCGGCCCGAGCGCTGACCGCTGCGGGCGCAGCAGCGCGGAGACGCTCAGACGATGCCGCGGCGGCAGTGAATCCGAACGGCGCGCCTGCGTGGTGAGTTCAGTAATCCGAGCCGTCGTCGGAGCCAAAGCTGCCACTGTCACGTGTGTCGCCGCTGCTCTCGGTTGCCTGTGGTGACGAGGATGGGCCGCGATGGCTCGAGTCGTTGTCGTCCGCATCCTCGCCGGCTTCGTCGGGCTCGGCCGCCTCGTCGGCGTCCCGCGGCTCGGAGGTCGGGCTGGGTTCGGTCTGCGCAGGTTCGGGCGTCTCGGTCGCGTCAGGGGTCTCCTCGGCACGGAGTTCGTCCGTGGCACCGCGACTGCTCTGCCCGGCCACGGTCGCGGAGTTGTGCGACGCGGACGCGGCGATCCGCACGGTGTGCGTCGTGCCGGTGACCGCGGCTGCGCCGAGCGCTGCCGCGCCGATGACAGCGGCGATGCTGGTGGGGATGCGGCCGATGTTCATGGGTGCCTCCTCGAGATGTGACTGCCGGTTGGCGTCGTCTCCAGGGTCGGCACCATAGCGCGGTTGGATACAGCCTCAGGCGCTGAGCGGTTCAGCCGACGTACGTTAGGCGTACGCAGGACCCTGACTGGAGGCGGCCGCGATGAGCAAGCCAACGATCGGCACCCAGGAGCAGTGGGACAGGGCTCGCGCGGCCCTGCTCGAGCGGGAAGATGAGGTCAGCAAGCTGGCCGGCGAGGTGAACGAGCAGCGGCGGGCGCTGCCCTGGGTGCCTGTGGAGAAGACATACACCTTCGCGACCGACGAGGGGACGAAGACCCTTGCCGAGCTCTTCGATGGCCGCTCCCAGCTGCTCATCTACCACCTCATGTTCGGGCCGGACTACACGGGCGCGTGCCCAGGCTGCTCGGGCCTGGCGGATCACTTCGACGGGGGTGTGGTGCATCTCAATCACCGCGACGTCACCCTCATCGCCATGTCGCGGACACCGCTGCACAAGATCCAGGCGTACAAGCAGCGCATGGGCTGGCATTTTCCGTGGGTCTCAGCGTTCGGCAGCGACTTCAACCGTGACTTCGGCTTCGAGATGACCGGCGAGCAGATGGCCAGCGAGGAGCTCCGCACCATGGTGGATAAGGCGCCCGACTGGCTCCGGGAATGGGCCGTAGCGGTGGGCACCGAGCTGAAAACCGGCCTCGTCGAGGGCCCGGGGTGGAACGTGTTCGCCATGGCGGATGGGACCGTCCACCACACGTATTCCCGCCACGCGCCCGACGGCGACATGCTCGTGCCCTATCACTTCCTGCTGCTCGACCAGGTGCCGGCCGGGCGGGGCGACAGCTTCAGAGCGCTCCGTCACGACGAATACGGCCAGGCGATGGCCGTCGCGTCTAGCTGATCGGCATCCTCAGCTGCGCAGCGCAGCGATGAAGATGCCGGGGACGTGCCGCAGCGCGTGGTCGGCCTCGAAGCGGGTCAACCGCTCGACCACCTTGTGCGCCCGGCGGTGGGTGATGAACCAGGGGGGTGTCGGCAGCATGGTGGCGGTGCCGTGCGCGAGGCTGCGCGGATACGGATAGAACGGTGCCCGTACGACGCTCTTCTCCGGTTTGTCGAACAGCAGGCTGTTGTGGACCACGCCCGTGCCGCTCTGGATGTCGTCCATGGTGTGTCCGGGGAAGGCGCCCCAGCTCATCTGCGCGAGCAGGAAGCCGACACCCGTCCCAGGCGAGCGATGGCTCGGTCGAGGGCTGACGCATGGCGGCGCGCGGTGACCGGGTCGATGATGATGTTGGCGCCGAGCGTGCCCCAGAGATGCTCGTTGCAGAAATCGACGGCACGGTCGAGGTACTCGTCGACGCCGGCGGCAGCGATGCCCGTTTCGCCGAGGACGCCGGCGAACGCCTCTGTGGTGAAACAGACGTCGCCGGTGGCGGCGCTGTCGAGGCCGGCGATGAGCGTGACCGGTGCGGTGTCGTCGCCGCCGAGCAGCTGCGCATCCGAGTGCGCACCGGCGAGCATCCGCTGCCGTTGCTCGGCGCCGGGGTAGTACGCCGGCCGTCGCGGGGCCGACGACAGCGCGCCGGTCACCGCATGGAGCAGCGGCTCCCGCAGCGCCCAGTCCGCGTGCGTGATGACCACCTGTGACGCTATGCAGTTGAACCCGGCGTTGTGCAGCTTCTGTGTGGCGATGTGCGCGGCCTGAAACTGCAGGTCACGCGGCGACCACGGACCCGGCACCACGATGGTGGGGCTGACGTTTCCGAGCTCGCTGCTCATCCGCTTGCTGCTGACAGGTTGCTTGCGCGCCTTGCGCGCCTCACCCTCTGCGCCGCTCCCGAAGACAATGGCATCGTGAGTGCGCGCGCTGCCGGTGATGTGGATCTCATCGATCCCTTGGTGCCGAGTGAGGTACTCACCCACCTCGGCGCTGCCGTACGCGAAGCCGACGAAGCCATCGGTGACGAGGTCGCGAAAGATGTCCTCGAGGATGGGGCCGAGATACTCGTTGACCGGGTTCATCTTGAGCAGGCAGACGTGACCTTCCGCGTACAGCTTGTAGAGCACATCAAGGGGGGCGATGCTCGCGATGTTGCCCGCCCCCAGCACCAGCACCAGCGCGCCCTGCGGCTGCGCCTGCTTGTAGAAGACGGCCATGGTGTCGGCGAGGCTGGCCGCGGTGACACCGGGTTGCATCCACACCTGCGCGCTGACACCGCTGAGCAGCAACCGATCCCATGCGTTCTGCGGGAACACGTCGACCACGACCTGCCCGTCCGGACGGGTGTGCACTGCGTTGCGACGCAGGCGGGGTGAGCCGGCGCGAGCCACGGCCTCGAGCGTCTCGATGAGGCGGTTGATCCCGAACAGGAGCGCCCACGGACCCGACGTCCATTCCTCTCCTGCCAGCGCCGCTTCGGGGTCGAGGCCCTTGGCGGCGCAGGCCGCGCGCACCCAGCGCTGCGCCTGCGCAGCGGTATTGACGCGCAGCGCGCGCAGGTGGTCGATCTTGGCGTGGATGGGAAGGCGCGCCCACGCGTCCTTGCGCTGTCCCAGGGCGGCGACGGCTTCGTCGGCGCGATGCCGCCAGTCGGATGCGGGCTCAGTCGTCGGTGGAGTCTGCGTGTGCGTGGTCATGTGCCTGTCCCCCGGTGTCGTTCAGCGGCCGGTGAGCGCGATCATCTTGGCCTGCTTCGAGTCATCGATCGGCGCCTTCTCGGGCCCGAACGCGCCCCCGGACCTCCACGACTCCGCGACGTTCATCAGCTCGCCGTAGACGAGGTCGACGAGCTGGGGGTCGAGCGTGTCATCGCCCCGCATTCCGTGCGCCAGGTCCCAGGAATGAATGGTGCTGTCGATGGTCATCTGCATCGCATAGTCGGACGCCGGCGTGTCGCCGAACGAGAGCTGCACGGTACGGCCCAGAGCTCCCGGCGCCTCCAGGGCCGCCACCGCCTGATGCTGGGCATCAACGACGCGCTGCAAGGGCTCGTCGCCGAGCACGTCTCCGTCGAAACGATCACCCACCTCCGCGATGGTCTGCCCCTCGATGAGTGGCGCCATCCAGAGCCATTCTCCGACCAGGTGATTGACCAGTGCTCGGACGTCCCACTCGGTGCACGGCGTGGACGCTGACCACTGCTCGTCTCTGAGTTGCTGAGCTCGCTGCACGAAGCCGCCACTGGCACGCTTGAACGCTGTCGCTACATCCATGGGCGCCATCATAGGCGGCGATGCGCACGGTGCTCATCGGGTGCGGCGCCGGCGCGGCCCTGGGCCTGCGCGTGATCAGTGGTGGCGGCGCCGCGGCGGCGGCATCCATCCCGGCAGCGCTGCTGTTTGCCGCCGCCGCGCTGACGGTTGCGATCGCCGCGGGGTGGCGGCCGGGCCGGCTCCGGCTCGGCGCCGCGGCGGCGGGCGCTGCTGCCGGGTTGTTCCTCGTGCTGGCCTGGTTGCTGGCGCGCGCGCCGGACGCGACGTTCCCGTCGCCGCAGGTCGGAGCGCTGGCGGTGTGGACTCCGGCGGTGGCGCTGGTCGTGATCGCCGAGGAGGCGCTGCTGCGCGGCGTGCTGTTCGACGCGGTCAGCGGGTGGCGCGGCGTCCCGGCGGCACTGGGCATCACGTCCGTGGTCTTCGCGCTGCTGCATCTCCCGCTCTACGGCGTGCAGGCGCTGCCGCTCGACCTCGGCGTCGGCGTCTTCCTGGGCGGGCTGCGGGTGATGACCGGCGGCGTCGCGGCGCCCGCGTTTGCCCACCTGGTCGCCGACCTCGGCGGGGGATGGCTGGCGTGAGCGGCGGACCGCAGCGTCAGAAGATCGAGGGGACGACCGCCTCGATGAGCGACGGGCCTGGCGTCGCCAGCGAGCGTTCCAGCTCGGTCGTGAACTCCTCGGCCGTGCCCGGCCGCGAGGCGGGCACGCCCAGACCACGAGCCAGCGCGACGAAATCTATGTCGGGATCGCCGATGTCGAGCATGGCGGACGCGCGCTCGCCCGAGGCGGTGGCTCCCACGCGCGCCAGCTCCATGCGCAGGATGGCGTAGCGGCGGTTGCTGAGCAGGACCACCGTGACGTCCAGCTGCTCGCGTGCCATGGTCCACAGCGATTGGATCGTGTAGAGCGCCGAGCCGTCAGCCTCCAGCGCGATCACGCGGCGGCCGGGCTGGGCCACCGCGGCGCCGACGGCTACCGGAAGCCCCTGGCCGATCGAACCTCCCGTGAGGGTCAGCCAGTCATGCGGGGGGGCGCCGGCGGTCGGACCGGTCATGTAGATCCCGCTGGTGTTGGCCTCGTCCGAGACGATCGCGTCCTCGGGCAGGAGCGCGCCGAGCGCCTGCCCGACGGTCTCCGCGGTCAGCTCACCGCCGGGCCGCCTGGGTCGCGCGGCCGGCGCCCCGCCGGAATCCGAGCCGGCATCGACCGCGTCGGCCAGCGCCTCCAGGGCTGCCGGCACGTCGTCCGCGCCGCCGGCGAGCACGCCGACGTCGCACTGGTCGGGCACCAGGTAGCTCGGTTTGCCGGGGTAGGCGAAGAACGAGACCGGCGCGCGTGCATCGGCGAGAAAGAGGTGCTGCAGGCCTTCGAGCTGTCCTTTGGCCAGCTCGGCGAGATAGGGGAGCCGCTCGACGGCGGGCAGGCCTGCGCCACGGGCCAGCCGTGTCGGGAATGTCTCGGCGAACAGCTCGATGCCGCACTCGGCTGCGATGCGCGCGGCGGCTCGCAACCCGCGCTCCTGCAGGGCGGCGCCCCCGAGCAGGAGGCCGCAGCGCTGGCCGTTGCGCAGCGTCGCGGCGATCGATTCGATCTCGGCCGCGGGAACGGCCCCGTAGCGCGGGCGCGGCGGTGCCGCGGCGGGCGCGGCGCCGTCCGACCACGAGGCATCCGCAGGCAGGATCAGCGTGGCCACCTGGGCGGGTGGTCCGAGCGCGGCAGCCACAGCGTCAGCGGCGTCGGGACCGGTGTCCTCGGCGCGCGCGGTGCGGCGGATCCATCCCGACACATTGCGTGCGACGCTCTCGATGTCCGACTCGAGCTGCGCGTCGAAGCGCTTGTGGTAGCTGGCGTGGTCGCCCACGACGGTGACGACGGGCACCCGGCTGCGCCGCGCGTTGTGCAGGTTGGCAAGTCCGTTGCCCAGCCCGGGCCCGAGGTGCAGCAGCGCCACCGCGGGAGCCCCGGTCATCCGCGCGTAGCCGTCGGTCGCGCCCGTCGCCACTCCCTCGAACAGCACCAGAACGCCACGCATCTCGGACACGGCATCGAGGGCCGCCACGAAATGCATCTCCGACGTGCCCGGGTTGGCGAAGCACACGTTGACGCCGCTGCCCACCAGCGTGCGCAGCAGCGCTTCGGCGCCGATCACGGCCGCGCGACTGCCGCGGTTTCGGGACGCGTCCCCGCCACGACGTCGACGGGCTCAGCGTCCAGCAGTGCTCCTGGGTTGAGGATGCCGTCGGGGTCGAAGGCAGTCTTGATGCGCCGCATCAGGGCCAGCTTGGCCGGGTCCTCGAGCTCCAGGAAGTAGCTGCGCTTCTCGGTGCCGATGCCGTGCTCACCGGAGATGGCGCCGCCCAGTGCCATCGCCGCCTCGAAGGCGCTGCTCAGCGTGTCGTGCAGCTTGTCCGGGTCCGGTTGGAACACGGAGAGATGCACGTTGCCGTCACCTGCGTGGCCGCAGCCGAACACCAGTGATTGCGTGCGCCCGGCGATTTCAGTCACCTGTGTCAAGAACGTGGGGATCTGCGCGCGCGGGACCACGGTGTCGATGATCTCGTTGGCTCCCGCCGCCTTGGCGGCGAAGAAAGCGCGCTCGCGAGCCTTGATCAACGCCGTGGCCGCGTGGGCCGGAAGCACGTACACGTCGAGCGCACCCAGGCCGGCGATGAGCTCACCTGTGCGCTCGACATTCTCGTCGAGCCGGGCGCGGTCCAGCTCCTCGAGCACCACCACGAGGTAGGCCTGCGCTTCCTCTTCAATTGCCTCGGGGATGCCGAGGTCGACCCCGCTTGCCGCGGTGATGCCCCGCATCGACATCTGATCGATGTACTCGAGAATCACCGGCGCCAGGCCGCTGGCGACGATGCGCGGCACGGACGCCGTGACCTCGCTCAGGCTGCGAAACGGCGCGAGCACGGTGGCCGCGTGGGGCGGGCGCGGGTAGAGACGCAGCGTCGCCTCGGCGACGATGGCCAGGGTTCCCTCGGAGCCGATGATCAGCTGCGTGAGGTCGTAGCCGGTGGTGGCTTTGACGAACTTTCCGCCGGTGCGAATCACCTCCCCGGTGCCGAGCACCGCCTTCAGCCCGAGCACCTGGTGGCGCGTGACGCCGTACTTGACGGCGCGCATCCCGCCTGCGTTGGTGGCCACGTTGCCGCCCAGGCTGGCGCTGCTCTCACCCGGGAACACCGGGTACACCAGTCCGTGCGTGGCGGTCTCGTCGTCGAGCTGCTGCAGCGTGACCCCGGGCTGGACTACGGCCACCTGGTTGTCGACGTCGATCTCGAGGATGGACGCCATGCGCCGGAACGACACCAGGATCCCGCCCCGGCGCGCGATGCACGAGCCGCACAGCCCGGTGCCGGATCCGCGCGCGGTCACCGGCACGCGGAGCTCGCGCGCGATGCGAACCACGTCGACGATCTCCGCTGCCGACTCGGGAAGCACCACCACCTCCGGCGCGTGCCATGCGGCGGTCAGCGATTCGTCGTGCGTGTCGTCCTCGGTGATCGCCGCGCCGACCAGCACTCGGTCGGCGTCCAGCGCCGCACTCAGACGTTCAGCGAGGCCCGCCACCTCAGCGGCCGGTGAACTGCGCCGTCCGCTTGCCGAGGAAGGCGCCGACGCCCTCGAAGAAGTCCGCAGTGGTTGTGGCTTCGCCCTGGACGGTCGCCTCGACCTCGAGCTGCGCCTCGAGCTCGTTGGTCAGCGACGGTTCCAGGGCGCGCTTGATCAGCCCGATCGAACGGGGTCCGCGCGCCAGCCGCGCGGCGAGCTCCGCCGCCTCGCCGGCGAGTCGACCGTCGGGGACCACGGCGTTCACCAGGCCGAGGTCAAGCGCACGCGAGGCGGGGACCATGTCGCCGAGCATGGCCAGCTCGGTGGCGCGGGCCATGCCGATGAGGCGGGGCAGGAAGTACGTGCTGCCCATGTCGGGGATGAGCCCGATGCGCACGAACGCCTGCACGAAGGTCGCGGACTCGGCGGCGATGCGGAAATCGGCGGCCAGCGCGAGCGAGAAGCCGGCGCCCGCGGCCACGCCGTTGACCGCGGCGATGATGGGCTTCTCGAGCGTGCGCATGAGGCGGATTGCCGGCGCGTAGTGGTCACGCAGGATGGTCTGCACGTCGAGGTTGCCGGATTGTGCCGCATAGCGCAGGTCCTGGCCGCTGCAGAACCCGCGGCCCGAGCCGGTGATGACCACCGCACGGATCGCGTCGTCCGCGCCGGCGGAACGCAGCGCGTCGCCGAGCGAGTCCAGCAGCTCCGGCGTGATCGCGTTGAGCACGTGGGGGCGGTTCAGCGTCATGGTCAGCACGCCCCCGGTGACCGAGGTGAGCAGCGCCGCGGGTGCCGCCGCTGCAGGCTCAGCCGGAACGGGTTGGGCACTCATGGCTCGACGAACTCTAGTCCTTGCACGCCTCGCCAAGCTCGCGCAAACGGGTGAACGTGTAGATGCCGGTGTTGTGGCCGTCGGCCCAGACGGCGTTCAGCCCGTAGGCGCCGACCAGCGAGATGTCGGCCAGCTCATCCTCGCCGGGACGGAGCTCGGCCTGCGATGCGAAGCGCCCCGCGAAACCGGGCTCGCCGCGGCATGCTGCGCATGGACAGGCGCGGCGGAGGATGTCGAACGGGATCCGGTGCACGGCTCCGTCGGACCATTCGACCAGCAGCGCCCGCGCCGGCTCGTCGTAGTCGAAACGAGTTGGCCTGGCCGGCGTGTCAGGGGAAAGCGCTATCGGAGGACGGTCTGGAGCTTCATGGCGAGGCCCATGTCGCCCTTGATCTTGATCTTGCCGCTCATGAAGGCCATGGTGCCGTCGAGCTTGCCGGTGGCCATGTCGACGAAGTCCTCGGACTTCATGCTGATCGTGATGTTGGGGTTCTCCGGAGCGCCCTCGCCCACGTCGGCGGAGCCGTCCTTGAGGGCGATGTGGTACTGGCCGCCGTCGTCACCGGCGAGATCGAAGGCATAGACGGCATTCATGCCGGACACCTTCGACGGGTCGGCCTGCAGCCGGTTGTTGATCTCCGTGAAGACTTCGTTTGCGGTGGGCAACGTGATTCCTCCTCTGAGCGCCTGCACGACGCGTTGGCGGAGATCTTAGTTCAGGACGCAACCTCGACGGCCGCGGCCTCGATGGCGCGGCGAAATCCGGGGAGGGAGCGCTCCACCATGCCGTCGTTGGCGGTCAGCGAGATCCTGAACCAGCCGGGCAGCTCGAACACAGCGCCGGGCAGGACGTACACGCCGGCCTCGGCCAGCAACGTTGCAAATGCTTCGTCGTCGGTCAGCGGTGAGCGCACCAACACATAGAAGGTGCCCTCCGGCGATATCGCCTCGTAACCCATCGCTCCCAGGTCGGCGAGGACGCGATCGCGCCGGCGCTGCAGCGCGGCGATGTCGATGCTGACCTGCTCGAGGTCGCCGAGCGCGTACTGCATCAGGGCGTTGGGCCAGGCGAAGCCGGTCACCGTCTGCGCCGTGAAGATGGCCTCGCGCAGCTGCTCAAGGTCCGGCATCTGCGGCGGCAGTGCGATGTACCCGATGCGCTGGCCCGGGGCGAGCAGCGTCTTGCCGTACGTGTACAGCAGCATCGCCCGGCGGTAGTGGTGCAGCGGCGTGCGGAAGGCGTTGCTGTCAAAGAGGATGCGGCTGTATGCCTCATCGGAGAGGAGGTAGATGGGCCGCTCGCGGTGCTCCGATGCAGCCTCGAGGACGGCGCCGAGGCGCTGCAGGTCGGCGTCCGGGTAGATGCGACCGCTCGGATTGTGCGGCGAGTTGACTATGACCGCGCGTGTGCGCGGCGTCACGGCGGCGGCGATGGCGTCAACCGGCAGGTCGAAACGCGTCGGGCGTATGTCGACACGAACCGGCGTTGCGCCGAATCCGAGGATGATCGTCCGGTAGAAGAACCAGGGGGGCGACAGGTAGATCACCTCGTCACCCGGGTCGATCACCGCGCGCAATGCGCACGTGATCGCCGCGAAGGCGCCGTTGGTGAGGAAGATGTCGGCTGCTTCGAACGGGATGCCGTGGCGGGCGACCAGCGAGGCGCGCACCACCTCGACCGCCTCGGGCTCGCTCGTCTTGTACGCGAACCACATCTGGTGCTGCGGCTTCGCCCAGCGGATCAGCGCGTCGGTGATCTCCGGCAGCGGCATCTCGTGCGGGTTGCCGAAGCAGAAGTCGCAGACGTTCGGGTCGGACGGGTTGGCGATGAGCTGCTGATACCTCTGCAGGAAGCGCAGGAAAGGCGCGAGCGGTTCGACGGCCTCGCGGATCGTCCGGCTGGTGGCTCCGGTCATGCGAACTCCTTCAATAGGTTGTTGGCCGCCAGCCGAGCGCCGCGGTCCGGAAACCGCACGTACGGCTCATGGCCGTAGCCGCGGCGCACCAGGTCGGGATGGCTCTCGACCGCGACACGCCAGTCCTCCTGCTGGCTGCGATGGCAGGCGATGGCGCGCTGCTTGGTGGCGAGCTCGGCGTCGGTCAGTTCGACGATGACATCGACATCCGACGCGATGAGCGGCAAGCTGTCGGTGTCCTCGCTCACCAGGCTGATGATGTCCTTGTAAGCGTCGACGAGGAACTGGTCCATCACCATGTGGTATTGCGCCGGACGCGCGGCCTGGGGCAGCGACGCCACCGCCGCATCCGTGCACTTGCCGATGCAGATGTGGTCAGCGTGCCCGTAGCCACCGTCGGGCCCCCAGCCCACGACGGCAGCCGGGCGCAAACGGGCGATCTCGGCGACGAGGCGAGCGGTCATCTCGGCCTGGTCGCTGCTCTCGACGCCGCCGTCGGGGTAGTCCCACAGCGTCACTCCGGCGATGCCGAGGACCTCGGCGGCCTCGGTGAGCTCGCCGCTGCGAATCTCGGGGAGTTCCTCGCGACGTGCGCCGTCCGGCTTGCCCATCCAGCCCAGCGCGCCGCGGGTGGCGCAGACCAGGTGAACCGGAACGCCGGCGCGGCTGTGCCGGCAGAGCAGACCGGCCGCACCCATCGACTCGTCGTCGGGGTGTGCGAAAACAGCCAGCAACCCTGCCACCGCGCCACTGTATCGCGGGCCGGAGTCGCGACGTCGAGCGGCCGCGAACCCTCGGTTGGACGGCACTTGTCAGTGGGTACACTCCGCCCATGTTGTGGCTCACCTGGTTCTGGGTGATCTGGTTGGTCGGCGGGCTGGCACTGCTCGGGCTGGAGCTGCACTCACAAGCGTTCTTCGCGTTCTTTCTCGCCCTCGGCGCGTTCGGCGCGGCGATCGCCGCAGCCCTGATCCGCGAGCAGTGGTGGCCCAGCGTCGTGGTGTTCGCAGGCATCAGCGCCGCCGGCCTCGCCCTGGTGCGTCCCGTCTTCGTGCGCATAGCCGAGCGCCGCCAGGGACCGCCGCTGATCCTGCCGGGACCATCCGGACGGGGAGCCCTGGTCGGACAGCAGGCGCTGACGCTCGACGCCGTCGGTGATGAGCACCACCCCGGCCATGCGCAGCTCGCCGGCGAGCGCTGGCTGGCGGTGACCGATCAGCCCGGCGGTCTGCAACCTGACACCGCAGTCAAGGTGACCGCCGTTCGCGGCACGTAACCGGCGTCGCGATCGTGGCGATCGTGATCGTGGTGGCGATCCTCCTCAGTGCATCGATCAAGGTCGTGCCGCAAGGCTTTGCCGGCGTGGTCACTCGCTTCGGGCGTTTCCGGCGCGAGGCGCCGGCCGGCCTGGCGATCATCATTCCGTTCCTCGACCACATGGTCCGCGTCGACAATCGAGAGGTGCCGCGCCCGGGCGATCGCCAGCAGGTGATCAGCCGGGACAACGTCGCGGTGCAGGTGACGGCGACCATCTTCAGCCAGATCATCGACTCGCGCGCCGCTCTGTTCAGCGTCGCCGATTACACCATCGCCATCGACCAGCAGAGCCGCAGCGCGCTGCGCTCGGTGTTCGGGGCCGTGAGCCTCGATGAGGCCCTATCCGGACGCGAGCAGATCAACACGCAGATCCAGCAACAGATGGAGGCGGTCACCGACAAGTGGGGCATCCGCATCAACCGCGTGGAGATCGTCGAGATCCTGCCGCCGCCGAACATCCTGCAGGCGATGGCGCTGCAGAAGCAGGCCGACCAGGAGAAGCGCGCGGTGATCCTGCAGTCAGAGGGGTCGCAGCAGTCGGCGGTGAACATCGCCGACGGCAACCGCCAGGCCGCCATCAAGAACGCGGAAGGGGAGCGGCAGGCGGCGATCCTGCGCGCCGAAGGCAACCGGCAGGCGCAGATCCTCGAAGCGGAGGGACGCGCGCAGGCGATCCAGACCGTCTACACGTCGATCAAGCAGGCGCAGCCCGACCCCACGCTGGTTGCCATCCTGCAGCTCGACACGCTGTCGAAGTTCGCCACCAGTGACAACACGACTGTGGTCGTGCCCGCCGAGACCGCGGGCCTGCTCGGCGCCGCGCAGGCGCTGCGCACGGTGCTCGCCGCGGCTCCGGGTCTGCAGGCTGGAGGCGGCGGCTGAGCGAGCAGCCGGATCTCTTCGGCGGCGCGGCGCAATCGGCGGCGGCGCAAGGTGACGACACCGCGCACGCGCCGCTGGCGACGCGCATGCGTCCGCGCAGCCTCGATGAGTTCGCAGGCCAGGAGCACGTGGTGGGGGAGGGCAGCGTGCTGCGCCGCGCGCTGGATGCGGGAGAGGTCCCGTCGCTCATCCTCTGGGGCCCGCCTGGCAGTGGCAAGACGACGCTGGCCCAGCTGCTGAGCGCGCAGGTCGGGGCCGCGTTCGAGCCGGTGAGCGCGACCAGCGCCGGCGTCGCGGATTTGCGCCGTGCCGTGGAGCGGGCACGCGTTCGCAGCCGCAGCAGCGACACGCGCACGGTGCTGTTCATCGACGAGATCCATCGTTTCAACAAGACGCAGCAGGATGCGGTGCTGCCCCAGGTGGAGAACGGGGTGGTGACCTTGATCGGAGCCACGACCGAGAACCCGTCGTTCGAGGTGAACTCCGCGCTGCTGTCGCGTTCCCGTGTCGTCCGTCTGGAGGCGCTTGGCGACATGCAGATCAGCGCCCTGCTCGACCGCGCGCTTGCCGACACGGATCGTGGGCTGGGGTCCCGTGCGGTGGAGCTGGAGGACGCCGCGCGTCGGCGCCTGATCGAGCTGAGCGGCGGCGACGCGCGCGTGGCGCTCAACGCGCTCGAACTCGCAGTTATGGCCACGAGCGACACGAACGGCAGCGCCCGAGTGGGCCCGGAGGACATCGAAGGTGCGCTGCAGCAGCCGGCGCTGCTCTACGACCGCGCCGGCGACCAGCACTACTGGCTGATCTCCGCCTTCATCAAGTCCGTGCGCGACAGCGATCCGGACGCGGCCGTGTACTGGCTGGCGCGCATGCTGGAGGCGGGCGAGGATCCGATGTTCGTCGCACGTCGCATGGTGATCCTCGCCGCGGAGGACGTCGGCATCGCAGACCCGCAGGCACTCGCCGTCGCCGTGGCCGCGCAGCAGGCGGCGCACTTCGTCGGCATGCCCGAGGGCTACCTGCCGCTCACCGAGGCGGCGCTGTACCTGGCGGTCGCGCCCAAGAGCAACTCGGCGCTGCGCGCCTACGCCGCGGCGCGAGCCGACGTCGCCGCCACGCTCAACCAGCCGGTCCCGCTGCATCTGCGCAACGCGGTGACCAGCATGGAGCGAGCGATGCAGTTCGGCGCCGGCTACCGCTACGCGCACGACCAGGAAGGTGGCCTGATCGAGCAGCAGCATCTACCCGACGGCTTGACCGGGCGCCGCTACTACGAACCCACAGACCACGGCGCCGAGGCGGCCATTGCCGACCGCCTGCGCGCCATGCGGGGGGTGTCCCCCCGCGTGTCTTATCGGGATACCCCACGTCCGATGATCGGCTCGAAGCGACCTCGGGGGCAGGCCTTCGGGGATCGCACCCTTCATTTCGAACCTCACGTCCCCCTGATAGGCGGGCGCCGACCCAACACAAGCCGCTCGTGCGGTGCGGGCTCCCCCATCCCGCGCTAGCCGTGACGAGCACTCGTTACACCAGGGTCGGCGCCGCCATATTTTTGCCGGTTTGTGGAGTTTTTCCCAGCCCTTTGGGTTATACGTAGGGCACGTTGGAAGATCCCCCCGTCCGCGTGCTCATCGTCGACGACCATCCCCTGGTGCGACGCGGGCTCACCTCGCTGCTCAACGGCGTTGCCGACATATCGGTCGTAGGTGCAGCCGCGGACGGTGAGGAGGCAGTCGCGTACGTGGCCGAGGAGCGGCCGGACATCGTGCTCATGGACATCTCCATGCCCGGCATGGACGGCTTCGAGGCCCTGCGCCGCCTGCTGAAGGCGGTGCCGGGAACCCGGGTCGTGATGCTCACCTCGTTTTCGGACCACGACCTGGTCATCGAGGCGATCGACACCGGCGCCATCGGCTTCCTGCTCAAGGACGCCGACCCCAGCGACCTGATCAACGGGATTCGCGCGGCAGCCCGCGGCGATTCACCGCTGTCGCCGAAGGCGGCCAAGGAGCTCCTCGGCGAGCGCGCCCGCCGCCGGCCCATCGACGACCTCACCCAGCGCGAGCGCGACGTGCTCACCCTGGTGGGCAGAGGCCTGAGCAACAAGCAGATCGCCTGGCGCCTCGGCATCAGCGAGAAGACGGTGAAGGCCCACCTCGGCAGTGTGTTCGACCGCCTCGGCGTGCAGGACCGCACCCAGGCGGCGCTGTGGGCGCAGCGCCACGGGATGAATTAGGCGAGACGTCCGAGAGCGCGCGAGAGCGCGGCGATGGAGGTCTCGAGGTCCGCGTCGGTATGCACCGCCGAGCAGAAGGCGCTGGTGTGCAGCAGGTCGACGCCCTCCTCCCGGAGTGCACCGGCCAGGCGTGATTGTGCCGCCGGGTCCTCCAGCTCCACATGGATGATGCTGCTCAGACGCCAGACGCGACCGCTCCGGCCGCCCGCCGTCAGCGCGCTGCGCCAACCGGATTCGAGAGCGGCGGCGTACGTGGATGCAGCCCGTTGCGGTTGGCCGGTGCTCACCACGCGCAGCGTGGCGATGCCGGCTGCCGCGCTGAGCGGGTTGGCGTTGAAGGTGCCGGGGTGGTGGATGGATCCGGCGAGGAGTTCGAGGACGGAGCGCTTGCCGACGACAGCTCCCGCCGGCAGGCCGCCGGCCATGACCTTGCCGAGCAGGCTGAGGTCCGGGATGACGCCGACGAGCGACTGCATCCCGCCCGGCGCCACGCGGAACCCGGTGACCACCTCGTCGAAGATGAGCAGCGTCCCCGTCTCGTCGCACAGCGTCCGCGCGCGGCGCAGCACCTCGGGGTCGAGGGTCTCGCGTCCGTAATGAGCGCCAGAGGGTTCGACGATCAACGCAGCGGCGTCGCCCAAGTGGAGCGCAGCGGCCAGCGCCCCATGGTCATCGGCCCGTACCACGCGGGTGAGCGCGGCAGTGGCCGGCGCGATGCCTGCTGCCGCTGACGCCTGGCCGGCGGCATCCAGGTCCACGCTGACCGAGTCGGACCAGCCGTGGAAGTGCTGGTCGAACTTCACGATGTACGGCCGGCCGGTTGCAGCTCGAGCCAGCCTGATGGACAGCATCGCCGCCTCGGTGCCCGAGGCCGTGAAGCGGACCTCCTCGGCGCTGGGCACCAGAGAGGTGATCAGCTCAGCCCATTCGACCTCGAGCGGGCTGGCCGCGCCGAAATGGGTGCCGCGCTCGACCTGCTGCTGCACGGCGGCGACCACCTCGGGATGGGCATGGCCGAGCAGCAGCGCACCGTGGCCCATCGTGTAGTCGAGGATCTCGCGCCCGTCGATGAGCCACTTGTGCGACCCCTGCGAGCGCACGACATAGAGCGGTGGTTGGTACTCGCGGGCGGCGTGGGTGCTGCCGCCGGGGAGGACGCGCCGGGCGCGCTCAGCGAGCGCGTCTGCGTCGAGGGACCTGGCCGTTGCGCTCGTGCTGGACATGGCGCTGAGAATAAGCGCGGATTGGAGGCGACGGTGGGAATCGAACCCACGATGAAGGTTTTGCAGACCTCTGCCTTACCACTTGGCTACGTCGCCATTCGTCGTTTACGTATTCGCCGGGCGCCGCGCTAGCTTACCGTTCAGGCCCGATCGGCACCGCAGCGTAGGGGGAAACGGCGCTATTGCTACGCGTGAGTGACGACCCGGCGGTGCGGCCGGTCTCCGGCGCGGCCCCGAATACCTTTGCCGAGTGGATTCCGACGAGCCGCGCGCGCGCACGCGCCGCCTCGACGCTCTGCGCGGGTGCGCTGCGCTCATGGTGGTCGCCTATCACGCCAACGGGCTCCTGGCGGTGCCCGGCGGCCTGCGCGCCAACGTGCTGGACGACGTCCGGTTCAACCTCGACTCCGGGGTCGAGCTGTTCTTCGTGCTCAGCGGGTACCTGATCGCGCTTCCTTTCCTCCGCGCCCTCGTATCCGGCGGCGAGCTGCCTGGCATCGCGGCGTACGGCCTGCGCCGAGCCGCGCGGATTCTGCCCGCGTACTGGCTGGTGCTCACGGCCGCGCTGGCGATGTCGACCCACGCTCCCGGGGCAACGCCGACCGGTCTGCAGCTCGTGCCGCACGTGCTGCTGCTGCACGGCCTCGTTCCTGGGGAGATATCGCGACCGCTGCCGATCGCGTGGACACTCTCGGTCGAGATGGTCTTCTACATCCTCGTCCCGCTGGCCGCTCTGGCGCTCGCGCGCCGCCGCCGGCATTCGATCAGATCCCTGGCCATCGGCGCCCTGTTGGTCTGGGCGGCGAGCGCAGGCGCGGCATTTGCGACCGCCGGGCTGGCCCCGACCGCGAGCTGGTCGCTGGTGGTGCTCCGCGGGGCGCCGGGGGTGCTCTGTCAGTTCTGCCCGGGGATCATCGTGGCCCTCGCACACATCGCGGCGCAGCGAT
>VBJV01000004.1:17635-20272 GCA_005879785.1 Chloroflexota bacterium
GTCGTCGCACGAAACCAGATCTGCGGGCTGGGTTTCGCCTGCCTGCTCCTGGGTGTGCTCGCGCAGCCCCCGGGCGAGACGCGGCTCGTGCGTCTGCTGGCTCCCGTCGGGACCGTGTCCTACGGCATCTACCTCTGGCACTGGCTGGCTTTTCAGACGCTTCTTGCCACCGGGCTCAAAGTCGGATTGGCCATGCCCGTCGCACTGAATGTGTTGCTGGCAACCATCGTCCTGACCGCGACCACGCTGCCCATCGCCGTGTTGACCTGGCGCATGGTCGAACGCCCCGCCCAGCGTTGGGCGGCGGGCCGCGCGAAGCCGGCGACGCGGTTTGCCGCCAGCCCGGCAACGGCCGGCTGACACCACTGGCGCCCGGCTGCCTGATCTCGCTTCCGGCTCAATGTAACGATCCTGTAACAGAGCCTTTGGAGCACTTCGGCGGCTTGCGGCGCTATCGAGGCAACGGCTAGGGTCACCCATACATTTCGGTAAGGGCGCACCGCCAGCCTTCGGGCCCAACGGTCGCCAGTGTCAAAAGGGGCGACGATGGTGCGGGACAGATGGGACCTCGATGGCCTGCGCGCGCGTAGAAGCAGACGGCGGAGCTTTGGCGAGAGCAGGCCGCCCGCTCGACGGCCCCGCAAGTCGCTCTATCGCAGGCGTACGTCGCGCCGCTTCACCCTGTCCGCGTTCGCGGCGTTTGCAGTGGTGCCGATCGTCATCTTTGGCATGACCAGCGCAAAAGCAACGTACACCGGTGGTGTTCAGGACACCGGGCTGTTCGAGCTCGACCGCGACACGCTGCCCTCCACGTGTCCGCCGAACGACTTCGCCGGCTTGTACACCGTCGGCGGAACCAACCCCTGCGGCTCGGACGGCTTCGCGTTCGTACCCGACGGCGTCGCGTCCGCTGACACCACCTACTGGGCCGGAGGCGGGTCCAAGGACGCGTATGACCCGGCGCTCGGGCCGTGGATGTGGTCCTCTGCCGATGTGGCGCCGTCGAAGGATGACATCGACAATGCCTTTGCGGCCAAGTACACGCTGACCAGCGGCACCGACAAAACGCCGTTCATCTTCTTCGGAGCGGATCGCTTCGCCACCAGCGGCGATGCGCAGATGGGCTTCGATTTCCTCCAGGCTCACGCCTGCCTGGCGGGCCAGGTCACGGGCGGCCAGGGCGTCTGCCCCAGCACCACCCCCAACCAGACTGCCAACAGCGGCAAGTTCGTCGACCCGGACACCGGCGTGCCGGTGCACCACACCAACCATGACCTACTGGTCCTGGTCAACTTCAACAACGGCGGCACGCTTGGCCTCGCCGGCGTCTTCGAGTGGGGCGGAGACACGACACCGCCCACCGGGGTCGGAGCGTTCACACAGGTGCTGTTCACGACCAGCACCACGAGCGCGGACTGCGCCACCATCAGCGACCCGAACGATTTCTGCGCCACCAGCACAATCTCCGGCCAGGACCACACGGGGGATCCGGTCTGGCCGTACACGAGAAAGGGCGTCACCGGCCAGGCGACCTACGTGGCTTCCTCGCTGATCAAGGGCGGCCTCAACCTGAACCGGATCCCCGGGGCAGCTGGCGCGTGCTTCCCGAGCTTCGTCGCCGAGACGCGTTCGTCTGCCGGACCGAGCACCGGTCTGTCATTGCAGGCACAGCTCAAGGACCTGGCGTTCGGGGCGTTCCAGCCCTGCACCTCGACCACAGTGACGGCGCCGCAGCTGGACACCACCGGGACCAACCCGGTACCGGCGAGCGGGGTTTCGGTCGGCACCGGCAACACCGGCGTCGATGTCTTCGATCAGGCGGTCGTGACCGTCAGCGGCCCGAGCAGCTTCGGAGGCACTGTGACCTTCTCGCTGTGCGGCCCGACCGCAACGACCTCCACGGCGCTGTGCGGCACGGGAGGTTCGCAGATCGGCGCGGCGAAAGCGATCACTCCATCGGCCACCACCGTGTACTCAGACGCGGCTCACCTGACGGAGGCTGGGAGATACTGTTTCCGGGCCGTTTACTCAGGTGACTCGAGCGCCGGGGTGCCGGGCTCGCACGACAGCAGCGCTGGGGAGTGCTTCCTGGTCAACCCGGTGACGCCCACGCTGGGGACGCAGGCAGTGGACGCGAACGGCATCGCCATCACCGCGCCAGTCAACCTCGGGTCTGAGATCTACGACACGGCCGCCCTCGGCGGCACCTCGTACGAGCCCGGCAGCGGCGCTCTCGGTAGCGACGGCTCGGTCGGTGATCCATCGCACACGGTCACACGCAACACCAAGGCCGGCGGCACGATCACCTTCACGCTCACCGGACCCGACACCGTGGGCAGCACCACGAATTGCAACACGGCGGCAACCGGCTTCACGCCGATCCTGGTGGACATCGCCAACGGCGGTGACGGCACATATGGCGGACCGACGGGTAGCCCGGTCGTCGGGTTCACCCCAGCGGCGCCAGGCGTCTATCACTGGAAGGCCGCGTACAGCGGCGACCTGCCCAACACCAACAGTCAGACGCACAACGGCGACTGCTCCGACTCGCACGAAAACGTGACCGTGAAGGTCCCGACGACGACCACAACGCGTCAGTTCGTGTACCCGCAGGACAAGGCCAAGATCGCGGCGTCG
>VBJV01000219.1 GCA_005879785.1 Chloroflexota bacterium
ACACCCGCAGCGCCGCTGATCACCCGCTCCAGCGGCAGCACCGAATGCGCTGCGCAGCCCGCGAGCGCTGCGCGAGCGCGCACGTCGCGAAACGCGATTCGCGCCAGCGTCGTGGCCGGCACCAGCGCGCGCACACCGAAGCGCGCCATCACCAGCGGATGGCGCGGGAAATGCAATGGACCGAGCGCATCTGCCAGCAGGTCGTCCGCGCGCCGCAGCAGCGGCCCGATCAGGCGCCGATAGGCGGCCGCGTCACGTCCCATGCCACGTGCGGTCTCGTCAACGGAACGCTGCACGATGACAGCAGGCTGATCGTCGAGTGGGTGCGCGATCGACACCATCGCAGGAATCCATTCGAGCCCGTGCTCGGCGAGCGGCAGCGTGGTGAAGAACGGCGACAGCTGCCCCAGCGGATGCGCCGCGGAGCAGACGTCGTGGCGAAACCCCGGCAGCGTGAGCTCGGCCGTGCGCGTGCCGCCGCCGATGGTGTCGCCGGCCTCGAGCACCAGCACGGACGCGCCGTTGCGCGCCAGCTCGACCGCGGCCGAGAGACCGTTGGGCCCGCTGCCGACGATGACCGCGTCGAGCGGAGACGTCACCCCGCCAGCGGCGCGGCCACTGCCGTGGCCTCCGGCGCCGGTGCCCGCCCGGCCACGTCCCACGGCTGGCGCGTGCGCAGGTCGCGCACGTCAACGTCGCCGCTGGCGACGAGCCCGGTGCGCGCGTCGCGGACCCGGTAGTGCAGCGTCTGGCGACCCAACGGCTGTGATTCGACCATGATCACGCGCAGCTCGCCCGCTTCGAAGCCGCATTGCTCCTGCAGGCTGCGCAGCAGCTGCTCGCTGTGCAGGTGCCCCTCACCGAAGTTCCAGCCCAATGCAAGGCCGGCGACCACCTCGCCGTCGATCCACTCGTAGTCCTCGATGCGGGGCACTGCGTCCGGCAGTATCAGCGACAGCGCCCGGCCGTGCAGGTGCATCAACCGGAAGGCCATCACCTTGCCGAAGATGCCGATCGACGTGGCACGGTCGTACATCCGGCCGAGCTGGTCGTAGATCCATGGTGAGCTCTTGGTGAGCCGGTCGAGCTTGCGGTAGCTCTCGCCCTTGAAGAGCCAGACGCTGTACGCCCAGTTCCCCGCGTAGTACCGCATGGCGAGCAGGAACGACACCGCGGATGGGAACAGGTTGCCGAGCAGTGGGATGACGACGCACATGACGAGCACGAGCGCGACCACCGGCCCGGTGATGCCGGCGAACCCGTCGGCCGCATGCTGCCAGAAGAGGAAGAACGCGCCGTACACCATCAGGACGTTCCACTCGATGGGCACGCCCATGGGCACGTTGCTGGTCACGTAGGCGTGGAGCAGCAGCATGAGGATGAGGCCGGCAACCGTGATTGCCCCTCCCCTGCCGGCGATGAGCAGCACCGGCACCGAGAATTCCAGCGCCGTGCCCATGTAGCTCATCAAGACAGCCAGGCGTGACGGGGTCAGGTCGTTCGGGTAGCTGCGGTACATGAGGCGGCGAAAGCGCTGCAGCCGCAGGACCGGGCTGTTGCTGGTCATGACGCAGACCACCGCCGGGAAGTGATGGTTCAGCTTGGAGAATCCGGCCCAGAACCACAGCGACGCCTGCACCACCTTGGCGCCCGGTATGAAATTCGAGGCCAGCACGAACACCATGGTCGTGGTCCAGTAGTGCTCGCCGCGGGCGGCCAGGAAGAGTGTCTTGTCGAGGATGCCGGCCGCCGGCACCAGCATGACGATGGCGATCAGCAGGCCGGTGCTCGGCCTACCGGAGACCAGCGCGCCGACGAGAGTTGTGCAGATGCCCGCGTACAGCGCCACATCAATGAGCCCGCGGCGCGACGCACCGATGATCGGCGCGCCGGGAAACGCAGGGAGCTTGGTGGTGCCCGGACGCAGGAAGTAGAGCACGCCGCCCAGCGGCGGAAGGTAGCGTCCGGTGAGCGGGCCGCTGCCGCAGCCGAGGCCCAGGATCTCGAACAGCATGCTCCAGAGGATCGCCTTCTGGAACGCCTCCGGCCGGAGCCACCATGACGCGATGTCGCCGAGCCCGCCCATCCCCGGAGTGAACGTGCAGAACAGGACCCAACCACCGATGTACAGCCCGACCTTCAACGCGTATGCGAGGTACACCGCGATCGGCGTGCCGTACCCCTGCATCGCCCAGGCGGCGCAGACCAGCCGGCTCTTCTCAGCGAACGGCTTGGCTGCCCACGCGATTGGGTCGTAGGGCGGTTTGATCGGGCTGAGGAACATTCAGCGGTACATCACGACGCTGGTGCAAACAGTACTTGGCTGCGGCCGGCCTTGGGCAGGGCCCCGTTGCCGCGCAAAGGCATATCACCATATCTATGGCTCTCTGCTAATATGGCCCGGTGAAGATCAAGACCACTCTCAACCTCGACGGTGAGCTCGTCCGCCGCGTCCGAGTGCGCGCAGCCCGCCTTGGCAAACGCGACACCGAGATCTACGAAGAAGCGCTGCGGCGAGGGTTGTCTGCCATCGATGCACTGCGTGATGCATCGGGCTCGGCAGAGCCACCGGGTGGATGAAGCGGTGCACGAGGTTCGGCGGCTGAGGCGCCCACAACCGGCAGGACGCAAGCGCAACGTCGCCGCGCGTTGATCGTGGTGCTCGACACGAACTGCCTCGTCGCCGGCCCGCTGAGTCGCGGCGGACCGTGCGCAGAGATCCTGGATCGGTGGCGTGACGGCCAGTTCGAGGTTGCGGTGTCTCCCGCCCTCCTGGCCGAGCTCGAGAGCGTCCTCCACTATCCGCGGATCGCTGTCAGGTACCGCGTGCCCAGCGACGCCGCAGCCGCCGCCGTCGGCGAGCTCCGCGCCCAGGGCGTGCTGTTTCCCGATGCGGCGGCGCCGCCCCGGGTCGTTCCCGCCGACGCCGATGACGACTATGTCGTCGCTCTGGCCCAGGCCGGCAGCTGCCGCTTTCTGGTGACGCGTGACAGCCATTTCGCGGCTGTCGATTCAGTCGC
>VBJV01000225.1 GCA_005879785.1 Chloroflexota bacterium
GCCCGCGTCCTGCGCGTGCACGGCGTGCACGGTGAGGTGCGCGTCGAAGCGCTCGGCGGCGACGCGAAGCGGTTCGCGCGTGGGTTGCGTCTGCACACCGAGGACGGCCGTACCCTCACGGTGCGCTCAGCCCGCGCGCTGGGGCGCGAGGGTGTCCTGCTCAGCTTCGAGGAACTGCCCGACGCCGGCGCGGCCGCTGCACTGCAAGGCGCCTACCTGTGCGTCGACAGCAACGCCGCCCGTCCGCTGGGACCGGATGAATGGTTCATCTGGCAGCTCGTCGGCCTGCGCGTGATCGACATGGAAGGCCGCTCATTGGGCGCCGTCGAGGACATCGAGGTGGCGGTCGGCAACGACGTGCTGGTGGTGCGCCACGATGCGCGGCTGCGCCGCTTTCCAATGGTGCGCCAGTTCGTGCGGTCGGTTGATCTCGCCGCGAGAACGGTGACCGTCGACCCGTGGGACGAGGACGCCTGATGCGCTTCCATGTGCTCACGATCTTTCCGGAGGCGTTCCCGGGGCCGCTCGGTGTGGGTGTGGTGGGCAAGGCCCTCGAGGCCGGCGGCATCGAGTTGCACGTGCACGATCTGCGCGACCACACCGACGATCCGCACCGACAGGTCGATGACGCCGCCTTCGGTGGACGCGCTGGGATGGTCCTCAAACCGGAGCCCCTGATCCGCGCGGTGCGCGCGCTGCGCGCGGGCGAGCCGAATCTGCGCACCGTGCTGCTCTCGCCGCAGGGAGCGACCTTCACGCAGAGCACGGCGCGAGCGCTCGCACAGGAGAGCGCAATCCTGCTCGTCTGCGGCCGCTATCAAGGCGTCGACGAGCGGGCTCGCGACGAGATCGGCGAAGAAATCTCCGTCGGCGACTTCGTCCTCAGCGGTGGAGAGCTCGCGGCCATGCTCGTCATCGAGGCCACCGCGCGCCTGGTCCCCGGCGTCGTGGGCTCGCCGGAGTCGCTCACCGCCGAGACCTTCTCTGCCGGCGCAGACGGTGGCCTGGAGGCCCCCCAGTACACGCGGCCTGCATCCTTTGAGGGACACGATGTTCCCGACGTGCTGCGCGGCGGCAACCACGCGGCGATCGCCGCCTGGCAGCGCGAGGAAAGCGCCCGGCGGACCAGGAATCGCAGACCGGATCTGTTACGGTCTCAAGCGAGAGTCGGAGGTAGCACGTGAACGTCATCGACCTGATCGCACGCGATCAGGAGAAGAAAGAAGTCCCTGTCCTGCGACCTGGTGACACGGTGCGGGTGCACGTCAAGGTGGTAGAGGGGACGCGCGAACGCATCCAGGTGTTCGAGGGCGTGGTGATCGCGCTGCGCGGGAAAGTCGGTTTGCACACCAGCTTCACGGTGCGGCGCGTGTCGCACGGCGTCGGGGTCGAGCGCACGTTTCTCGTGCACTCCCCGCGCATCGATCGCATCGACGTGCTGCGCCACGGTCAGGTGCGCCGCGCCAAGCTCTTCTACCTGCGCGAAAAGGTTGGCAAGCACGCGCGCATCCGCGAGCGCCGCCATCCCATCGGTGGACCGGAGATGACACTGCTGCGGGCCACTCCCGAGCGCGAGGCGGTCGCCGCCGAGGCGGAGCCCGAGGCGGAGGCCGCCGAGGAGCCCGAGACCGTCGACGAGCCCGAGGCACCCGCGGCCACCGAGGCCGAGCTGGTCCCTGCCGAGGGGGACAGCGACGGCTAACCGCGCGCTCCGCTCACCGGCGCAGCTGCCCCCGGTGCGGCCGCTGCGCGACCGCGTCGGCCGTGCCGGCGAGGAGGCCGCCCTGGCGTACCTCCGCGAGCACGGTTTCCGCATCCTCGCTCGCGATTGGCGCAGTCGCATCGGCCAGATCGACATCGTGGCCGAAGACGGAGAGACGCTCGTTCTGGTCGAGGTGAAGGCGCGCCGGGGGACCAGCTTCGGGGTGCCCCAGGAGGCAGTCGACGCGCGCAAGCAGCACAAGCTCCGGATGCTGCTCGAGGTCTACCGGAGCGACACGCACCGCCAGCGGCAGCCCTGCCGCATCGACGTCGTCGGCCTGCTCCTCGACGATTCGCTGGCGGTGACCAGCGTCGAGCACATCCCCGACGCCGTCCACGGCGACTAGGCAACGGCGCCTCCGGCGCAAGAACTCGAACCGCCATGGCGTTCAACTACCATTGGCGGACGCTGCCCGCTGGGCGGCATTAGGGGAGGTCGGTATGAGCCGGCTGCGCGTCGCGTTGATGTCCGTTGGTCTGCTCGCGCCGATCGCAATCGCAGCGGCGCCGGCCGTGGCGCGGGCCGCCACTTGCTCAGCACAGTCGCCGGGGGCGTATCCCAACGATCCCGACTTCGCGGCGGCCGAGAACAACCCGTCGTCGGGACAGACCTGGGACGGCGAGGACTGGTATCTCTACGGCTGCATTCCGCAGTCGGCCCCGCAGTCAACGGATCCCAATGGCAGCTCGGGCATGAATGTCGCCGGGCTCTGGAACCGGAGCACCAACCCGCAGCGCGGCCGCGACGATGTGGTCGTCGCCTATATGGAGGGAGGCGTCAACTGGCGCATCGGCTCCAG
>VBJV01000221.1:0-1523 GCA_005879785.1 Chloroflexota bacterium
AAGATGGTCGCCTCGAGCAAGGTGCACGACCTGGTCTCGCCGACCAGCGTGCCGAGTTTCTTCTGGCTCACCGACGTCTGGTTGGATCCGTAATCGGACGCACAGGCATTACGGCCATGTGGCGAAGACATCCGCAAGTGCATCCTGGGCGACGTGGATGACGTCCATGCCGTTTTTGTAGTACGCCGCGGCTATCACGGCGTGGACCACGTGCTGCTTGGCCATCCCCCACGCGCGACACAGCAGGGCGGCTTCGCGGATACCGTCGCGAAAGCCACACACGGTCGCATAGCGCAACATCATGTACGGCATCAACTGCTTCGGCAGCGCACCGCGAAATGCGCCTTCCCATTTGGCCCGGTACGCCTTGAGAAAATCAGGGTCATGCTCGGCGGTGAACGCGATGGACCTCGGTATCTCACCGATAGTGCGCATGTACCAAGCGTTGATCGCGTGCAGATCCGGCTCGGTCATGTGCTGGGTCGAGAGGTCCAATCCAGACTTGAACGCGGCCATATCCGGTGCCCAGCCAGCTGGGAAGTGCGCCGGTTCGTCGCGATCTCGGAAGTCGCGCAGAATACCGCTCACGGCGCGATACAGACACTCCAGGCCAACCATGCCAGCGGAGACCTGTGCGGCCATCACTACTTCGAGCAGTTGCGCGCGGGTCACCCCCTGGACCTGGCAGGAGCGGAACGTGTTGTAGATGCCGATTTCCCAACCGGTGTTGATGTATACGTACAGGTGACCCAGGCTGTTCAACAAAGTCCCGCCTGGAGTGCTCGCCATCGCTCGCGCTGCCCGCCGATGTAACTTGGCGAAGTCCGGCCGATAGTCCAGCATCACCATGTACGAGCTGGTCTCGTAGAGCGTCTGGCGCGGCCTCAGTGTGCGGACGAGCTCCGCCTCGATCTCCTCCTGGGAGGTTTCATCGATATTGTCCAGATTCAAGCCGGTGATAGTGCTCATAGCACGATCGTATATGATCGATGGCGTAACATGGCTGTGACGCGACTGGACCTCACGCGTACTCCATTCGCGGGCGGGCGCGTCTACGGCTCCGGCGGCGCGTACGAGCAACTCCGCGGCACAGCGTTCTTTGCCGTCGACCCGCACCACCCGGCCAACCAGTCGATCGTCGATCTGGACCTCGCGCCGCGCGAGGCCGATGGCTGCGTTCACTTTCAAGCTGACGTGCGCCTGCTGCGACCCGTCGACGTCGAGCGCGCGAATCGACGATTGGTGCTCGACGTCGTCAATCGTGGCAACCCCGTGGCGATTCGAAATACGGACCTCGGCCCGGCCCGACTACCCGAGTCGAACAGCGAAGGATGGCTGCTGCAGCAGGGCTATACCGTGCTGAGCTGCGGTTGGCAGCACAATGTCCCCCAGGGCAGCGAGCGCTTCGCCCTGCAGGCGCCAGAAGCGCTCCTGGCGGGCCGGCGACTTACCGGCCAGGTCCGCAGCGTGCTGCAGATCGACACGCCGGCCCAGGTGCTTGGCCTAGCCGACGAGCCCTCGGG
>VBJV01000221.1:1552-2067 GCA_005879785.1 Chloroflexota bacterium
AACTCGACCCTCACCGAACGCGACTATCCACTTGGAGCGGGCCGCTTGCTCCCAAGGCATAGCTGGTCGTTCGCGCGCCTCGAGGACGGCCACCCGGTGCCCGATCGCACTCACGTGTACCTGCCGGCGGGCTTCGTACCGGGCAAGGTGTACGAACTCATCTACACCGCTGAAGGCGCACCAGTCACCGGAATCGGCTTCGCTGCCCTGCGCGACGCGGTCGCATTTGTCCGCTTTGCCTCAGCCGAAGCGGGCAATCCGTGCGCGGCAACTCTCGACTATGCGCTCGCGTTCGGCGGATCGCAGACGGGTCGGCTGATGCGCCACATGCTGTACCAGGGCTTGTGCGTCGACGAAGATGGCCGGCTGGTCGTGGACGGTGTGCTCACGGCAATCGCTGGGCCGATTCGCACCGAGGCCAACTGGCGCTTTGGACAGCCGTCCTTCATCGGCTCGGACTCGCCTGGGTTCAGTTTTCCATTCACCGACGCCGTCCAGACGGACCCGGACAGCAC
>VBJV01000221.1:2105-2650 GCA_005879785.1 Chloroflexota bacterium
GTGTCAGGTTACCCCGAGTAATTCACGTGAACACCTCAGCCGAGTACGCCAATCTAATGGTCGCCCTGATCCATCTCTCGGCAGACGGCAGTGCCGACGCGCCAATCCCGGAAAACGTGCGCATCTATCAACTGACGGGCACGCACCATGGTGGAGGGACGCTGCCGCTCGACAATCGGGTCTTCAGCAGCACCGCTGCGTACTACAACAACAGCATCGACTACCGCCCGTTGATGCGCGCCGCGCTTCATAATCTGGATCGGTGGGCGACTCAGGGCGTGCCTCCTCCGCCCAGTCGCTACCCGCGGCTGAGCGACGGCACACTTGTAGTCCGCGACGTCGTGCGACAACGCGTAGCCGAGTGCCTGCCTGGGCCAGGTATGCCCCCCGAACGTCTCTACCCCACCCAGCGTCTCGACTACGGACCAGAAAGTAGCCTGGGACGCGCGGCATTCCCACCCCGGATCGTCAGCTCCTATCCAGACTTGCTCCCGGCGGTGGACGACGACGCCAACGAGGTCGCGGGTGTCCGCCTGCCGGATGTC
>VBJV01000221.1:2720-4996 GCA_005879785.1 Chloroflexota bacterium
CCATTTGCCAGGACGGCCGCCGAAGGCCAGGCGCGGGGTGACCCCCGACCATCAATCGAAGACCGCTACCCGTCGCGCGGCGCGTTCCTGGAGGAGATCCGCCGGGCAGCCCTCGAACTGGTGCGCGACGGGTATGTCATGCAGGCGGATGTGGCGGCTATCCTCGAAGCATCGGCCCGCCGCTACGACGAGTTCATGCAACTGGAATCACCCCTGCCGGGCTTACCGAGCGCACCCGCGAGCACCGTCCGCACCTGACGCCCCACCGCCAAACCCTTCTTATGACGCGCCGCAAGTTTCGCTTTGGCATCGCCGGTCGGGCCCAGACCCGCACCGCCTGGCAGGACTTCGCCCGCCAGGCGGAGGATCTCGGATTCTCAACGCTGTTGATCCCGGATCACTTCACCTCCCAGATGGCACCCCTGCCGGCGATCGTGTCCGTGGCGGCGGTGACGTCGCGGCTACGGTTCGGCACAAACGTGCTCGACAATGACTTCCGCCATCCGGCGGTGCTGGCAAAGGAGGCAGCCACCGTCGATCTGCTAACCGACGGTCGTTTCGAGCTCGGCGTGGGCGCCGGCTGGTCGCCGAGCGATTATTCCCAAACGGGCATCCCATTCGACACGGGCAACGTGCGGTTCGAGCGTCTCAAGGAAGCGGTACACATCATTACCGCCGCGTTCGGACCGGAGCCGGTCAGTTTCTCGGGCAAGTACTACGCCGTCCAGGAATTGAATGTCCTGCCCAAACCGGTCCAGAAACCGGGTCCGCCGCTGCTCCTGGGCGCGAGTCGGCCGCGTATGCTGGCCTATGCCGGGCAGGTCGCCGACATCGTTGGGCTGGAGGACCAGCAGTGGCCGCAGCGCGACTTGCACGCCAATCACATCCCCGTCGCCAACGCCGCCGAGCAGGTCGCGATCGTGCGCGAGGCGGCCGGTGCGCGGTTCGATCAGATCGAGCTCAGTATTCTGCTGGCGCGCATCGTCATCACCGATCGGCCTCACGAGGCAGCTGAGAGTATGGCTGCCAACCTGGGGCTGTCCGTCGAGCAGGTGCTCGGATCCGCCTCCATTCTGATCGGCAGCGTGGACAGCATGATCGAGCAACTGCAGGAACGGCGGGAGCGGCTCGGCATCTCGTATCCCGTTGTGTTTGACCGGGCCGCCCTCGAGGCCGGTTTCTCCCGGGTCGTAGCCCGCCTGACAGCTATATAATCGGCTCACAGGATGACGCGACGCCAGTGATGTTCCCGGTGCTCAACCCGTACGGGCACGTCGTCTATCAGGCGCAGCGCGGCGACGTGCACACGGTGCTGGTCAACGGACGCATCGTCAAACGCGCCCACGAGCTTATCGGCGTCGATGTGGCGGCGGCGCGGCGACAGGTCGAGCAGACAGTCGAGTACTTGATGGGTCAGCTGGGCAGTGACGCCTGGGTCGAGGGGATGCATCCCGAGATCCCCGTCACCCGAGTGCTCGACAACCCGTACACGTATACCTATGCGGAGAAGGCGTCGCGCGCGTGACACGGAGCGGTATCAGCTGGTGACGGACACATCGAATTCCTCGGCGACGTTGATTCAACCGCTGCTGGTGGTGCGCGACGCTGTGGCTGCGATCGACTTTTACACACACGTCTTCGGCGCAGTCGAACAGTGGCGACTGATGCATTTTCATCGTGTGGGTCACGCCATACTGCGCGTTGGGCAGTCCGAGTTTGCGCTGCTCGACGAATTTCCCGAAGCCGGTATTGTCGGTCCGCGGGTGGAGGATGCGGACAACCCCGCGTGGCATGGTCCGCGTTTGCTGCTTCAGGTGGACGACGTGGACGCCGTGTTCGTCCGTGCCGTCGCAGCCGGCGCCACTGTGCTACGCCCGCCCGCGGATCAATGGTGGGGTGTGCGCAGCGGCTCGTTTCGAGATCCGTTCGGCCACCGTTGGAGCGTGAATACTATCGTCGAGCCAATCTCGATCGAAGAGATGCAGCGGCGGTCCGATGCGCTCGGCCTGTATCCACCGCCGGACCCGCAGCCCGAGGTTCGATCGGCGCCGCCTATCGCGTGATCCGCCAGAGCGGGTAGACGAATGCAGCGTGGACCGCGACAATGGCCTGCGAGTCTGGAGCACGCTTTCGCCAGACCGGGGGTTCCGATGAACAATACCCAAAGCAATACCGCGCGATCGGCATCCGCGGTGGAACCGCGTGACCGGATGAACCGACGGGCGTTCCTGGTGCGCATCGGCGGATTCGCCGCGTTGCCTCTGCTGGCGGCGTGC
>VBJV01000005.1:0-2861 GCA_005879785.1 Chloroflexota bacterium
TCGGATCGCAGTCGACGATCAGTGACACGGCCACGTTCTCGAACCTGATCACGGGTGTCGCACCCACCGGTTCGGTGACGTTCACGCTGTTCACCAACTCCGGCTGCACCACGGCGGCGACGTATGCCGCCGGCGACAGCCCCAACACCGGCAACGTGACCGGCAGCGGTGCGGTCAGCAGCGCAGGCGTGGCCACGTTCTCGACCAGCTGGACGCCGACCATCGCGCCGGCGACCACATCGACGTACTACTGGGGCATCAGCTGGCCCGGCGACAGCAACTACCTCAAGGTGCCCGCCAGCGGAACCGTGCAGTGCGCCTCGGCGGACCCGGTCAGCCCGGCCAACGAGCAGCTGACCGTGCAGAAGGCGACTCCGGGCATCTCCACACAGATCCGCCTTGATGACATCGCCACCATCTCCGGTGGTGTCAGCCCGTCCGGGACCATGACGTTCAAGCTCTACGACAACGCGGATTGCACCGGCAATCTGGTTGCCGAGTTCGACAACGTCGCAATCTCGAGCGGCAAGGCTTCGACGGTCGGGCTCACGCCCAACAGCGGAAGCACGCTGGTGAGCTCGGGCAAGACCTACAGCTGGAAGGTCACATACAACGGTGACACCAGCAACAACAGCGTCACCGTGGGCTGCACCGTGGCCAGCCACGAGACGGCAGCCATCTCCTACGCCCCGTGAGGCGGTAGCCTTCAGGAAGGCAAGAGAAGGGGCCGGCCGCAAGGCCGGCCCCTTTGTTCACTCTCCGTGATGAGTAGCGTCAGTGCCGTTTCAGACGCTCACGGAGCAAGTGGCTTGAAAGGACTGCGGGGCGCCATGTCTGTCGAGCGACCAGATCGTCGCGGTATAGGTGCCGCTGCCCTGGTCGTTCATCACGCTGTCCTGCAGGACGCCGGCGCTGGTCGACCACATGTACTGGACCTGGGTGATCTGCGGTTCCACCCAGTCGACCTGGAACCAGGCGCCGTGTGACAGCCCGGCGGCGTCGATGAAGACGACGTCAGCGCCACCCATGCTCTGGGCAGTCAAGCTGCAGGTCGGGTCCGAGTGGCGTGGTGCGGCCGCGGCGGGTCTGCCGGCCACCCCGAAGGCGGTGATGGCGCCGCACGCGACCAGCAGCGCCGCGCAGATGCGGTTTCGAGTCATGACGATGAAAGCCTCCAGGCCGAGCGCGTGCTTCGACCGCTGAATCGACCGCCGGGATGGCGCCATCCCTGGCCGTAACTTGTGCCCGAAGCCCGCCGGCATCGGCCTCTCTGTTGACAGCGAGGTTACGCGAGCGATGCGGCGGCGTTAGATCGCACCGGCGATTTGTGACGGCTCGATCGACGAACGGTCACAGACGGGCCGCGGTCAGGCGGAGGTGTGAACCTCGCCCGCCGGCGCAGCCTCTGCAGCGGCACGCGCGGCCGAGAGCGTCGCGGCCGGATCCTGCCCGAGCGCGACCACCCCGGCCCGCAGGGTCGAATCCAGCGACAGGCGCCGCATCTGGGCAAACACACGGCGGGCCACCGTCTCCGCCGACGCTACGCCCCCGCTGCGCACCAGCAGCGCCGCGGCGCCGCCCTCGAGGATGCAGACGGGCTCGTCGGCGCGCGCGTACGCGATCACCAGGGCCGCGTAGCCGGAACGAGCCGAGGTCGGGATCGAGCTGTCGATGACGAACATGCAGCAGGCGCCGCCCTCGCTGATCTCGGCAGCAGCGCGCATGAACTCCTCAGAGGACACCTGCCACGGCAGCTGCGAGATCGGCTGGGTGTCGGTCACCGGCACGGACTCATCGTGGCGATGGTGCCACGGAGTCGCTGATCGGAGTCAGGGCCCGACCAGAAACCCCTGCTCGAGCCTGCGCAACGACGCGCGCCGCGCGTCGATGGGGCTGCCCCCGGCGGCGCTCCAGGCCAGCATGCCGGCGACGGTCTCGTTCAGATCGTTGATGCGAAAGGGCTTGCCCAGCGCACCCACGCCGGCTTCGGCAGGCCAGCGGTCGCGAATCGCACCGGTGACGAAGCAGATCGGCACGTCCGCACCGGCGGGATCGTCCAGGAGCGCCTCGGCGAGCCGGACGCCGTGCATGTCGGGGAGGATGCCGTCGATCAGCGCTGCATCGACCCCGGTCGAGTCGCGCACGACTGTGAGGGCTTCCTCTCCAGTGCGAACGGCAACCGGCTCGTAGCCGCCCCGCTCCAGGGCCCGACAGAGGAACCCCCGGACGGTCTCGTCGTCCTCGACGATGAGGACTCTGGGCATCCCGCTTCCGAACATTCGATCGGATCATAGCTCCACGTCTGAATTCACGGCGGTCACCACTGAGCTGCGACGCGACCCGGCAGATCCCGTCAACCGGTGCGGACATTCGCTTGCGTCGTGATGACAGCCGCACAGCGCGGCCGTCTCGACCAGCTCGAGCGAGCCGTCGGCGTAGGTGAGCAGCGGAGCGCGGATCGCGTCGCCGTTCTGGACGAGCCGCGCGGCGCGGACATATGCCGGCCGCCCGTCGACGGTCGCCCAGGCCAGCATGTTGGGCACGCCGGCGCGAACCATGCGCTCAGCCTCGACGGCGCTCGTTGCCGATTCGAGGGGCCGGTGACCGACAGATGTGCGATAGGTGGCCCGCGTGAGGTCGGGACTTCGCCCCGGCGCGCCGTCGAGCAGCGCGTCCAACGCCTGTCCCAGCACTGCTATGCCGGCCTCGACCAGCTTGCGGGTCAGCGTGCCGGAGGTGTCGTCCCCGGCGATCGCCACCTCGGCCTGCGCCAGGATCGGGCCGGTATCCACACGGGGGACGGCGCGGTGCAAGGTGATGCCCGTGCGCACGGCCCCCTCGGCGATGGCCCAGTACACGGG
>VBJV01000005.1:2923-15187 GCA_005879785.1 Chloroflexota bacterium
CGATCTGGTCAAAGCTGGCCATGACGACGGCGTCGGCGTGCGTCTCCGCGAGGGACAGCAGCGAGTGCTCGTCGTTGATGCGCCAGGCTCGCGTGAGCGGCACGCCCAGATGGGTGGCCACGCGGCTCAGCGCGTTCTCGGCAAGGATCGCCGGGTGAGCACCCGGTGAGGTGACGATGCCGGCCAGCTGGACGTCGAGCTCCAGCAGCGCGTAGAGAAAGCCCAGGCTGTAGTCGGAGGGGAAACCCGCGAAGAGGACCCGCGGGCCGGTCCCGGGGGAGGCGAGGTCGGTCGGGGCGGGCAGGTCCCGGTCCGGGATGAAGCTGAAGCTGGACTGGCGCCACAGCGCCGCCCGAGCGTCGTCGAGATACGTGGAGCTGACGGCCACTATTTGTGGATCCTAGTGGCGACGCCCGCCGGTGCCCGCTGCAGAAGCCCCTCGGCCAGCAGCGCGTCGACGCTGGCGGCAACCGCTCCCGCCGGGCGCGCGGCGGCGACGTCGGCGACCGCCAGCTCCAGCGCCCCCAGGTCCCGAGGCGGATCGGGGCCGAGCAATGCGGCGAGAACCGCGCCACGGAGTTGCCGGGCGCTCCCGGCGTACCGCGCCTGGCGAAGCCTGGACGGTTGGCGCGCGCCGCTGGCCAGACGCTCCCGAGAGCGGCAGCCGCGTGCCAGCGGGCATCCGGCGCACAGGGGGCGTGCCCGGCAGTGCAGCGCCCCGGCGTCGAAGAGGGCGAAGACGAAGCATCGGCGGCTCATCCGCGGCGGCCGTGCTGAGGCCAGGGCCGCGTCGAGCCCGGAGGGACGCGTCTCTTCGGGCTCGACCCCCAGCGCCGCGCGAGCCGTCACTCGCGCGATGTTGACGTCCCGCGGGAGCGGTGCCGGGGCTGCGAAGGCGAGCACGAGCAGCGCGCGTGCCGTGTACTCACCCACGCCGGGAAGGGCGCGCAGCGTTCGCTCATCCCGGGGCCAGCCGGTTGCGCTGATCAGCGAGGCGGTGCGGTGGAGGTCGCGGGCTCGCCGCGGGTAGCCGAGGCCCTGCCAGGCGCGGAGGAGGTCGATCAGAGGGGTGACGGCGAGCGACCCAGGATCCGGCCAGCGCGCGATGAACGGGCGCCAGCGGGGCAGCACGCGGCTGACCTGTGTCTGCTGCAGCATGACCTCGCTGACCAGGATGGCCCAGGGATCGCGTGTGTGACGCCAGGGCAGGTGGTGCCGGCCGCCCCTCGCATACCAGCCGGCCAGCCCGTCCGTCCACATGCCGCGACAGTGTGGTCAGAATCTCACCGCGCCGCCACCGTCGAGGAACAGGAGATCGAAGCATGGCTCGACACACGATCACGTTGATCCCCGGCGACGGCGTCGGCCCCGAGGTGAGCGCGGCGGCGCGCCGTGTCATCGACGCAACCGGCGTCGACATCGAATGGGAGGTGCACGACGCCGGCCTGGGTGTGATGGAGCAGCACGGCGAACCCATGCCGGCTCACGTTCTCGATTCCATCCGGCGCAACCGCGTGGCCATCAAGGGGCCGTTGACCACGCCGATCGGCAAAGGCATACGCAGCGTCAACGTGGCGCTGCGGCGCGAGCTGGACCTGTTCGCGCTGGTGCGTCCGTGCAAGTCGTATCCGGGGGTGCGCAGTCGCTACACCGATATCGACCTGGTGATCGTGCGCGAGAACACCGAGGACCTGTATGCGGGGATCGAGTTCGCCGAGGGCGAGGCGCCGACGCTCGAGCTCATCGACGATATCGCGCGCCTGGGCGGCCGTCCGCTGCGGCGCGACTCAGGTATCAGCATCAAGCCCATCTCGGTCACGGGCACGCAGCGCGTTTTTCGTTTCGCGTTCCGCTGGGCCATCGACAACGGCCGGCGCAAGGTGACGGCCGTCCACAAGGCCAACATCATGAAGCACACCGACGGGCTGTGGCTGCGCGTCGCCGAGCAGGTAGCCACGGAGTTTCCCGGCATCGAGTTCGAAGACAGGATCGTCGACAACATGGCGATGCAGCTCGTCCAGAAGCCCGAGCTCTACGACGTCATGGTCATGCCCAACCTGTACGGCGACATCCTCAGCGACCTGTGCGCCGGGCTGGTCGGCGGGCTCGGCCTCGCACCTGGCGCGAACACGGGTGACGACATCGCCGTCTTCGAGGCTGATGCTCAGTGGTGTGCTCATGCTCCGCCACCTCGGAGAACGCGACGCCGCGGAGCGGCTGGAGGAGGCGATCGCCGCGGTGATCGCCGAGGGACGCAACGTCACCTACGACATGAAACCGGACCGCGACGACCCCACAGCGGTGGGGACATCGCAGGTAGCCGAGGCCGTCGCGGCTGCGCTGGAGCGCATTCCGGCTTGACGATGCGGTGAAACCGGCTACGGGCCGGTAGCAAGGAGCCCGATACTGGACGGGAGTTGAGCGCGGCGTCGGTGGCGTTGTCCTGGGCGACGGGGGGAGCATTTCTGCTGCTCGGCCTGCTGACCGCGGCCAGCTGGCTGCGCACACGCGATCGCAGCCGCCGCTTTCTGGCGCTGTCGATCCTGGCGCTCAGCGCCGTCGGCATCCTGCTCAGCCTGAACATCCTCAGCCACGGGCGCTACCAGGCGATCACCGACGCCGACATCGTCCTGTTCCTCGCCTCGGGCTATGCGTTCCTCGAGTTCCGCAACGTCATCGTGCCGCTCAACCCGCCGGTGAGGTGGGGCGCGCTGGCGGCCGCGGTCACCGCCGCGGCGCTCGTCGTGGTTGCCGGTCTGCCCATCGACGCGGCGCTGTCACCACTGCAGGTCATCGCTGTCCTGGTGTTCTCGGCCGTGTGGCTGGCATGCATGGTCGAGCCGATCGTCCGTCTCTGGAGCCTGTCGCGCGTGCTCCCCGTTGTGCAGCGCTCCCGGCTGCTGTCGATCACCGTCGCCTACGCCGGCGTCCTGGTGGTGCTGCTGATCAGCGTCGCCGCGACCCTGGTCCTGGGTGGCAGCCATCTCGAGGTGACCGTCTCGATTCCGGCGGCGCTGATCCTGCCGCTCTTCTATGTCGGTTTCGCACCGCCGACATGGCTGCGCCGCTACTGGCGTCAGCGCGAAGAGGAACCGCTGCGTGAGGCGTTCAACGACCTGCTGCTCTACGCCCCGGACCGGCAGACGCTCGCGCAGCGTTCGGCGGAGTGGGCCGCACGGCTCGTCGGCGCGGACGGCGCCGTGGTCGCCACCGCCGACGGCGAGGTGCTCGCCGTGCACGGCATCGACCGCTCCGCGGCGTGGGAGATCGTGCGCGACTCGGTGACGCCCGACACCGAGGAGGCGCGGAGCCTGCCCAGTCCACCCCGCAACGTGCTGCGAGTGCCGCTGGAGTCGCAGCTGGGGCGCGGTGTCATGGCGGTGAAGGCGGGTCCGCTCACGCCGCTGTTCGGCGAGGATGAGACCGCGCGTCTGTACCAGTACGGCAGCTCGCTGACCACTGCGCTGGATCGCGGCCTGCTCGTCGAACGCATGCGGCGCAACGTCGAGCTGCTCGACCTCGCATACGACGCCATCGTAACGTGGAGCGTGCGCACCGGCGTGATCACGTTCTGGAATCACACCGCGGAGGAGCTGTACGGCTGGAGCCAGGCAGAGGCGCTGGGCATGGAGCCGACCGAGCTGCTCCGCACCGTGACGCCGAAGCCCCGCGACGAGATCATGGAAGAGCTGCATCGCGCCAACCGGTGGGAGGGCGAGCTGGTGCAGACGACCAAGGACGGCCGCCGCATCGACGTCAGCGCGCGCTGGGCGCTGCAGACCGACGCGCTCGGCTGGCCGGACACCGTCCTGGAGATCAACCGGGACATCACCGCCGCAAAGCAGGCCGCCGGGCAGGTGCGCGACGCGCGCGACGAGGCGCAGGCTGCAAGTGCGGCGAAGAGCGAGTACCTCTCGCGCATGAGCCACGAGCTGCGCACGCCGCTGACGGCGATCCTCGGGTACAGCGACCTGCTGGAGCTGCGCGAGCCGCGCGACGACCAGAACGAGGCCATCGCCGCCATCCAGGAGGCCAGCGGTCACCTGCTCAGCCTGGTGAACGATGTGCTCGACATCGCCCGCATCGAGTCCGGCCGGGAGTCGTTCTCGCTCGAGCCCGTGCCGCTGTACCAGGTGGTGCAGGAATGCGTGCGCCTGGTGGCGCCGTCGGCGGTGGAGCGGAGCATTCATCTCAGCACCGAGCTCGACGGCAGCAGCAAGGAGCACATCCTGGCCGATCGCCAGCGGCTGATCCAGGCGCTCCTGAACCTGCTGTCGAATGCGGTCAAGTACTCGGGACGCGGCGCGCGCGTGCAGGTTCGCGCCGAACCCAGGGGACTCAAGCGCCTGCGCATCTGCGTCATCGACACCGGGCCCGGCTTGAGCGAGGAGGCGAGGTCCAGGCTCTTCCAGCCCTTCGAGCGGCTGGGCGCGGAGCGCACCACGGTGCAGGGTACCGGTCTGGGTCTGGCGCTCACCAAGAAGCTGGTCGAGGGCATGGAGGGGGAGGTGGGCGTCAGCAGCGAGCCCGGCCGGGGCAGCACCTTCTGGATCGAGCTCGAGCGTGCTCCGGCGGCACTGCACGCGAGGCGAGGCCGGCGCGAGGACGGCACCGGTCCGGCATCGTCACTTCCGCAGCGCACCGTCCTGTACGTTGAGGACAACCTTGCCACAATCGGATTGATGGAGTCGGTGTTCGCCATGCGTCCGAACATCCACCTGATCACGGCGATGCAGGGCGGCCTGACGCTCGAGCTCGCCCGTGAGCACCGCCCGGACCTGGTGGTGCTCGACCTGCACCTCCCCGACATCCCCGGCGACGAGGTGCTCAAGCGCCTCCGCTCCGATCCGCGCACCGCGCGGATCCCGGTGGTGATGTGCAGCGCCGACGCCACCGAGCGCCAGAAGGCGCGGCTGCTGGAGGCCGGCGCCTACGAGTACCTCACCAAACCGGTGAAGGTGCAACGGTTCCTCCGGATGCTTGACGAGGTGCTGTCCACGCCAGTCGTGCGCGCGCGCTGAGACGCCGGTAGCACAGCGTGGCCGCGCCCAAACCGGTGGCGCTCGAGACCCTGTACGACAGCGCCGGCATCGCCGAGACGGCCGCCGAGCGCGTGTACGGCGCGCCGCTGCGTTTCCCCCGCCGCCCGCAACCCTACGTGGTGGCCAACTTCGTGGCCACGGTGGACGGCGTGGTGTCGTTGGGGCTCACCGACGGGAGCGATGCCGCGGCAGTCGGCCTGCGGTCCCCGGCCGATCGCTTCGTGATGGCGCTGCTGCGCGCTGCCGCGGACGCCGTCGTCATCGGCGCCGGCACCCTGCGCGCCAGCGCCGGACACCAGTGGACGGCGCCGGCACTCGCACCCGAGTACGCGTCGCACCTCACGGCTTACCGGCAGGCGCTGGGCAAGGCAGCGGGAAACGCGCCACTCGTGATCGTGAGCGCCAGCGGGCAGCTGCCGTCGCACGTGGCGCTGCGCCGTCCGCAGACAGCGGTTCACGTGCTCACCGTCGCAGACGCCGTCCCCGGCATCCGCGCCGCGTTCCCCGATGTCGGAGTCATCGCCGCCGGGCAGCAGGGCTGGATCCCCGGCGCCGAAATACTCGCGTCGCTGCGCCGCGAGCTGAACGCGCAGCTGCTGGTCGTCGAGGGCGGACCGACGCTGCTCGGCACGCTGGTCAAGGCGCGCGCTCTGCACGAGCTCTTCTTGACCGTGGCGTCTCAGATGGCCGGCCGCGACGGCAACCACACGCGGCCCGGCCTGCTGCAGGCCTTCGCCGCCGAGCCGGGCGCGCTACCCGCTGCGACGCTGCTGTCGGCGCGCCGTGCGGCGGATCATCTGCTCCTGCGCTATCGACTCAAGGGTTGACGTCTCCATCTCTCCGCGGGTGCGCGCGGCAGTCTGCTGGAGCAGTGCATCGACACTGGTGCCGCAGTGCACGGCCTCGGCTGTGGCGAAGGCGACCAGGTCCGGGTTGGTCCGCAGGAAGCGCACCGCCGCATCGATGACGTTGGATGTGCTGTTCATGAGCCGAATCGTGGCGGGTACGAGCGACAGGTGCCTGTCGCCCGGGCGCGCTACTGCCGCTTGACCTCGGCCAGCAGCTCGCTGATCGACGAGCGCGCATCGCCGAACAGCATGAGGGCGTTCGGCTTGTAGAAGAGCGGGTTGTCGACGCCGGCGAAGCCGGTAGCCATGCTGCGCTTCAGCACGACCACCGTCTTGGCCTCGTCGACGTTGAGGATGGGCATGCCGTAGATGGGGCTGTTGGCCTGGTTGCGTGCCGCGGGGTTCACGACGTCGTTGGCGCCGATCACCATCGCGACGTCGGCGCGCGGGAAATCAGGATTGACGGCGTCCATCTCCTTCAGCTGCGGATAGGGGACGTTGGCCTCGGCGAGCAGCACGTTCATGTGTCCGGGCATGCGCCCGGCCACTGGATGTATCGCGTACTCGACGCTGACCCCGCGGCGCTCCAGCTCGTCGGCGAGCTCCTTGACGTCATGCTGGGCGCGCGCCACGGCCATGCCGTAGCCGGGCACGAAGATCACCAGGCTCGCATAGGCCAGGAGCGCGGCCACATCCTCGACGGTGGTGGGATGCACGGTGCCACCCTCGGCGGCGGCGCCGCCGGTGGCCTCGACCTTGGACCCGAAGGCACCGAAGAGCACGTTGAACAGCGAGCGGTTCATCGCCTTGCTCATCAGCTGCGTGAGGATGGTTCCCGAGGCGCCCACCAGCGCGCCGCTGACGATGAGCACGTCGTTGCTGAGCACGAAGCCGGTCATCGCCGCGGCCAGCCCGGTGAAGGAGTTCAGCAGCGAGATGATCACCGGCATGTCGGCGCCGCCGATGGGTACGACGAAGAGCACGCCGAGCGCCACGCACAGGCCGAGGAAGATGGGGAAGAGCGGGGAGACCGCGAAGTGCAGCGGCGCGTAGTCGTGGACCAGATTTGTGGAGAGTGGTTGCGTGGTGACGGTCAGATACACGCCGATGGCGACGATCGCCGCGAGCAGCACCGCGTTGACCGCCTTCTGCAGGGGATACGTCAGCGGCCGCCCCGGCATCAGCTCCTGCAGCTTGGCAAAAGCGATCAGGCTGCCCGCGAAGCTCACCGAGCCGATCAGGCAGCTGAGCATGATCGCCCATGTGATGTCGGGAGAGGCGGTCCCGCTGCCGACCGCGGAACGGAAGTCCGCCGCCGCGATGAGCGCGGCGCTGCCGCCTCCCATGCCGTTGAACAACGCCACCATCTGCGGCATCGCGGTCATGCGCACCGTCCGCGCCGAGAGTGCACCGATGACGGTGCCCACTGCGATCACCGGGACGATGAGCGGCCAGTTCGACGTGCCGTTGATCAACGCCGCGGTGATGCCAAGCACCAGCAGCATGCCGACGGCCGCCACGCGGTTGCCGGTGCGCGCCGTCTTCGGCGAGCGCAGCAGCTGGATGCCGAACATGAAGCTGATCGATGTCAGCATGTAGCCGAGGATGGTCAGCGTCGACGGTTGCATGCTCAGTGGTCAGCGCGCGGTGGGTCGCCTGCGGCAGCGGGCGGATTGGCGCGGCCATCGCCGCTGCGACGCCCCTTGAACATCTCCAGCATTCGATCGGTCACCACCCAGCCGCCCACGACGTTGAGCGTCCCGAGCAGGACCGCGGCGACGGCGATGAGATATCCGAGCGTGTCATGCGCCGTCGCGGCCACCGTGAGCGCGCCGACCAGCACGATGCCGTGGATGAAGTTGGTGCCGGACATCAATGGCGTGTGCAGCATCGTCGGCACCTTGGAGATGAGCAGGAACCCGACGAAGACGGCGAGCGAGAAGATGAATGCCCCCAGCGCGAGCGTCTCGCCGCGGCTCAAGCCGCAGCTCCGGCGAGCAGGGCCGACATCTGCTCGCCCATGGCCTTGCCGTCGTGCGTCATGCACGTCTGGGCCACGACGACGTCGTCGAAATCGAGGCGTATCTCGCCGTCCTTGAGGATCTGCATGATGAAGCGCGTGACGTTGTGCGAATACAGCTGGCTGGCCTGGCCGGGTACCGTCGCCGGTAGGTTGGTCGGTCCGAGCACCGTGACGCCGTTGACGTCGACGTCCTCGTCGGGCCGCGTGTACTCGCAGTTGCCGCCAGCCGGCGCGGCGAGGTCGACGACCACCGAGCCGTGCCGCATGCCGTCGACCATGGCTTTGGTGATCAGCACTGGGGCTTTCTTGTTGGGAACGAACGCGGTGGTGATCACCAGGTCGGATTCGCGCACGTGCTCACCGATCACCTCCTGCTCACGCCGCTGCGCGTCCTCGGTCAGCTCCTTGGCGTAGCCGCCGGCGTCCTGCTGCTCCTCCGACTCGATACCGACCTCGACGAAGCGCGCACCCAGCGACTCGACCTGGTCGCGGACGGCGGGTCGCACGTCGTATGCCTCCACGACGGCGCCCAGGCGCTTGCAGGTGGCGATCGCCTGCAACCCGGCGACGCCTGCGCCCAGCACGAGCACTCGCGCCGGAGTGATGGTCCCGGCGGCGGTCATGAGCAGCGGGAAGAGGCGCGGCAGCCGGTCGGCGCCAAGCAGCGCCGCCTTGTAGCCGGCCAGCGTGGCCATCGAGGAGAGGACATCCATGTCCTGCGCGCGGCTGATCCTGGGCATCGCCTCGAGGCGGAATGCGGTGGCGCGTTGCTCGGTCAGCAGCCGCAGCGGCTGGGGATCACCTCCGGGATCGAGCAGTCCGACGAGCACCACCCCGGGCTTCAGCTGCTTCAGGTCTGCCGGCGCGGGGCGCTGCACGACAGTGACCAGGTCGGCATCGCCGAGCAGGCGGTTGCGGTCGGTGGCCAGGCCGGCCCCCGCCTCACCGTACGCGGCGTCGGAGTAGCCGGCTGCGGCGCCGGCCCCGGCCTGGACGTCGACGGTGGCACCGGCGGCGACCAGCTGCGCGATCGAGCGGGGAACCAGGGCGACGCGCGTCTCGGCGGCGGCGGTCTCGGCGGGGACGGCGATGCGCATGATCGCGTGGACTCTAGAGTCTCTTCACAACTGTGCATAACTCTTTCCTTCCCAAGCGCGCCGGCAGACGGCAGACTTTCCGGCAGGAGACCAGGGAGAAAAGAACGGGGGAGCCGCTGGCCGCGGCGAGGGCAGGCCCAAGAGCCGCCCTCGACGCTGCCGCAGCCGATGGCTGAGGCCGGCGCTATCGAGGATGTGGTCCTCACCCGGCTGGCGGAGCTGCAGATCGAGCACGAGGTGTTGCCGTGCGATCCGGAGCTCGCCGACACGGCCGCGTTCTGCGCCCACTACGGCCACCCTCTGGACCGCTCGGCGAACACCATCGTCGTGGCTGCGCGCCGCGAGCCGGGCGTGGCGTGCGCCTGCGTGGCGCTGGCAACATGCCGGCTCGATGTGAACCACGCCGTCTGCGATCTGCTCGGCGTGCGCAAAGCGTCATTCGCGTCGCCGGAGCAGACGCGGGAGTTGACCGGGATGATGATCGGCGGGGTCACGCCGTTTGGGCTGCCTGACGGATTGCCCCTGTTCATCGACGCGGCGGTGATGGACCGCGACACCGTGATCCTGGGCGGCGGCAGCCGTTCCATCAAGCTGCGCGTCGCTCCCGCGGTGCTGCAACGGCTGCCCGGTGCGCGTGTGGTCGAGGGGCTCGCCGCCCCCACAACGGCGCCTTGATGCGTCCCGCCCAGGTCGCGGCGCGCATCGTCAAAGCCGACCCGGCTTTCGGCCCGCTTGTGGAAAAACTCGGCCCGCTGCCGCACCGGCCGTCGCTCGAGGACCCTTTCCTGGCGCTCCTGCGGGCGATCGTGTACCAGCAGCTGGCAGGCAAGGCGGCGGCCGCCATCCATGCGCGCGTGGTGGCGCTGTTCGACGGCTCACCCGCGCCGGAGACGCTGCTGGCGCTGCCGGAGGAACGGCTGCGCGGCGCCGGGCTGTCGGCGGCGAAGACCAGAGCCGTGATCGACCTCGCCGCCAAGTGCAGCGACGGCACCGTGCCGCTGCACGACGTGGGCGAGCTCGCCGACGACGACGTGGTGGCGCGCCTGGTGCAGATCCGCGGCATCGGCAGGTGGACGGCGGAGATGTTCCTGATGTTCCAGCTCGACCGGCCCGACGTCTGGCCGGTCGATGACTACGGCGTGCGCAACGGCTACGCGCGCATCCACTCCATGGCGGAGCTCCCCACGCCGAAGCAGTTGGCGCCGCTCGGCGACGTGTTCCGACCCTACCGAAGCGCCGCCGCGCGCTACTGCTGGCGCGCGGTCGACGCAACCACGCCGGACTAAATTTCGGCCGGCGAGATGTGCAGCACGTCCGTCGGCCGCTCGCACCAGGCGCCGTCGGGATCGGGGTCGTCGTACGACTCGAAGATGCGAGGCATTGCCGCCTCGAAAGCCTGCTTCGATTCCCACAGCGCGAGGCCCACGATGCGGCCACTGCGCGCGTCCTGCCAGGGACCGATGCGTATCAGCCCGGCGGCACCCTGAGCCAGCTCGGCCACCCGCTGCATCGACGCCAGCACGTCATCGGCGTGCTCCGGCCTGGGGTATTTGATGGTGAGATGAGCGAACACGCCGGACCAGCGCTGGGTCATGTCATCTCCTCATAGACGTGGATCGACGACGACCTTGCCTCCGGCGGCCGGCGTGATCAGCTCCTCGAAGACGCCGGGAACCTCGCTGAGCGACACGCGCCGGGTGGCCACCGCCGCGAGCTCCGGCCTGCCTGCCAGCATGTCGATGGCGGCCACGAAATCAGCCTCGCTGGAGGCGATGCTGCCGATGATCTCGATCTCCCTGGTCACCCACATCAGCGGCGCCACCTGCACGCGGCCGAAGGGCACCCCGACCAGCACCAGGCGGCCGCCGGGAGCGACCAGGTCCGCGGCGGCGTGCAGCACTTCCGGATGGCCGCTGCACTCGATGACGGCGGGCGCCTGCGCGATCGTGCCGCGCACCTCGCTGACGTCGGCGCAGACGTTGCTGGCGCCGAGGTCGAGCGCCAGGCGGCGGCGATCGGCGACAGGGTCGGCGGCGATGATGTCTCCGGCCCCGCGCGCGCGCAGCACTGCCACGGTGAACAGCCCGATCGGTCCCAGCCCCACCACCACCGCGGTGTGACCTGGTTGGAGCGCCGCGCGTTCCACGCCGTGGATGGCCACCGACAACGGCTCCACCAGGCACGCGTCATCAACGCGCAGGCCCGCCGGCACCCGATGCAGCAGCGCAGCCGGCGCCGCGACCAGCTCGGCGAAGCCGCCGTTGCGGCCGAACCCGATGCCCGCCGTCAGCGACATGGCGCAGCGGTATCGCGCTCCGGAGCGGCAGTCGTCGCACATGCCGCAGGGCGTCTTGGGATCGATGATGGCCGCGTCTCCCGCCCCCCAGCCGTCCACGCCGGACCCGACTGACTCGATGACGCCGGCCAGCTCGTGGCCGGGCACGATGTCGCTGAACAGTCCCACCTTGTACGAGCTCACGTCCGAGCCGCAGATGCCGCACCCGCTGACCCGCACGACCACCTCGCCGTCAAGCGCGTGCGGATCGGCCAGCTCAACCGGCTGCAGGTCGTGGGCGCCGGCGAGCGTGACAGCGCGCACCGACGCCCTACATCAACCCGAGCTGCGGAAGCATGCGCAGCAGCTCGGACAGCACAGCGGGATCGGTGGTGACGTCGATGACGCTGCAGACGCCGGCGGCGAAGGCGCGATCCAGCGCCGGGCGCAGCGCCTCCAACGACTCGACGTGCTCGCCATGGCCGCCCAACGCTTCAGCGAGGCGGTCGTAGCGGATGGGTGCCAGCTCGCTGGCTGGCGCACGTCGCCCCAACCGCTGTTGTTGGACACCACGACGACCACGGGAAGTGGTGCCGCACCGCCGTGTCCACCTCCATGGCGGTGAGCCCGAACGAACCGTCGCCGGTGAAGAGCAGCACCGGCTCGCTCGGCCGCGCGGCCCTGGCGGCGATGGCGAACGGCATACCCACACCGAGGGTGCCGAGCGCGGTGGTCGTCGAGAGCAGCCGTCCCGGTTGCTCGGCGTAGAAGTACGCCAGGGCCCACGCCAGCGCGTCACCGCCGTCGGCGACGAGCGTGACGTCACCGCTGAAACGATCACGAGCGTACCGGGCGATCTCGCGCGCAACCGCGCCGGGGTGTGGCTGCGCGCCCGAGTGTGCGTCAACCTGCTGATCCCAGAATCCCTGTGAAGCGGCACTCAACTCGCGCGCGCGCTGCAGCCAGCCGTCACGGCGCG
>VBJV01000220.1:0-2593 GCA_005879785.1 Chloroflexota bacterium
CCTGGAAGGGACTGGCCGCGATGACAGAATCCTGGCGGAGTCAGGTCAGCGCCTGGGAGGAGTTTCACGCCGTGGCGGACGAGCACCGCGAACTCGACGACGAGCGTGTGCTCGTGCTGCTCTGCCGCAGCGGGCGCGGCAAGACGAGCGGGCTGGAGGTCGGGCAGGTGCGGACGAAGGGAGCGCACGTGTTCCACGTCCGCGGCGGCAAGGTGACGAGATTCGTCGTCTACTTGGACCGCGAGCGCGCGCTCGCCGACCTCGGCCTCGCGTCGGAGGGCGACGCGAGCGAACCGAACAGTTAGCGAGGCGCCGCCGCGACGGCCGCTCTTCTCAGCGCTGTACAGTCGCGTGGAGGGCGGTTACGCTGGATGGGAAAGCGCAGAGTTACAACTCGACCTTCCGCGAACCTCGACCTCGTGCGCTCGATCTACACCGCCTGTGAGCGCGGTGCAACACAAAGGCAGTACGGCCCGGCCGCCGGCTCTCAGCCTGGTGAGTCGAGCGGCTGAACGGATGATGCAGGGACCCGCCAGGATCGTCTCCGTCGAAACGGACGACGTTTTGTCTCGCTAACCCAGGCCCACTCCTCATTCTCGAAGCGCACGAACACGACTTCGCGTAGCTGCCCCGATTGGGCGTCGTCTGCCTGCGGTGCGCGCACCGTATCTCCGGGCCTTGGGCGGAAGTCCATCACGGACAAAATAGCGCCACGGCCAGACGACCCTAAAGCGCGCGCTCGCCGACCTCGGCCTCGTTCCGGAGGATCGCTCTCCGTGATGGCGTCCCTGGACCTCGTGCGCGAACAGGCGCTGATCGGGCGCTGGCGCCGCTGAACAACCGCCTGCGTGACGTTCCCGCCCGCCAGCCCTGGCCTCAGAGGCATCTGACCTCCTGCTTCATCAGCGGGAGGCAGCCTGGCCGAGCGTGGATCGAGATACCTGCCCGCCCTTCCGCCAGGCCCGAACTCGCCGCGCGCGTCGCTCCATGAGACCCGCACGCACGGCAGCGGCTCTCGGCGCTCCTACGGCGCAACTGCTTCGGTCGCTTATGTCGCCAAGGAGAGCAACCGAAGGCCATGCCTATCTATGTCTTTGGTCGCTTATATCGCACCGTAATCAAGGGCTTTCGGGGGGAAGAGAACAGACGTGCCACGGCGAGGAGCAGAGACGCCGGAGCGACATAAGCGATCAATGCGACCAAAGCGTCAGACCCTCATGCGCTCGCCGAGCAGACGCCAGCAGCCGCGATCCCATCCTTTACCCCCGCCGTCAGCGCGAAGCGCACGATCACGCTGACAGCCGGGCGCTGAAGCTCGGCGTGCCCTCCGAGATGGTCGAGCGGCACGCGATCTACTGCGGCGAACCGGGCCGTGCGGCAGCCAGCCGCAAGAGGGCCGCTCAGAGCGCCGCGAACGCCAACCCGGTGGCTCGACCTTCGTCAGCCGACGAAACCGCACAGCGGGGCTGGAACCTGCCCATAGCCGTCGATCAGTCCCGTCTGGCGACCGCAGGCGAGGGAGCCCGCGCGGTGCGGCTCATGCGCGACCATCCCGACCTGTTGGGCGAGGCGGCATGAGCGACCTCGCGCTTGCACTGCTCGACCAGCTCGATGAAAGCGCTCTCGCGCTTCTGGCCGAACGGCTAGCGCCTCACCTTGAACGGACTCTGGAAGCGCGCGGGTCGAGCGACGACTGGCTGGACGCGCACGCTGCCGCCGACTATCTCGGAATCACGCGCACCGCCCTCCACAAGCTAACGGCGGCACGCGCGATCAGCTTCGAGCAGGAAGGGCCGGGCTGCAAGCTTTGGTTCCGGCGATCATCCCTGGACGCCTGGCGGCAGGCTGGAGGGGCGCGCTCACATCTACTTGTGAGCGGCTAGCGCTTCCAAGACGCTTCCATAGCCGGTGAGATCGGCCTGCTTCTGTCTTATTCCCAATGGGCGCGCCTGGTTTCGAACCAGGGACCTCTCGCGTGTGAAGCGAGCGCTCTCCCACTGAGCTACGCGCCCTGAATGCCGAGTTTACGGGGCCTGCGGGCACCACGCGCGCACCGCCCCGACGCTCACGCGCTCGTGGGTGCCTATTTGGCACCCGGTGGGCACCAGTCTCTTCGTGACGCCACGCCGGCGTCCGACATGCCCGCGACCAGCGCTGACATCTCATACGAACGCCGTGGACGGTGTGAACTTCGCACCTGCCAGAAGCGGGTGGCCCCGGGTCGGGTCGATGGTCAGGCGAGTGATTCTCGCACCCGATGGCCCGGCGGCTCAGAGTGGCGGCAGGAGCGTCTGCAGTAGCGACTGGCCGGCCAGGACCTCCTGTTCCTCCCCGCCGTTCTCGCTCTCCTGCTCCTGCTCGGCCTCGCTCTCGCCCCCCTCCTCCTGGCAGTCCACCGGCCCGCTCGGCCTGCGGCGCGTGCCGACCTCCTGCGTCGGCATCTGCTGAGGAGGCGGGGGCACGGGGTAGGACCTCACGGTGGGGAAGTTCTCGTCGATGAAGCTGACCGGAGCGTTCGTGGGGCAGTCGCTTCCGAGCACGCGCGGATCGGCGAGCGACGGCGCCGGCACGGCCGGCACCGACTGGTTTGGCG
>VBJV01000220.1:2636-3127 GCA_005879785.1 Chloroflexota bacterium
GCGCTCAGGTTGGGCACCTCGGCGCCGAAGCGCCGCTCGAGGAAGAGCAGCGGCGAGGTGAGGTCGAAGACCTTGGAGCAGACGAAGCCGCCCCGGCTGAAGGGCGAGACGACCAGCTGCGGCACTCGAAACCCGAGCCCGATCGGTCCCCGGATCCCTTCGGCGGCGGACGGCAGCGTGGGTACCGTCACGTACTCGCCCGGCGTCCCCGCCGGCGCGGTCGGGGGTGGCACGTGGTCGAAGAAGCCGCCGTTCTCGTCGTAGGTGATAAACAGCGCGCTCTTGGCCCAGACCCCGGGGTTGGAGGTCAGCGCCGAGAACACGTCATAGGCTGCCTTCTCACCGTAGGTGACGGGGGCAGGCGGGTGCTCGGTCTGGACGAGCGGCGCCAGGACCCAGGAGACCTGGGGAAGCGTTCCGGCCGCTACATCGGCTTGGAAGTCGCCCGGGAAGGTCGGCCCAAAGGCGTTCGCCGCCAGCTGTGGGTTGGT
>VBJV01000228.1 GCA_005879785.1 Chloroflexota bacterium
TCGTTCGGGTCCAGCGTCAGCGACTCCACGAAGTAGGCCAGGGCGCCGTCCGGGTTTCCCGACTCCAGGTCCAGTAGCCCTAGGTTCACATACGTAGAGGCTTCCCGCGGGTTGGCTTCGAGCGACGCTCGGAAGGCCTCGCGCGCGCGATCCCGGTCGCCCAGACTCGCACTCGCCGAGCCGATCAGGTTGTAGGCCAGCGCGCTGCGGGGATTCATCCGAACGACGCGCTCGGCACGAGCGATCGCCTCGGGCAAGTCGCCGCTGAGAAAACTCACCATCGCCGCGTAGTAAAGGGTGTCCTCTCGATCGGGATAGGTCTGCTGCATACGTGCGACGAGGGGCCTCAGTCGATCGACCGCGCCAGCGTCGGCCAGGATGGAGGCCAGCAGCTCGGTGCTACGAGGATTCTCCGGTTCTGCTGCCACCACGTCCTGCGCACGCTCGGCAGCCTCGACAAACGCACCCGCTGCGGCCAACAGCCTCGCCAGCGCGACAGAGCTGATGCTGGGCGGCCGGCAGCTGTTGCAGCGTCCCGGCGGCGTCAATGAGCCCGACGAGGGCCGTGTCGTTGCTCGGGTCGAGCGCCACCGATCGCGAGAAGCTCTCGTAGGCCGCCTGGTACGCCCGGGCCTGACTGAGCATCCGGCCGCGGTGGCTCCACTCCACGGCGCCGGCGGAGGCTTGCGCGGTGCGAATCGCGGCGGGCACCCGGGCGGGGTCGAGCAGCGCCTGCAGCGCCGGCGCGTTCTTGCTGGCGCGGTCATAAACGCCGAGCGGGCCAGAGAACTCCAGCTTCGTCCGGTCGTCGGTCTGGACGAACGCGCCCTGGCCGTAGTGCGCCAACTCCCCAGGGCCGGCGATATACAACGACAGGAGGCTGAAGATGTCGAACACCGACGCCGCGGCCAGGTCGGCTGCCACGCCGGGCCGCTGCCAGGCGCGAGCGATGTTCTCGAGCCGTGGGCCCTCTGCGTCGTTTGTCGCGATGAACAGCACGTCGCCCTCCCCCAGCAGCCACGCGGTGCCGTTCGAGAAGACGCTCGCGAATGTCGAGGCGATCGACCGCAGATCGGCGTCGCGCATGTCGTAGGTGTGCGCCCACTGGCAAATGACGCCTCCTGGCGCGAGGCGGGCCCGCGCGGCCAGGAAGAACTCCCGCGTGAAGAGCGATGCGACGCCGGCCATCCAGGGGTTCGACGGCTCGGAGATGATGACGTCGTACCGCCGTGACGTGAGCTGCAGGTGCGACCGGCCGTCGCCCACGATGAGGTGGGTGCGCGGGTCCTCGAGCGCCCTGTTGTTGGCATTGATGAAGAACGACGAAGCCTCGACCACTTCGGGCGAGATCTCGATGACATCGGCACGCTCGATCTGGTGAGAGAGCGCCGCTCCCAGGGTAACGCCGCTGCCCAACCCGATCACCCCGACACTGCGGGGGCTCGCATGCAGCAGCAGCGGCAGGTGCGCCAGAAGCTTCTGCGTCAGCATGTCGGTTCGGTTCGAGGCATCCATCTTGCCGTCGATCGCGAGCGCAATCGTGCCGGCCAGCCGCCTCACCGACACCGTCGCTGCCGCCCCTTCCTTGTAGTAGAGCAAGCGTCCTGCCCTAAGCGCGGTGACCAGGTCGAGATTGAGACCGCGGACGTCTGCGGCGTACTTGTAGACGCCGCTGGAGAGCAAGTTCAGGTCCCAGCCGGGCACGACGAACAACAGCGCACCGGCTGCGACCAGCGCCGCGATCCCTGCCCCTCGCTGCCGCGCCGTGAGCCGTCCGAACACGAAGGGAAGGCAAGCCGCGCCCACTGCGAGGAGCCCGGCCAGTCGAAGGGTCTGCTGTAACCCGACCCCTGGCACGAGGACGAAGGCCGCGGCGAGCGAGCCTGCCACTCCGCCGATAGTGTTGATCCCGTAGAGGACAGACACCTCGTGAGTCACTGCCTCGTCGCTGCGGGCCGCAAGGGCAATCCCCATAGGAAAGATAGCCCCGAACAGGCAGCTGAGCGGCAGGAGCACGCCAACGCCGTACAGCGCCTCCCGCGTCAAGATTTCCGAAGCGCCCGCGACTGGATCGGCGACCGCGTCCGCGATCAGGAGCGGCAGGTGGGTACCGGCGAACCAGCCGGTCCCCACGGCGGCCGCCGCACTCGCCAACATCAACCCCCCGATGGCAAAGGCTCGGGCGCTCTCTGTCGAGCCGACTCGCGAGGCCAGAGCCGCCCCAATAGCCAGGCCACTGATGAAGGCCGTTAGCATCGCCGCGAAGGCGTACGTGGTTGGGCCGAGCGCGATCGCCAGCGCCCGGGTGAACGCGACTTCATAGACGAGCGCCACAAACCCCGAGAGCCCCAACACCGCAGCCGGCAGCCATCGCGGCGTTGCCGGTGTGTGGACGACTGCACGACGACGTGGAGGCGTACGCCGGCGGGGTTTCGGCTGTTGCGACGGGGCCGGAGCGACGACAACCCGAGACATACGGTTCGCGACGAGCCATGCGCCGCCGGCCGCGGCCACATTCAACGCGATCCCCACCAGCGTCGTCGCGCGCAGACCGATGGCAGGGATGAGCACGAACCCGGTGGCGAGCGCGCCCACCGCTCCCCCGACGGTGTTAAGGGCGTAGAGTCCCCCCGCGTCGCGCCCCGCAGCTGATGCGTCGCTCACGAACCATCTGATTGCCAAGGGGAAGGTCGCACCGATAGCCGCCGCGGGAAGGGACACCAGAACGAGGCTCAACCCGAATCGCGCGACCGCGAAGCTCCACCCTGGTTCATCACCGTAGGCAAGAGCCAGGACGGGTTCGAGGGCGCGCAAGCCGAACGGCAGCGCCACAGCGCACGCGCCGATGACCAGTTCGACAACCGCGTAGCCTCGCAGCGCGCGGGCGCGATCGAAGCGACTGGCTACGCGGCCGCCGACGAGCGCACCGGCGGCCAGCCCTCCCATGAACGCCGCGAGCACGGTCCCTGCCGCGGCCACGGTGTGGCCCAGCTGCAGGGACAGCAAGCGCGTCCAGACGATTTCGTAGATTGGAAGGCCCCCCGCGCCCACACCGCGGCAGTCTACACTGCCTCGTCAAGTTTTTCTGACCACAGGCATTCACGATGCGCCTCGCCCTCGAACAAGGCCCGCTAGCTCACCATGCCCTGACGTACACCGTGTCGCTCGAAGCGATCGCCTGCGACAGTCGCTCGAGGGAGGGCAGTTTCTCGCCGAGTACGCCTCGGGTAAGAACGCCGAGATCTACCCGGAGCGCACGGGCTTGCTGGTCGAGAACCTGACCGACGAAATTCAGGGGTACGAGCGACTGGTCACGGAGAAGGCGACCCGCGAGTATCCGGCCACTAAAGCGATTCAATCGATTCATGGGGTGGGTGCTAACCGCTCTGGCGTTCGTCCTCGTCCTCAACGATGACCCTGGGCGATTCCGACGAAGCCGCGACATCGAGTGCTATGTCGGGCTCCGACCGAAGCAACGAGAATCGGGCATGAGCTCGCCGCAGCTG
>VBJV01000222.1 GCA_005879785.1 Chloroflexota bacterium
GGTGGCGACTGCTCGCGAAGCGCCATAGACCAGGGGGTGCCGACCGATGGCTGACATGAGGACCGTTGCGGCCCCGACAGCGATGCTCTTCACCTTAGGCCTCGTGTGCTTCACTGAGCCCGGCTTCGCCCAGCAACCAGACACTAGCGCCCAGCGGCCGGATTCCACGCTGTCCGCCGAGGCCTTGAAGAAGCTGAGTATCGAACAACTGATGAACCTGCAGGTCACCTCCGTCTCGAAGCGTCCCGAGCGTCTGTCGCAGACCGCCTCGGCGATCCAAGTGATCACGCGGGACGACATGCGTCGCTCCGGCGCGTCGAGTCTCCCGGAGGTCCTGCGCCTCGCCACCAACTTGCAGGTCGCGCAGGTCGATGCGCGCCAATGGGCCATCAGTGCGCGCGGCTTTAATAGCACCACCGCCAACAAGCTCCTCGTGCTCATCGATGGACGCACGGTGTACACCCCGTTGTTCTCGGGTGTGTTCTGGGATGTGCAGGAGGTGCCCCTCACGGACGTCGACCGGATCGAGGTCATCAGCGGGCCCGGGGCCACGCTGTGGGGGGCCAACGCGGTCAACGGCGTGATCAACGTCATCACGCAGGGCGCGAAACAGACGCAGGGACTGCTCCTGTCGGGAGGCGGCGGCACCGAGCAGCGCGCCTTCGGAACCGTCCGCTACGGAGGGGCGCTGGGCTCCAGCGTACGCTATCGGATCTACGGCAGGGGTTTTGGTCGCGAGGCGACGGCGTTGCCAAGCGGCCAGGACGCTGCCGATGACTGGCACCTGGGACAGGGTGGGTTCCGCATGGATTGGGACGCTTCGAACGTGAACCGCGTCACCCTGCAAGGCGATCTCTACGATGGCCGCATCGCCCAGCGCAGCGCCGGTGACATCACCGTCGGCGGCGGCAACGTGATGGCGAAGTGGTCGTACACGATCTCCGACCGGTCGAGTCTCGCCGCCCAGCTGTACTATGACCGGACTCACCGCCACATTCCGGGCACCTTTGGGGAAGATCTCGACACCTACGACGTCGATTTGCAGCACCGTGCGCGATTAGGCGTGCGGCACGACGTGGTTTGGGGCCTCGGCTACCGCCTGAGCAACGATCGCGTCGCCAACAGCTCCGCCCTGGCCTTCCTGCCGCCACAGGTCGCGCGACAGTGGTTCACCGGGTTCGTCCAGGACGAGATCGCGCTCGTCCCCAATCGGTTGCACGTGGCACTCGGCAGCAAGATCGAGCACAACGACTACACCGGCTTCGAAATCCAGCCCAGCGGCCGAGTGAACTGGGGGCTCAGCCCGTCCGGGACCCTATGGGCGGCCGTCTCGCGCGCGCTGCGAACGCCGTCGCGCATCGACCGGGAGCTCTTTGCCCCGGCTCAACCGCCCTATTTCCTAGCCGGCGGCCCGCCATCAGCAGGGGTCTCTAGCCCTCTCTGTGGCGACGTTCTACAGCCGCTACTACGGGCTCCGCAGTCTGGAGCAGGTCAACCCGCCTGCAGCCTCCCCCCTCGTCATCGGCAACGGGCAGGACGGCGAGTCCTTCGGAGCGGAGGTGACGGCCGAGTACTGGCTCACCAACCGGTGGCGGATGCGGGCAGGCTACACCGAGCTGCGCGTTCACGTCTGGCCCAAGCCAGGCAGCACCGACACGTCCCGGGGCGCGGCGGAGTCCCACACTCCCGATCGCCAGTTCTTTCTGCAATCGTCAGTCGCTCTGCCGGCACACCTGGGATTCGACGCCGGGTTCCGTGCGATCGATGACATCACCAATCAGCAGGTCCCGGCGTATGCCGAGCTGAATGCCAAGCTGGCCTGGCAGCCGTCGTCGAAACTCGATCTATCGCTCGTCGGGCAGAATCTCTTACACCGTCGTCACGCGGAGTTTGGCGCGCCGGCCGCACGTCGGGACATCGAGCGCGGCGTGTATGGGGCGGTCGAATGGCGCTTCTGAGCGCGAGCTTCGCCCCAGCAGACAGGCGGCGTGGTGTACGGCGCGTGGCCGAAGCGGCGATCCTTGCGTCCGCGCTGCTGCTCGTGCGGGGGGCCGGTCTGGCCGGGCAAACCGTGCAGGCTCCGGAGTATCAAGTGAAGGCCATGTTCCTGTTCAACTTCGCGCAATTCGTCGATTGGCCGGCCGCGGCCTTTGCTGACTCTGCAACCCCGCTCGTTATCGGCGTGCTGGGGGACGACCCGTTCGAGGGCTTTCTCGATCAGACCATACGCCGTGAGCAAGTACGCGGGCGAGGCTTCCAGGTTCAGCGCTATCACAACGTGGGCGAGATCAAGACCTGTCACATCCTGTTCATCAGCAGGGCCACCGGCGCTCGACTGGATGAGGTGCTCGCGAATCTCCGGAACCGGCCGATTCTCACCGTGAGCGACGACGCCGGGTTCGCCGAACGCGGCGGCATGATTCGCTTTGTGACCGACCAGCACCGCATCCGGCTGCAGATCAACCTCGGCGCAGCACAAGCGGCGAGTCTGACGGTCAGCTCCAAGCTGCTCCGGGTCGCCGATATCGTCACGCCGCGGGGGCGGTGAGATGTCACTGCGCGATTGGCCGATCAGGCAGAAGCTGACCGCGATGCTCGTGCTCATCAGCGGGCTGGTGCTGTTGCTGACGTCCGCCGCGCTCGTGGGGTACCAATACTGGTTGTTCCGGCAGACCATGCGGAGCACCCTGTCGGTGCGCGGACGCATCCTCGCCACCAACACCACGGCCTCCCTCGCCTTTGCCAACGACGCGGACGCTCGAGAGCTCCTCGCCGCCCTTCGGGCCGACCCGCACATCGTGGCGGCCGCGCTGTACGACAAGAACGGCCACCTGTTTGCCACCTATCCAGCCAACCTGCCGGGCGGCGCCCTCCCGCCGACGCCGGGGCCGGACGGGTACCGCTTCGAGCGCGGGAAGCTGATCGGCTTCCAGCCGGTAGCGGAGGCGGGGAGTCAGCGTCTCGGCACGTTGTACCTCGCGGCCGATCTCGAGGCCGTGTATGCCACGTTGCGACTCTCCGGCGTCATCGCCGCG
>VBJV01000223.1:0-2333 GCA_005879785.1 Chloroflexota bacterium
AGGCCTCGATCTCGTCGGGCTGGGGATCGCGGTTCCCCGGCGGACGGCACTTGAGAACGTTGGCGATATAGACGCGCTCGCGGGTGAGGCCGATGCCCTCCAGCAAGCCCTCGAGCAGCTTGCCCGCCTGGCCGACGAACGGTACTCCCTGGCGATCCTCGTGAAAGCCGGGCGCCTCACCGACGAACATCAGATCCGCATCGGCGTCGCCGCTTCCGACCACCACCTGGGTCCGCGTGGCGGCGAGGGCGCAGCGTTCGCAGGACCGCCACTCGCCGGACTGGCGCTCGAGCTCGGCGCGTCGGGACTCGGCATCCTGCATGGACCGGATTCTCGCAGGTGTGGCGGACGCAACGCTCGGCGGTCTTGGTCGAGCGCGACCGGGGTCTGGCATCTCTACTGGTCAGCCCACCAGTCGCGCTGGCCATCGACGTCGTCGCGCGGAGCTCCGCCGAGATTGGGCGCGCCGATGACGAGGATCTCGAGGCCCTCCGGCCCGGCCTCGTAGCCCCGCCAGGTACCGGGCGGGACGCGCACCGCGTCCCATTCCTTGAGCTCGACGATCTCGTCGTCGAGCTTCATCCGCCCGCTCCCGCGCACGACGACGTACACCTCCTCTTGCTTCTTGTGCGTGTGGCCGTACGGAAACCGATAGCCGGGCGGGATGCGCTGATAGCTCAGGCCGGAGTTCTCGAGCTCGAGCGCCACGGTCGCCGCGCGGAACTCCAGGTCCGGCGCGCCGTCGAACTTGGAGCCTAGGTCATCCAGATCTTGCCTGATGTTCCTGAGCGTGAACGGCACGGCCCAATCCTATGGCACCGCGCAGGACGCTAGTGACCGCAGCCGCAGCTGCCGCCGCAGCAGCCACCACCACCGCCGCCCACCATCGCGCCCTCCGGTCGAGAGGTGGCGAACGACGAGAGCAGCCGGGTGACCGCAGCCTCGCCGCACTCGGGGCACCGCACGCCGGACTCATCGCTGGCGGAGACCAGCTCCTCGAACGTTCGGGAGCAACCGGCACAGAGGTACTCGTAGATCGGCATGACCACAGCATACCGACGGACTCACCCGTGGGCGACCGGCAGCAGCCTGCGGATGGAGCCGCATTCGGCGTCGATCACGGCGGCCGAATCAATGGTGGCGGCGATCGGCAGCCAGGATCCCGCGAGCACCTCGAGCGCCGCGTCGAGCTGATCCGGATCGAGGCCTCCGGCGAGCGTGCAATGCGGCACCCACCGGTCGGGCAGGTAGTGCTCCCACGGATCCGTTACGTCGTCGCCAAGCGAGGCGACAAATCGGCGGTGGGCGGAACGATCGAGGCCGTCGACGCCCAGGAAGACCCAGCCGCCCTCCGGGAAACTGTCCACCGGGCCCAGCTGGACGGAGACCGGCGGCCCGGCGAACCACCCCTCGCGAAGCGCACCCCGCCACCCGCCGACCTCCACCCGCTCGGCCACCACCAGCGAGATGTGTGGCACGTGTCTGCCGTGCGTATACGTGGTGAGCGAGGGGATGCCGGCGTCATCCAGGCGTTGCCAGCACGCGCGCACCGTTGCGTCCGCTTCGCCGTCCAGCAGAAGCACGATTCCCTGCCCCATGCAGCAATCGTAGATGGCGGGGCGCGCAGGATCGATCCTCTACAGTGACCACTGGAAGCCTGGTATCCCCACTGGGAACTGGAGCGGATGCACTCATCGACCGTCGTCATCGGGGCCGGCAGGGTCGGCCAAACCGTCGCCACCCGCCTGGCCGCGAGCCTGATCGGCCGCGACAGCGAGCCTGACCTCACCGGCTGCAGGCGACTGCTGATCGCCACGCCCGACGCGGCGATCGGCTCCGTCTGCGAGGCGCTCGCGCCGCGGCTGGAGGCAGGCGCCGCGGTGATCCACTTCTCGGGCGCCACCTCGGTCCACGTCCTGGACGCCGCCGCGGGCCCGACCGCCTGCGTGCATCCGCTCCAGACCATCTGGCGCGAGCTCGGCCCCGACCAGCTCGAGGGCGCCTACGCCGCCGTCACCGGCGACCGCGAGGTCGGCGAGCGGCTTGCGCACGAGCTCGGCATGACGCCGTTCGCGCTGGCCGACGAGGCCAAGCCGGTCTACCACGCGGCGTCGGCGTTCGCCTCCAACTACCTGGTCACGCTGACCCAGGTGGCGATCGGCTTGATGGAGCGCGCCGGCCTCGACCGCGACCTCGCCCGTCAGGCGCTGCGCCCGCTCCAGGAGCGAACGCTGGAGGTGGCCGATCGCCCGCCCACCGGCCCGATCGCGCGCGGTGATGCGGCCACCGTGGCTGCTCACATGGAGGCGATCGGTGCTGAGCTGGCGCCGCTC
>VBJV01000223.1:2527-3534 GCA_005879785.1 Chloroflexota bacterium
TTCGAGGAGGGCGTGGACGAGGTCTATGAGCCCACCGTCGAACAGATGTACCCGCCTGGCTTCGACACCACCGTCTCGGTCGGCGATCTCGGCTCGCGCTATGAGGGCGCCTCCCGGCTGGGACACTTCGCGGCGGTCGCCACAGTTGTGCTGAAACTGCTTCACCAGGTGCGGCCCGACGTCGCCTACTTCGGCCAGAAGGACGCGCAGCAGTTGGCGGTTGTGCGGCGCATGACCCGTGACCTCGACCTCGCCGTCTCGGTCGCCGCCGTGCCGACCGTTCGCGATCCGAGTGGCCTGGCGCTGTCGTCGCGCAATGCGTATCTCTCGGACGAGGATCGCGTGCGCGCGGCCAGCCTGCACCGGGCGCTGGTCGCCCGCGATCCGGCTCTGGTCGAGGGCGAGCTGGACTACCTTGACGTTGTCGACGCCGACACCTTTCAGCCCTGTCCGCCCCGGGCGGGCGCGCTGGTGATCGGCGCCGCCCGCTTCGGCGCCACCCGACTGATCGACAACCTGACGCTGGAGGCACCGTGAAGCTGTCCCTGCCCGCCCTGCGGGAGATGAAGCGCGAGCAGCGCCCGATCGTGATGATCACCGCCTACGACCACCCCAGCGGCCGGATCGTGGACGCGGCCGGCGTCGACATCGTGCTGGTCGGCGACTCCGCCGCGAATGTGGTGTTGGGGCACGCGACCACCGTGCCGGCGACGATGGACGAGATGACGATCCTCACCCGCGCCGTCAGCCGCGGCGTCGAGAACGCTCTGGTGATCGGCGATCTGCCGTTCATGAGCTACCAGGTGAGCGACGAGCAGGCGGTCGCAAACGGCGGTCGGCTGATCAAGGAGGGCGGCGCCGACGCCGTCAAGCTGGAGGGCGCCGGGCCCTCGCTGGACCGCGTGCGGGCATTGGTCGCGGCCGGCATGCCGGTGATGGGCCACCTCGGACTGACGCCGCAAACCGCGACCGCGCTGGGCGGGCACAAGGCGCAGGGCCGCCAAGCC
>VBJV01000224.1 GCA_005879785.1 Chloroflexota bacterium
CGGCATGCTCGAGCGCCTCGTCCATGGAGCCTTCGGCCATCTCGCTGTCGCCGCACATGACCCAGACCCGCGTCGGGAGGCGATCCAGGTGCTTGGCGGCGATGGCCATGCCGACCCCGATCGGCAGGCCCTGGCCCAGCGAGCCGGTGGCCACCTCGACCCACGGCAGGAGCGGCACGGGATGGCCCTGGAGGCGGCTGCCGAACGTCCGATAGGTCATGAACTCGGCGTCGTCGATCAGGCCCATCGCCTTGAACATCGAGTACAGGAGCGGGCTGGCGTGGCCCTTCGAGAAGACGAGATGATCGTTGTGGGGGTCGCGTGGCTTGGTGGGGTCGTAGCGGAAGTGCCTCGCGATCAGGACCGCCATGAGGTCGGCCCCCGACATCGACGAGGTCGGGTGGCCCGACCCGGCCGCCGAGCTGCAGCGGATCGAGTCGACGCGCAGCTGCTGCGCGAGCTCGTGCCAGAGCGACGGGTCGCTCCGATCCCGCGCCGAGAGCTCGGTGCCCGGTGCGGGCTTGGTCGCCGTCATCGGGCCGGGCTGGCCGCGGGCCTCGGAAGCACGCCTTCGAGGTCGAGCGCCTCGCGAAGCTGGATCTGGCGCACGATGTCCGCCCGGGTCACGACGCCCACGAGTTTGCCGTCCTCGACAACGGGCACCTGCTCGAAATCCCCCTTGGCCAGCGCCTCGAGCGCCCGCTGGAGCGAGTCGCGCGGCCCGACCGAGACGACCCCGTCGCGGCCGCCCATGACCTCGCCCACGGTCATCGTCGGCCAGCGGTCGCGGGGCACCTCCTTCACGTCACCCACGGTGACCATGCCCACCAGGCGCCCGTCCGAAACGACCGGCACCGCGCGCCGGTTGCCGCGCATGAAGGAGTCCTCGATGAGCGTGACGAGGGGGAGATCCGGCGCGACGACGGTCGTATCCGGCTCGACGACGTCGGCCACGCGCGCCCCACGCAGGCGCTGCTCGATGAGCACCTGCTGGAGGCTCGAGCTGGCAGCGTTCTGGAGGAACCAGCCGATGGCTCCCAGCCAGATCCCCTGGAAGAGATCCCCCCGCACGAGGATCAGGTAGAACCCAAGAAGGAGAAGGCCCCACGCGACGAGGTGCCCGACGAACGCCGCGATCTCGGTCCCGCGCCGCAGGCTGCCCGTCCATGTCCAGGCCAGGGCCCGGAAGACGCGGCCCCCGTCGAGCGGGAACCCCGGGATGAGGTTGAAGGCGCCGAGAGCGAGGTTGATGTACACGAGGTAGCTCAACACCGCGTCGGGTACGGCGGCCGACGCGGGAAGCGCCGCGTCCGCGACGTACGCCACGGCCGCGATCGCAAAGCTCGTCAGCGGCCCGACGATCGCGATGATGAATTCGGTGGACGGTTTCTTTGCCTCGCCCGCCAGGTTCGAGACGCCGCCGAAGATGAAGAGCGTGATCGAGCGCACGCCGAGGCCCCGCGATTTGGCCACCAGCGAGTGGGCCAGTTCGTGGACGATGACCGAGGCGAAGAGGAGAAGCGCCGTGATCGCCCCGAGGACCCAGTACTCCCACTCGGGCAGGCCCTTCAGGCCGGCGATCGACGGGAAGACGCCAACCGCCAGCGACCACGTCACGAGCGCGAAGATCACGAGCCAGCTGACGTGGACGCCCACATCGATCCCAGCCACCCTGAACAGCCGGATCGAATTGCCGAGCATTCGCGCGCATCCTACCCCGGCAGGGGGGAATCGCATGGAGCACCCTCACGCCTTGCTCTGCCGGACGCTCCTCTCTGATCGATGAGCATCAGTCGATGACGCGCGACTCCCGCATGACCTCGGCGATCCAGGTCCGCGCGCCGATGAGCGCCACGATCCCACCGGCGATGGTCAGCCACGCTCCGAAGACGAGGCCAAGGAACGCGACGGCAAGCCCCAGCCCGACAAGGAACGGCGCCGGGCTGCGGCCCGGGATGACGAGCCGCGGATCCCCGAACGGCCCTTCGGCCTGAGCGGCCACGGGGGTCGCGCGGGCAGGGGGCGCCGTTCCCGCCGCAGCCTTGGCAACCCGGTGGCGCCGGCGCTGGAGCACGGCCGCC
>VBJV01000006.1:0-31067 GCA_005879785.1 Chloroflexota bacterium
TGGAGGGTCGACGACCCGATGGGGCCATAGAGGACGAAGAGCGTTTCGAGGACGCCGATCGCGTCGACGACGCGGAGTCTCGCCACCAGCTAGCCGGCGGTCGCATCTAGACATCATCCGTGCGGGATCGCGACCAAATGGTTTGCGAGAGCGCGGAGCGCTTGGTGGTGGGTGTGTCCGCGGAGCGCGGTGTGTCTTGTAGTAGCCATGAGCGCCCGCGGACCGAGTGAGTGTGCAGAAGGTCCAGAGGTACAGCGCGTCAGCCAGACGGCGCCTGCGAAAGAACCGATCAGCGATTCCACGCTGATCCAGAACCTCGACGATGCGTGAGTGCAGACCGCCTGCGCGCGAGCCCGTAAGTTCGTGGCTGGTGCGCCGCTCGACAATGGCAACGTCGACACCCGTCAACGCCAACTCACCCGCCAACATCAGCCCCGTCGGGCCGCCACCGGCTACCACAACCGCATGTTCGGCCATACCGCTCTCTTTTATCCGGCGCGCCTCGTCGTGCGTTCCCCTTTTGGTTTCAACAGAGAATCGTCGGTCCCCGCCGCGGCACGTTCGCGGGTGATGCACAATCGCATCTCCTTCTCCGCAATCGGACGTCTCCGTGCCTTGCGGGGGCGACCGGGAGGACGTCGCAGCCGCATGAAGCTCTCCAGGTCCTCCTCGAACACGCCCCAGACCGGGCCGATCTTGATCCCATAGAGCCGCCGGCTGGCCAGCAGGCGGCGGACATATGCCTCGGACGTATGCAATACGGCCGCGGCCTCGACGACAGAGAGTGGACGGGGGCGCACGATAGCCTCATGATACTAGCACGGCGCCGCAACAATTTCTCACGAAAATCTGCTATGCTGCAACAGTTCAAGGACTGAGGCGAGAGCCCCCAAGGCGCCGGTCCGGGCAGCCCTCTGACGGGTGCCATGCCAGTTCCTCCAAGCCCTTTTCTTCGCCCTCCGCATCCGCACTCATCCCCAAGGAGGAGAGGCATGACAGACGTGAAAGACAGCGCCACGCGCTTCATCAGGGCGTTCAACGCCCACGACGAGAACGCACTCCGCGTTCTCAACCACCCCAGCGGCACGTTCGAGGCTCCGGGTGGCATCAAGCTTCGGGGCCAGGACGCCATCGGCTACACGATGACGTGGCTCAAGGCGTGCCCAGACTCCAAGCTGACCGTTCGGAACGAGCTGATCAGCGGCCCATGGGTCGTTGACGAGGTGACGTTCGAAGGCACGCACCAAGGCCCGCTCGAGGGTCCCGCGGGAACCATCCCCGCAACCGGCAAGAAGCTCGTCGTCAAAGCCGTCCTGATCACGCGATATGAGAACGAGCTCGCGATCGAATCGCGGGTCTGCTTCGATCAAGTGGACTTGCTCACCCAGCTCGGCGTGATGCCAACCCTGGCGACAGCCACCGTCTGACCGACACTCCAACGGGAAGCCCGGTCTCAACGCGAGTCGGGCCTCCTTCGTTGGCTAGGTTGAAGCGCGCGGGTTATGAGACGCCGGCCTCCTTGGGGGCATTGACGTTGACGAGCCACTGGGTGCCGAACCTGTCGGAGCACATCCCGAAGGTGTCGCCCCACTCGGCCTTCTCGAGTGGCATCGTCACCGAGCCGCCCGACGACAGCTTGTCGAAGTAGCCGCGAAGCTCAGCCTCCGACTCGCCGCTTAGTGAGAGCGAGAAGTTGTTTCCCGCATGAAACTCCATGCGGTTCGGCATGTCGGCTGCCATGAGCCGGATGCCGTTCGACCCTTCGAAATCGGCGTGCATCACCAGCTTGTCCTCGCTGGTATCCGTGGAAGCATGGAGGTCTGCGTACGTCGAGATGGTCAGCGTGCCGCCGAACACCTCTTTGTAGAACTCCATCGCGTCGCGGGCATTGCCGCGGAAATTCATATAGGGATTGAGCGTTGTTCCCATGTGTCCTCCTTTGCACCCGGCAGGCCCTCACGCGGCACCCGCACCCTGAACCACACCATGGTAGCCCTGGTGCGCTCGCCCGCGGCTCACAGGTGCGTCACCCTGGGCCCCTGACAGTGCGGCTCGACGTCGAACCGGTCGATTGGGGCTAACGAGCGATCACGCCCGCGGCGGCGCCGCCAGCCAGTAGTCGATCCATTCCTCGCGGATCGCGCCGACTCGTTCGTACACGCGCTGGGCGCGCCGGTTCGACGGGGCCGTCTGCCACGACAGCACCGTGACGTCGCGCTCACCACACTGCCGCTCGCACGCGCGGATCAACTGCTCAGCGAGTCCCGTGCCGCGCGCGGCCGGCACGACGAAGAGGTCGTTCATAACGCCGATGCGCGCGGCGCGTGTCGTCGACCAGCTCCAGTACACGGTGGCGAAGCCCAGCGGTGTCCCGTCGTCGTCCCGGGCGATGAGCTGCACCCCTTCCCTTGCGGGATCGTCGCTCAACGCGGAGAACAGCGCCAGCAGGGCCGAGTCGCTGGGTGTCGCACCATAGAAATCGCAATAGTCGCGAACGAGGCTGAGCAGGTTCTCGAAGTCAGCAGGTCGCGCGACGGTGATGCTTGTCATCAGTCGACGAGCAGGGCGCTCTGGTCCGCGTACCTCACATCGTTATTGTGCCCGCAACCGCGTACCCGACGACCTGGCGCGCGGTGGCATGATCCAGCCTGCGATGAGAAGACCGGAAACGTCGTCGACGCGGTGCCGCATGACGCGCAAGCTCAAAGCTAATCGGTGTCGCGAGTGCTAGAGGAAGAGCGGTTCGCCCAGCTCCAGACACGGCTGCGCGATCTCTGGCCCACGATGACCACACGATCGGCACCCGCCAATCGCACCGTCATAGTCGTGCATTCGCTGGGAGTGGAGCTCCCTCCTCATCTGCAGCACGTGATCCCCGCTTATGAGGAGCGCTTTCTGTGCGCCATCATGTCATTGCTGCGGCAACCCGACGGGCACGTGATCTACGTGACCTCCGTGCCGATGCTTCCCCGGCTCGTGGACTACTACTTCGACCTGGTGCCAAGCGCTGACCGCGCGGATGCTCGGAGCCGTCTCCAGTTCCTGTCGGTGGGCGATGGCAGCAGCAGGCCGCTCACCGAGAAGGTCCTCGAACGCCCCCGGATGATCGAGCGGATCCGCCGTCTCCTTCCCAACCCTGAGCGCGCGCTGATTCTGCCCTTCATGTGCGGCCCTGCGGAAGTACAGCTCGCCCTCCGGCTAGGCGTCGCGCTGTACGGCGCTCCGCTACACCTGAAGCGATTCGGGACGAAGGTGGGCGGACGCGAGCTGTTCGAGCAGGAAGGCGTCCCGCATGCGCCCGGCGTCAACGGCGTGCGCAGCGTCGACGACGTCGTCGAGGCCATCGGTCAATTGCGCGCGTCTCATCGCGCGATGAACGAGGTGATCGTCAAGATGGACTCGGGTGTCGGCGGTCTTGGCAACGGTATCGTTCGCCTCGCCGGAGCAGGTGACGCGAAAGACATCGCCGGGCGAGTGCGCGCCGTACAACCCGACGACACCGATCTCCTGCCCGAGGCCTTCCTGGAGCAACTCGACCGGCAAGGTGGCGTCGTCGAGCTGCGCGTCAGCGGAGCGGAGTTCCAGAGCCCGAGCGTGCAGATGCGGTCTGGACCGAGCGGCGAGTTCGAGCTGCTGTCGACGCACGACCAGATTCTCGGCGGCGCCAACGGCATGACATTTCTCGGATGCCGCTTCCCTGCTCACCCGACCTACCGTCAGCTCATCACCGCGGAGGCGGTCAAGATCGGCAGGCGACTCACCCGTGAAGGAATGCTCGGCCGCTTTTCGGTGGACTTCGTGGTGGTCCGGCAGTCGGCCGGCCGTTGGCACCCGTACGCCATCGAAATCAACCTGCGCAGCGGCGGCACGACACACCCGATGCTGGCGATGCTGTCGCTCACCGATGGCACGTACGACGAGACAACCGGTGACTTCATCGGGGTTGACGGGCGGCAACGCTCGTACGTCGCCAGCGACCATGTCGAATCATCCGCCTACCACGCGCTCACACCTGACGACCTGCTCGACCTCGCCGAAACGACCCTGCGCTGGGACAGTGAGCGCATGTCCGGCACCGTCTTCCATCTCGTCAGCGCGATCGCCGCAGGGGGCAGGACCGGCGTGACCGCGATCGACGAGTCAGCCGGCGGCGCGGAGCGCCGCTTTCGCGCAGTATCGACTGCCCTCGATGAAGCGGTTCGCTCTGTCACCATGCCCGGTGCCACGTTGCGAACCGCCGGCATCGCAGAGTAACGTCGCGCGCTGACGCCACCGCCACAGGGAGGGAGCCAAGCCTTGGTCTCGAAGTCGGGCATCTGGGCCGCGGGGCTGGGACTGGCCATGCTGCTCGGTCTGACCGGAGCGCCTGATGCCGCCGCGGCGCCGTCATCCTGGCTTGCGGGTGCGAGCGCCGTGCCGGTCACACCGCCGCTGTTCGACACCGCCCGCGATCTGCAGGAGTTCCCCGAGACGCTGTGCCCGCGCGCCGTCTTCAACGGCCACCGCATCTTCGACCTGCAGGAGCCGTACCAGGACAGCGACAACGACGGCTTCTTCGACTACACGCAGGACGCGTACTGCGACGCCAACGCCAACGGCCGCTACGACGGCATGTACAACTCCGGCGGCGTGGACCACCTCTTCGAGTGGGTGCACGACGACATCTGGGCTCGGGCACTGGCGATCTCGGACGGATCGACCACGCTGGTCATCGAGTCCATCACCTCGCAGGGCCTGATGAACGAGGACATCCAGCGCATCCGAGCCGCCGTCGAGGCGGCGCGGCCGTCGGTCAACGAGGTGTTCGTCAGCAGCACGCACAACGAATCGTCGCCGGACCCGATCGGCATCTACGGCGCGCCCGCCGACCCCACGAGCACCTTCGGGGTGCACTCGGGAATCGACGACTACTACATCGCGTACCTCGTGCAGCAGGCGACCGCGGCTGCTGAGCAGGCGGTGGATGCGATGCGACCGGCCGTCATGAAGGCCGCCGAGACGGCATCGCAGACGGTGCGCTCGCGGCTCAGCGTGACCTTCCTCACCACCGACGCCATCAGCGGCGACCCGAGCAACGGCAATCCCACGGCGATCGACCCGAAGCTCCGGGTGCTGCAGCTCGTCGACGCCGGCACCGGCCAGAACATCGAGACGCTGCTCAACTTCGCTGCGCACAACCAGCAGAGCGGCCACGCCGACGACGGCGTCGTGTACAACGGGCTGCGGCTCAACCGCGCGGTCACCGACGACTGGCCCGGCGCGTTCGCCTCCCACGTCGAGAGCGCTCTGGGCTCCGGGCAGGCGATGTTCCTGGTCGCCGACAACGGCAGCATCGAGGACCCGCATCTCGTCGCCAATCCAAATAACGCCTGCCCGCCGATTCTGCCCGCGCACCCCTCGTCGTACACCGAAGGCTGCGTCGACCTGCCGCAGGCCACCGGCGGCGACCTCGCCCAGGATGTCCTCAACGCGCTGCCCGGCGCCGAGGTGGTGCAGCCCCACGCGATCACCTTCCGGCGCGACACGTTCGACGTGCCGCTGCAGAACCAGCTCTTCGTCGCCGCCTTCGGCGCGCAGCTCTTCGCGCACCGGCACGCGGATCCCACCGGGAGCTGCGGCGCCAACGTCTGCTTCACCACCGAGGTCGGACTCGTTCACCTCGGCCCGCAGGTGGAGATGCTGGTCAGCCCTGGCGAGTCCTATCCCGCCGAGGCGCTCGGCCACCCCTTCGGCATCGAGCAGATCTCGTGTCCGTCTCGGCCCAATCCGCCCGTGCCCACCTGGCATGCGGCCGCCACATACCGCCTGCAGATGGGGCTCGGCGACGACATGATCGGCTACATCATTCCCGGCCCCGGATGGTTCGGCGGCAACGCCGTGTACACGGACCCCAACTGCCCGAGCAACAACCCCGATCCGACCGACAGCCACGATGCCAACGGCGAATATCACAAGCTCGAATCGGAGTCCGTTGGCCCGGACGCCGGAACGCTGATCGGACAGCACCTCGCCCAGCTCGCCGATTGCGCCGCTGCGAGCAGCCTGACGCCGTGCTCGACCGACCCCGGGCCCCCCGCCGGCACGGTCATCCAGCCGGGCCGGTTCCTGCTGCCGAGCGGTGACTTCACCCGCCGCGGCGCCGAGGGACCCGTGGGGATGTGGCTGCTGCCGGACGCGTCGCACAGCTTCGCGCCGGGCACTGGCACCCTGATCGGTCTGCCGGGGATCACCGGGTTCGGTTCAGTGCCGGTCACCGCGTCGGGAACGTTCATGGACTACGACGGACGAGCCCAGGCTACGCCCGATGTGAACACGCGGGGCATGCGGGTCACCGGCGCGAACGGCGCGGTGACCATCTACTACATGGACCCGTATCCGCTGCTCGCCGGCTCGCCACCCGGTCCGGCGCAGGGCTCGACTGCCGTCCCCGAGGCGCCGCTCAGCGCTCTGCTCGTCGCCGCGGCGTTGCTGGCCGCGCTGGCGCTTCCACGACTCGTCAGGCGCCGCCTGGCAGGCGCCTGACCCTCAGCGCGCCTCACGGCGGATGTGCGGGCTGAGGATCGACGACACCGGCGTGTCGTTCACCGCCGGCGACCACTGTGCGCGACGCCGCTCGGGCCTGCGCAGCCGCTTCCAGAAGCGCTCCCTTCGAGCCGCCTTCTCTGCCATCCTCATAGCATGTCCTCCGTCACCATCAAACACGTTTTACTGGTAATTAGTTTAGCTTCCATACCCCCCGGTGTCAAACTGGGCGGCCCAAAAAACGATTCGAGGAGGACGGTCATGGCGGAGACCAAAACTGCAGTGGTGAACAAGCCGGCGTGGGTCGAGCTCTCGAGCGCCGACGCAGCCGGGTCGCGCACCTACTACGGCGGCCTGTTCGGCTGGAACATCGAGGTGATCGAGGACCCGCAGTACGGCGGGTACGGCATGGCCCGCATCGACGGCCACGACGTGGCGGGTATCGGTCCAACCCAGTCGCCGCAGCAGCCGACGGCTTGGTCGCTGTACATCGGCACCGCCGATGCGGGCGAGCTGGCCAAGCGCGTCGAGGCCGCCGGCGGCAAGGTGGTGGCGCCGCCGTTCGACGTCGGGGCGCAGGGCCGCATGGCGGTGTTCCAGGACCCTAGCGGTGCGTTCGTGTCGGGCTGGCAGCCGGCGGCGATGGGAGCCTTCCACGCCGGCGAGCCCAACACCTTCGGCTGGGCCGAGCTCAACGCGCGCGGCATCGAGAAGGCGATCCCCTTCTACGAGCAGGTCTTCGGCTGGAAGGCGCACACGAGCGAGGCGGGAGAGAGTGCGCCGCCATACACCGAGTTCCACATCGGCGACGACACCATCGCCGGGGGTATGGAGATGAACCCGATGGTCCCGGCCGAGGTTCCCAGCTACTGGATGATCTACTTCAACGTGCCGGACGTGGATCAAGCCTTCGCCAAGGCCACCGGCAGCGGCGGGCAGGAGATGATGGCCCCGCAGGACTTTCCGGGCGGGCGGTTCGCGATCGTGCGAGACCCGCAGGGCGCGTTCTTCGGTCTCCTCACCATGCGCCAGAGCTGAGACTCGCCACCTGGAACGTCAATTCGCTGGCGGTCAGGGTCCCCCGCGTGCTCGAGTGGGTGGCCCTGGCCCGCCCGGACATCCTGTGCCTGCAGGAGACCAAGCTCGCTGACGGCCAGTTCCCTCGGGCCGAACTGGCCGCGCTCGGGTACGACGCGGCGACGCACGGCACGGGGCAGTGGAACGGCGTCGCCATCCTGTCGCGCATCGGGCTGGGCGATGTGCGCCGCGGCTTCGCCAAGGAGCCGGGCTTCCCCGAGGTCGAAGCACGCGCCATCGCCGCCACCTGTGGCGGTGTGCGCGTGTGGTCGGTGTATGTGCCCAACGGGCGCACCGTCGACAGCCCTCACTTCGCCTACAAGCTCGCCTGGCTCGGCGCGTTCCGGGCATCGATCGCCGGCGATCAGGCCTCGAGCACCGATCCACTCGTGATCTGCGGCGACTTCAACGTCGCCCCCGAGGACAGCGACGTGTGGGACCCCGCTGCATTCGTCGGATCGACGCACGTCACCAGTCAAGAGCGCTCGGCGGTGCGGGCGCTGCTCGACCTAGGGCTTGTCGATCTGCATCCCCGCGCGTTGAAGGGCGAGCCCTTCACGTACTGGGACTACCGGGCGGGCAACTTCCACAAGGGCTTCGGTATGCGCATCGACCTCGTGCTCCTCAGCAGCGCCATCGCCGCCCGCGTCACGGACGCATACATCGATCGCGAGACGCGCAAGGGCAAGCTGCCGTCCGACCACGCGGTGGTCGTCGTCGATCTCGACCTCGCCGCAGCCGCCTAGCTCTTGCTGGCAGGCTCGGCGGGGCGAGCGATGCTCTGGGGCGCCGTCTTCGCCGGCTTCACAGCCTTGGGCTTTTTCTTCTGCCGCCTCGGGGCGCCGCGGCTTTTCTCTCCGGCCACGGTCCAATCGTAAGCCGGGGCGCCGTCGCTGGACCGGTGCACCAGCGGATCGCCGGCTACGAGGAGTAATGTCCCGGCCCGTGCGCGCGATCGCAGGAGGGACTCTGGCGCTGGCAGCCGTTCTGGCGGGTTCGGTCGCCCAGGCTGCCGTGCCGTACCCGAACGCCGCCGATCGACTGCAACGCCACCGTCACCAACGCGCCCAACGACCTCGACTGCAGCGACTGGCACATGACCAGCCGGGTCGACCCCGACACCACGTTCGTCAAGACGGCGCAGGAGCTCGGCGGCGTGATGGGCCCCAGCATCGACAAGGCGTGGGACGTGAGCACCGGGCGGCCCGACATCCACATCGCAGTCCTCGACTCCGGGATCATGTGGAACGACCAGGGCAAGATGACCGATCTGCGTCGCAAGGTGGCGCTCAACTGGGCGGAGCTGCCGCCGCCGCAGATCGCCGGTGGCTCCTCGCCATGCGACAGCGTGACCCTGCCGGCGCGCAACCAGAAGCTGGCCACGCCGGGTTTCCCGACCTGCTACGACGTCGATCACAACGGCGTCTTCAACGTCGACGACTACGCCGCGGATGCGCGGGTCAACCCGCCGAACCACGCGTACTTCTGCGCGGGCTGCACCGGCGGCAGTGCCGGGTTGCTCACGCCCGAGGATCTCATCGAGGTCTTCTCCTGCTACGACGCCGGCAATGCGACCGAGCCGGTGGGGCACTTCGTGAACATCACGCCGACCGGGCCGCGCCAGTGCGACAACGGCGCCGAGAACGTCGACAACGACAGCAACGGCTTCGCCCACGACATCGCCGGCTGGAACTTCATGGAGCGCACCAACGACCCGTACGACGAACCGCACTACGGCCACGGCTCCGGTGAGGCGCAGGACTCCAACGCCGAGGCCAACAACGACGGCGACATCGGCACCTGTCCCAGCTGCATGGTGATCCCGCTCAAGGTCGGCGACTCGTTCATCGCCGACGTCAACGACTTCGCGCAGGCCGTGCTCTACGCCACCGACAACGGCGTGAACATCGTGCAGGAAGCGCTGGGAACGCTCAACAACTCGGCGCTCAACCAGGCCGCGATCGACTACGCGTACAACCATGGGGTAACGGTGATATCGAGCGCGGCCGACGAGGAGGCAGGCCACCACAACCAGCCGGCGTCGAGCGAGAACCACGTCATCATCGTCAACTCGCTGCGCCTCGACGACCTGCACGACCAGGCCGAGGCGATACCGCCGCCGTTTCAGCAGCTGGTGCCGCAGACGGGCAAGACCTACCTGACCCTCAACGGCTGCACCAACTACGGTGGGCACACGGTCATCTCGGTGCCCTCGTCGTCGTGCAGCTCCGAGGCAACGGGCAAGAGCAGCGGCATGACCGGGCTCATCTACTCAGTGGCGCGCAACCTGGTGAAGCTGGGGCTCATGCAGCAGTACGCGCCCCCCAGCCCAGGGTTTCCCAACGGCGTCGACATCTCGCCGAATGAGGTCAAGCAGGTGCTGGCCATGACCGCGGACGACGTCGACTTCGAGGACGCCTCGCCGCCGCGCACGCGCAGCGACTCACCAGCCGACGCCAGCAGCGCCTGTTCGCTGGTGACAACGGATCCGACGGGAACGCCGGACAACTACGCCGCCGGCAATGCCGGCGAGCGTTTTCATTCCATCGGCGGCTGGGACCAGTACTACGGCTACGGTCGCGTCAACGCCAGCTGCGCGGTTCGCGCAGTGCTGAGCGGCAAGATCCCGCCGGAGGTCGACATCACCTCCCCGCGCTGGTGGGGCAACCTCGATGCCTCCAATGCGTCGACCAAGTATCCGATCACCGGCCGCATCGCCGCGGCGCGCGCGACCTCGTACAGCTACCGCGTGCAGATCGCGTACGGCGTCCAGCCGCACGAGAGTGACTGGACCACCGTCTTCACCAGCGGGACGCTGGCCGTCCCGAAAGCCGGCACGCTCTACTCGCTCACCGGCGCGCAGATCGCGGCCATCATGCCGGCGGTGCCCGGTGTCACGCCGGCGTGCGGAACGCACAGCGTCGACGCCAACGGTGACCAAACGGACTGGCTGAGCCCGCCGTACACACCCGTTGCGGGCAGCTGCCAGAACTCCTGGGACGAGTACACCTTCACCGTACGCGTGCAGGCCACCGACAACCACGGTGCGGCCGGCGAGGACCGCCGCTCGTTGCAGTCGCAGCACGACACGGGCGACCCGGCGACGCACAACGGCGCGCCCGTGGCCGGTATCCCCAAGCAGCTGGCCGACCAGTTCGGCTACAGCACGGACGGCGCCAGCTCTCCGGTGATGGCCGACCTGCTCGGCGACAACCAGAACGAGCTCATCTTCGGCACCTCCAGCGGCGTGATCCACGCACTGCGCGCCGACGGCAGCGAGCTGCCTGGCTGGCCGGTGCACGTCAGCCCGCTGTGCGCGAGCCAGCCGCCGGATGCGACGACTGCCTGCCTGCAACGCCAGCGTGAGCCCGCCTTTGCCAACTCCACCATCGTCGCGGTGATGCAGCACAGCTACTCCGCGATCCTGGGCAGTGTCGCCGTGGGCGACCTCGGCCGCACCGGCCGCCTCGAGGTGGTGGCCGCCGACATGTCCGGGTACATCTACGCCTTCGAACCGTCGGTCGCGTACTGCGCGGGGCTCGGCCTGGCCGTGCCCTGCCTGCGCCCGGGCTTTCCGGTGCACGACAACTTCGCCTTCTCGCGTCAGGGCGTCCCGCCCTTCTTCAACCGCGACCACGACAACCGCGTGCAGTTCGGCTTCATCGCGTCGCCGGCGCTGGCCGACCTGGACAACAACGGCGCGCTCGACATCGTCGCCGGCAGCCTCGACCGTCACCTCTACGTGTTCGGGCCCGACGGTTCGTCCCGACCCGGGTTCCCGGTGCTGCTCGCCGCGCCTGAGTGGGTCACCTCGGTGCAGCCGGGGACCGACCGTGTGACGCTCAGACCGGGCGCGTTCTATGGCACCAAGATCGTCTCCAGTCCCGCTGTCGGTGACCTCCTCGGCGACGGCCACAAGGAGATCGTCGTCGGCCGCAACGAGGAGTATCCGGCCTCCCTCGACGGCGGCCTCAACCAGTCCGACGACAGCAATGACCCCGCGCTCGTTGCGGTGCAGCAGGCCGGCCTGGTCAAGTCCGGCAACGGCCGCGTGTACGCGTTGTACAGCGACGGCGCCAACCATGCTGCGCAGGCATGCAACGCCACCGGGCACGGTGTGCAGACCAACGCCTACGTGTGCGGCTGGCCGGTGAAGGTGGTCAAGTTCGACGCCGAGCTGCTTCCCACTGTCGGCTCGGGCGTGGACACGCCGCCTGCGCTCGCGCCGGCCAGCGCGGTGACATGTCCCTCGAACGCCAGTCCCGGCGAGCGCGTTGCCGCATTCACCTCCGACGGTCCCGCATACATCTTCGGCTCCGACGGGACGTCCTGCTACGGCCAGGGACCTGACACAACCGCCACGAATCGCGACCGCGCCCTCGGTCTGCACACCGAGGCCGGCAACTCGACCGACACCCCATACCTCGAGGCTGTCGGCAATGCTGCGTTCGGTGATCTGACCGGCACCGGGGACACCGTGATGGTCGCGCCCACCGCGGGCATCACGCGCGCCCTCGACATCATCCTCTCGGACCACCAGCTCAACGCCCAGGACGGCATCACCGCGTGGGGGCTCACCGGGGTGCCGCCGGACTCGTCGCCACAGCCCCACGCGGGATTCCCGCACTTCATGAACGACCTCCAGTTCCTCGCCGGCCCGGCCATCGCGGACCTCAACGGCACCGGGCTGCAGGAAGTCATCGCAGGCAGTGCGACATCCGACCTGCGCGCTGTCACACCCGCCGGCGCCGAACTGCCCGGCTGGAGCAAGAACACCGGCGGCTGGACGGTGAGCACGCCCGCCGTGGGCACGATCGGCACCGACCAGCACCAGAAGGTCGCCGCCCTGACCCGCGAGGGCACCCTGGGGGTCTGGGAGACGACCGCGGGCGCCTGCTCCGGAGCCAGCTGGCCCAGGTACAAGCACGACATCTGGAACACCGGTGACTACGCTGCGCGGGCGGGTCGCCCGGCGACCATCAGCAACCTCGCGGCACAGGGCACGGGCGGCACCACCACACTCTCGTTCACCGCGCCGCATGGTTACCTCTTCTGCGGCAACGTCAACGGCTACGAGGTCCGCTACTCGGCGAACGGACCCATCGACGACGCCAGCTGGGCGCAGGCGACGCTCGTTCCCGGTGCCAACGTCAGCGGCAGCCCTGTGGCCGCGGGCCAGAGCCAAACGCTCACCGTCAGCCACCTGCCCACCGGTCCGCTGTGGTTCGCCGTGCAAGGAGTCAACGATGCCACCCGGGGCCGCGGCAACCTCGGGGCTCTCTCCAACACGGTGAGCACGGGCCGCTGGACGATCCAGTCGACACCGAACCCGACCGGCGCGACCGTGAACGGTCTGTACGGGGTGGCCTGCCCCTCGAGCAGCGTCTGTGTTGCGGTCGGTTCTGACAAGAACAGCGCCAACGTGACGGTGACCCTGGCCGAACGCTGGAACGGCAGCAGCTGGGCGATCCAGTCGACGCCGAATCCGGCCGGTGCGCTGGGCAGTGCGCTGCTCCGGGTGGCCTGCACGTCGGCCTCGGCGTGCACCGCGGTCGGCTACGACAACAACAGCGCCAACGTGACCGTGAGCCTGGCGGAACGCTGGAACGGCAGCAGCTGGGTGGTGCAGTCCACGCCCAACCCGACGGGGGCGAAGTCGAGCGTGCTCAACGGGGTGGCCTGCACCTCGAGCACGCAGTGCACCGCGGTGGGCAACTACGTGAGCAGCGCGGGGACGACCCTGCCCCTGGCGGAGAGCTGGAACGGCAGCGCCTGGAGCGTGCAGAGCGTGCCCGTGCCGTCCGGTGCGCTGTCGGGGGTGCTCTCCGGGGTGGCCTGCACGTCCGCGTCAGCCTGCACGGGGGTGGGCAACTACGCGAGCAGCACGGGCAAGCGGAACACGCTGGCGGAGCGCTGGAACGGCAGCGCCTGGTCGGTGCAGAGCACGCCCAACCCGAGCGGGGCCAAGTCCAGCCAGCTGGTCAGCGTGGCCTGCGCCTCGAGCACCGTGTGCACCGGCGTCGGCAGCTCGGTGAACAGCGCCGGGACGACGGTGACCCTGACGGAGCGCTGGAACGGCAGCAGCTGGAGCGTGCAGAGCACGCCGAATCCGAATGGCGCACAGGCGAGCGCGCTGTTCGGCGTGTCATGCCCATCGACATCGCAATGCACCGGTGTCGGGTATTCGCTCACCAGCGCCGGAGTCCAGGTGACGCTCGCCGAGAGCGGAGGCCTGGGCGGTTGGGTGATCCAGAGCACGCCGAACCCGAGTGGCGCCCAGGCGAGCGCGTTGTCCGGCGTGTCGTGCCCCTCAACCGCGCAATGCACCGCGGTCTGGTACTACGTGAACAGCTCCAGCGTCCGGCTCACGCTCGCGGAGCGCTACTCCTAGCCGCGGAGCAGGCACCGCGCGCTTGCGCAGACGCAGGACGGGTAGCTCGACCAGGTAGTAGCTGGCCGCAGCCAGGGCCAGGCTGAGCGCGATACCGAGCGTGATGCGGCCCAGCGGCCGCAGGTGTGCGCCGCCGAGGACGACGAAAACCGGGACATGCCAGAGATACAGGCTGTAGGAGATCCTGCCCAGCCAGGCCAGCGGCGCAACGCCGAGCATGCGCGCCCCGAGCGAGCCCGGTGACGTGACCAGGAAACCGATCAGGACCACCGAACACAGCGACACCAGGCTGGGCAAGCCGATGAGAATGAACTGCGGCGAGTACAGACCGATCTGCTCAGGCCACAGCACGATGGCCGCCAGCAGGATGCTCGCGGGCCACACCGCCCAGCGCAGCGCAGTGGCGAAGCGGTCGTGGGCCGGCCCGCTCGGCCAGTGGTGCAAGAAGAGCGCCAGCGCGCAGCCGACGAGCAACTGGTCGGCGATGGAGTCCGTGCCTTCGCGCACGCGCGGCCCGTACCCGCTGACGTACGTGGCCAGGGCGCGGGCGCCGATGCTGAGCAGGACGCCGGCAAGTGTCGCGACGACCGCTCCCCGCGGATGCCCGAGGCGCATGAGCACGAGCACGATCAGCGGCCACACGATGTAGAACTGCTCTTCCACGGACAGCGACCAGGTGTGTGCGAACGCGCCGAGGGTCTGGTGGTGATCGAGCGCGCGGATCCAGTTGCCGGCGTAGAAGAGGACACCGAGCGTGCCGCCAAGGGTCTGGCGCTGCCGGATACCGGGACCCGACGCCAGCGCCCACAGGTCGCAGACCGCCACGAGCACGAAGAGCGCAGGCAGAAGGCGGAGCGCGCGCCGCCTCCCTGAGCAGCAGCGTGGTGATCAGGTATCCGCTGAGCGTGAAGAAGACCCAGACCCCGAGGCCGCCGCCCAGCAGGAACGGGATGTTGGCGTGCAGCGCCACCACCCCGCTGATGGCCAGGGCACGCACCCCGTCGAGCGCGGGCTGGTACGGGAGCGTCCGTCCCATCGGGTCGGCGGGGTGCGCGGCAGGGCCCAAGGCCCGCCAGATAGTAGGCGACGGTCGGGGTTGAGCGTTACGAGTAGCGCTCGGCCAGGGTCACCCTCAGGTTGGAGCTGTTCACCGAGTACCACACCGCGGTGCACAGATTGACCGCCGGACAGGCCACGCCGGACAGCGCGCTCGCTTTCGCGCCACTCGGATTGGGCGTGCTCTGCACCACCCAGCTGGTGCCGTTCCAGCGCTCCGCCAGCGTCACCTGCACACCGGCGCTGTTCACCGACGAGCCCACGCCGGTGCACGCCGTCGTTGACGAGCAGGACACCCCCGCCAGCACGCTCGACTGGGCGCCGGATGGGTTGGGCGTGCTCTGCACCGACCAGCTGTTCCCGCTCCAGCGCTCCGCCAGGGTCACCGTCGTCCCGGCGCTGTTCACCGAGCTGCCGACCGCGGTGCATACGGTGCTCGAGGCGCAGGCCACGCTGACCAGCTGGCTGGACTTGGCACCGCTCGGGTTGGGCGTGCTCTGCACCGACCAGGCGCTGCCGTTCCAGCGCTCCGCCAGCGTGTTCCGCTTGCCCGTGCTGCTCGCGTAGTTGCCCACCGCGGTGCACGCTGACGTCGACGTGCAGGCCACTCCGGAGAGCACCCCCGACAGCGCACCGGACGGGACGGGCACGCTCTGCACGCTCCAGGCGCTGCCGTTCCAGCTCTCCGCCAGGGGCAGGGTCGTCCCCGCGCTGCTCACGTAGTTGCCCACCGCGGTGCACTGCGTGCTCGAGGTGCAGGCCACCCCGTTGAGCACGCTCGACTTCGCCCCCGCCGGGTTGGGCGTCGCTTGCACCACCCAGCTGCTGCCGTTCCAGCGTTCCGCCAGGGTCACGGTCACGTTGGCGCTGTTGTTGTCGTAGCCGACCGCGGTGCACGCCGAAGCCGAGGTGCAGGCCACCCGGAGCAACGCGCTGCCCAGCGCACCGGCGGGATTCGGCGTCGACTGGATCGCCCAGCTGCTGCCGTTCCACTGCTGCGCCGTGGTCACGGTCACATTGGAGCTGTTCTTGTACGAGCCCACGGCTGTGCACTGCGTCGTCGAGGGGCAGGCCACGCCGTACAGCCCGTTCACCGTTGCGCCCGTCGGGTTCGGTGTCGACTGGAGCTTCCACGACGGCTGTATCGAGAACGGCTCGCAGGGGCTCGTCGAAGCCCCGTAGTTGCTGTCGCCGCTGTAGGCGGCGCGGAACGCGTAACTGCCGGTGGCCGTCAGCGCCCCCGTCGACGACGAGTTGGGCACGCTGCCGCCGGAGGACACCGTCACCGTCTGCGTGCTCGTCGCGGACCCGGAGCACGTCCCGTTCTTGAAGAAGCTGTACGTGACAGTCCCGCTGGCGGGCAGGCTCGTCTGCTGGCCGCCGATGCTCGCGGTGTCATGCGCCGACGCCCCCGCGATCTCGGTGTTCGACCACGCCGCATTGGTGGCGTCGTCGATGACGGTCGTCGCCACCGACGTGCCCGCCGGCGCGTTGAATGGGGTGACAATTGTCTGCAGCGGCGTCTGCACGTTGAGCCCGTAGTTCCGGCCCGGGGCCGACGCGGTCGTGGAGATCAGGTTCACCGGCGCCGACAGCGGCACCGGGTACACCCACACCTCTGCGTCGAGCTCGTCGAGCGGAATGCCCGTGAAGTCGTTGTCGCTGTCCGCCGTGAAGAAGTAGTGCACTCCGAGCTCACCGATCGCGCCCTGGAAGGGCATGGTCTGGTACGTGTCGAAGCCCGGCTCCTGGTAATGCGCCTGACTGCTGGTCGGCGGCGAGCACGTGAGATGTGAGTAGTCCGTGGCCAGGTTGCCGGTGGTGGTAAGACCCCGCGTCGACCAGTAGTTGACATAGCCCTGCTCGACGCGGCTGTCGGTCGACGTCTCGCCGGGCTGCGGCCGAGGCACAGGCGCGTCGCCGGTGCCGTCGTCGAAACATGCGTCGTCGCGATAGAAGGGAACCGCGGCTGGGTGCAGCAGCGTCGAGGGATCGGGCACGGCGGACGGCACGTTGGAGACCAGGTGCGAGGGCAGGATGTCCGCGGCGAACACCATCGCCCCGTTCGGCCCGGCGACCTCCTCGGGATTGTCGATCACGCTGCAGACGTCGAAGGTCGGATCGCACGAGTTGAAGAACGCAGGCTGCCCGCTCACCGGTACCTGGTCGACCTCACCGACGTTGTGGCTGTTGGTGCCGTCGATGGGCACGCCGCCCGGGTTGAGCTGGTTGTAGTACTTGGTGTCGTAGCCGTAGCGCATGTCCCACGACGTGTACAGCCCGTCCGGTGGGATGGGGTGCACGCGCACGTGATACTGGTACGTGAAGGCGTCGCGATAGTAGATCTCGGTCTTGGTCACGTTGGTGCCGGAGTCGGCGCCCCAGGTCTCGCGAATGGCACGCACCGGGCCGACCTTCCAGCCGAGCAGCGCGTCGTTGAGCTCCCAGTTGACCTGCTCGTCCTCGAAGCCGACCACGGAGACGGACGAGTCCGGGCTGGACTGGAAGGCGCGTCCCTTCCAGCGCGAGATGAGGTTGGGACCGTAGCTGCTTTGCGTGGTCGGCGCCGTGACGTTGAGCTCGCGCACCATCCAGCGGCCGCTGGCGTAGACGCGATAGGTCGGTGTGGTGATGGTCACGCTGTCACGCGGCGCTCGGTCCGCCGATGGTCGCGCCGAGTGCGGTGCGGCACACGTTGCCACCGATGTTGGGGCCATAGCCGGTGTTGCTGCTGCCGATCTTCTCGGTGCTGTTGTCGGCGAACGACTTGCGGTCGATCCACTCGTCGGCATCGGAAGAGCGGGTCATCTGCACGTAGCCGTTCTGGTACGTGAAATGGGAACCACCCGGCTGCAGGAAGAGATAGATGTAGCTCTGCGCCGCGCTGCCGTCGCTCGACGACGTCGGATCGACGACGGTGATCTGCTGGCCGTTGTTGGAGAACGTGCCAACCGGCTGCTGCGTGCCCGACGGCGCCTGCAGGCCGGCGTCGCCCGCCATCATCGCGATCTGCGTGTCGTCGTCGAGCTGCGGGGTGCCGGTGAGCGCGTTGACCGGATCCTGCATGGCCTGCGTGTAGTCGTCCGGCGGAATCGTCGGGTCAGTCGGCTCGTTCACGACGGGAAAGCTCTGGCCCGCTTGCTTGATCTTGGCGGCGGCGAGCTCGGCTGCGCCGTTGGCTCCGGCCTGCTGGTAGCGCGCGTCACACGGCGTGGGGTCCGTGTACCCGGACGCAGTCACACCGACTGTCCCGCCGAACACCTCATCGGTTCCCGAGTAGACACCGAACGACGAGTGTCCGTTGGCGAGGTAGTACGGGAACATCTGGTCGACCTGCACCGCTATCTCGGCCCAGGCCGAACCGGTCCAGCGGTATGCGGCGATCTGCTCGGGGTTGACGCCGGTGCGCGTATCGGGTGGCACGGTGAGCAGGCCGTTGTGCGCGGAGCGCGTGCCGTCGCCGCCGTCTGCGGTCGGGCTTCCCGACGGATACGGCGCCGCCTGCCCCACGGGAGCATTGCGGCTCCAAGTTGGGATGTTCGCGCCGGTGATCACCACCGGTTCGGAGGCGCGAGCCTTCACCACCGGGCCCGTTGTCGCGGCCGGTGCGGCCAGCGCATCGCGCGCCGTTGGCGCGATCTGCGGAGCCAGAAAAGCGATTGCTGCGACTGATCCGATTAGAGCTCTGCGCATCCGAATGTCCCTTCTTCCCCCGCTGCTCAAGGTACCGATCGGCGGCATGGTAGCACTGTTGACATTGATGTCGACGTCAGCGGGGAGAGGTGCCTCCCGAATGCTGTTGTCACAGGGCGCTTTCGACATCTGTTTGAAAGGAAGCGGCCGTACGATCTCGCCGATGGTGTCGCTTCGCTACCTGCGCCTCGAGCTGCGGCGGCGATGGAGTCGCACCGTGGTCACGGCGTTGGGCCTGGCCGCGGGCGTGGGGCTGGTGATGGGCATCATCGGTGTCTCGGACGGCCTGACCAGGGCGCAGGGTCAGGTGCTCTCGCCGCTGTCGACCGTCGGCACCGACATCATCGTGACCCGCACGGTCGGCGCGACGTCGAACGCCTCAAGCGCATCGCCCAGCCCCTCGCCATCGGCGGACCAGGGCCCGGGTGGTGGACGGGGACCGGGCGGCGGATTCTTCGCCGGCCCGGGCGGTGGCCCCGGTGCCGACGCGCTGCAGCAGTTGAACGACAGCGACCGGGCAGCGCTCCTCAACGCCAACGCATCGGTGCTCACCGACCTGTCGAAGCTCGGCCCTGCAGGCACGAAGTTCACGCACGACTTCTTCGTGCCCGGGACGCTGATCACCTTTCCGCAACAGGCGGTGCAAACGGTGACTTCGGTAGCGGGAGTGCAGTCGGCGGTGCCGGGGCTGTCGCTGCAGGCGCTGCATGAGACCGGCACGGTCCCGCAGATCACCGACACGTTCACCACCGGTGGCCAGACCATCTCGTCGGTGCAGCGCCCGGCGCCCCTCACCGAGGCGGAGCAGCAAGCGGCCTTCAAGTGCATTCAGGCGAGCGGCGGCTTCCCGCAGCCGTCGCCGGGCGCCACACCTGGTCCCGGGCCCGGTGGGCCCGGCGGCCCGGGTGGCGACGAAGGACGATTCGGAGCGGCCTTCCAGAAGTGCCTGCCCGCCCGCCTGCAGCAGTACATCGCCCAGGTCGTCGTTCCCGCGCAGACCATCAACCGCGTGCTGAATCCGCCGTCGACGGACACGCAGACGCAGAGCTACACGGTGGCTGCCGTCGACCCTGCCAATCGCACTAGCGGTTTGATCACCGCAGCTCAGGTCACCTCGGGCACCTGGTTCACCTCTGAGCCCGCCAACCAGGTGCTGGTCAACACCGCGTACGCCAGCACCAAGGGCATCAAGAGCGGCCAGACCCTGGCGATCAATGGCGCGTCATACACCGTCACCGGGCTGGTGGCACCGACGCTCACCGGGAACATCTCCGACATCTACTTCAACCTGAACACGCTGCAGTCGCTGTCGACCAACACCAACCGCATCAACGAGGTGCTGGTGAAGGTGACCAACTCCGACCGGGTCGACGCCGTCGCAGCCGCGATCAAGGCGAAGCTGCCCGGCGCGCAGGTGCTCACCGCGAAGTCGCTCGCCAACCAGGTCAGCGGCAGCCTGGCCAACGCGCACGCGCTGGCCACGTCCCTGGGCGCCGCCGTGGCGGTGATCATCCTGCTTGCCGCGTTTCTCATCGCAGCGCTGCTCACCACGTCATCCGTTGCCAAGCGCGTGCGTGAGATCGGGACGCTGCGGGCGATCGGCTGGCGGCGCGGCCGCGTGGTGCGGCAGATCATCGCCGAGACCTTCACCATCGGGCTGCTCGGAGCCGGCCTCGGTGTGCTCATAGGAGTCGGCGCGTCGGAGGCGGTCAACCTCTTCGGCCCAACGCTCACGGCCACCACCTCCGGCGCGACGGTCGGCGCGTCAACGGTGTCGAGTCTCTTCCACCAGTCCAGCAGCACATCGAGCAGCCAGACCGTTCATCTCCAGGCGCTCATGAGCGTCACCACCATCCTGCTCGGCATCCTCTTCGCGGTGGTCGGCGGTCTCATCGCGGGAGCGTTCGGCGGCTGGCGCGCGTCGCGCCTCTCCCCCGCCACCGCGTTGCGAGACCTGGGATGACCGAGGCAGGAGCGACGCTGTACGAGCTGCGCGACGTTGAACGCCGCTACCTCAAGGGGTCTGCGGAGGTCGCGGCGCTGAAAGATGTCGATCTCGACATCGCCGCCGGCGAGATCGTCTCCATCGAAGGACCGAGCGGCTCGGGCAAGAGCACGCTGCTGCAGTTGCTCGGCGCGCTCGACACACCGACCGCGGGCACCGTGCGCTTCGAAGGCCAGGACCTGTCGCGGGCCAGGGACAGCGTCCTCACCGAGATTCGCAGCCACCGTATCGGATTCGTCTTCCAGCAGTTCAACCTGATTCCCACACTCAGCGCTGCAGACAACGTCGCCATCGCCATGGCGCCGAAGCGCATGACCCGGTCGGAGCGCAGGCAGCGCGCCGTGCAGCTCCTCACCCAGGTGGGGCTCGGTCAGCGTGCAAGCCACCTTCCGTCGCGCCTGTCCGGTGGTGAGCAGCAGCGCGTCGCCATCGCCCGCGCACTGGCGAACCGTCCCGAGGTGATCGTGGCCGATGAGCCGACCGGCAACCTCGATTCCGAGAGCGCCGCTGAGGTGATGTCGCTGCTGGTGGGTTTGCGCCAGGACTCGGGAGTGACCATCATCGTCGCCACCCACGACGACGAGGTGGCGCGGCACGCCACCCGCCGCATCCGGATTCGCGACGGGCGCATCGTCGCCACGCCACACGGTCAAGCCGCCTAGCAAGCGGAGGGCCGGGCCGCTCATCATCTGGGTGATGGGGCACTTTGGGAAGCGATCGAGCCTCGCTCGCTGGCTGACCGCGGCGGCTGCAGTCTCGTCGCTTTCTGGCGCAACGGCGACTCTCGTGACCAGGACGATGCCCGCCGGCGCGGCCCAGCAGCGACCGTGACCACCTCATCGCCCGTGCACGGGTCGCCGGTGCACTTCGACGCCTCGGCCTCGAGCGATGCCGACGGCTCGATCACCAGCTACACGTGGCACTTCGGTGACGGCGCGACGCAGACGACCACGAGCGCGACGACATCGCACACCTACAGCGCGGCTCGAACCTACACCGTCATGCTGACGGTGCACGACAGCGCCGGGCTGCACGCCACCGTCAGCCACAGCGTCGCCGTCCAGTAGTGACCGTCGCCGCCAAGGAGCCGGCAAACGGTGAGAATGTGCTAGTGTTTGTGATGGCGGCCGGCGCGGTCGTCACTCGCTCGTAGCCGTCTCTACCTTCTCGAACGGACGCGTGCGTCTGTTCTGAACTCTCGGGAAGGTATATGGAGATGCCAGATGTTGACTGGTAGCATCAAGAAGATCGTGCCTGAGCGCGGCTTCGGATTCATTGCGGCCGACGATGGACAGGAGTACTTCTTCCACCGCACCGGCCTCGACTCCTCGCTGGATTTCGACCAGCTTGGCGGCGGCGAGCGCGTGGGCTTCGACGTCGAACGGAGCGACCGCGGACCGCGCGCGAAGCAAGTTCGCGCCGCGTAGTCGACGTTTCGTCCCGGGCACCGCGCACTGGCGCGGTGCCCGGTTCTTTCTTTTTTCAGCGCTTCTTCAGGAAGCGTCCGAGAGGCCAGGGCTGAGCGTGTAAACGGCCTGGAAGCTGCCCGTGCTTGTGCCCGGAGAGCAGAACGATGGACCGCTGACACTGGCCGGCACGTTCTTGACGTTGAACGTCACCTTGCTGATGTCGTTGTACGCGCCCACCAGCGTGAACGCCGCGCTGGGCGCCAGCGTGATGACACAGCCGAACGAGTTGTGGTCGACGGCGCCGCCCTGAGGAATCACGATCTTGAGGCGGTCGCCGGTGTTCGGCTCGCTGACGGTTTCGTCCCCGGCGGCGTCGATGAAGCCCACCCGCCAGGTGCCGCTCGTGGTGATCACGTCCGTGCCGCCGGCGCTGTCGGTGCAGGGCTTCGCCGCCCCCGTCGAGGTGTAGCCGTCGTTGAACTTCGGCGCACTGGTGGCGAACACACCCAGGCCGGTGGCCGGCGTCTTGCCGCTCGTCGTCGAGTTGGTGCACGTCAGCGTGATGCCGCTGGCGGCGGTGGCCACGGTCTTGGTGCTTTTGGCCTTGATGAGCGTGCTCGCCGGCTTGTAGTGGTCGTCGCTGTCGGTGGTGCTGGTCGCGGAGGCCAGCACCACGCTGAGTGCCAGCCATGCCGCCACCGCGACGGCAAACCCGCCTGCTTTCCTGGTCACACCGGACATCCTCGTTCCTCCTGTGAAGGTGTCCACCTCGCCGGCAGGATACGCCCGGTGTACCGCACAATATGCGGACCGCCCTGGGTCGATCCCCCGATCCGGGACACAGGAGGAGGGCCAGCATGCTCACCGAGACTCGATCGAGTCGTTCCAGCCGTACGCGATCGCGCGCCCGCGCGGTCCTGATCGGACTGCTTGCCATCGCGGTGCCGCTGGGTATCGCGCAGCGGCCGGCGAATGCGGCCACCACCTGGACCCCGCCGCAGCCGACGTACCGGCTCAACGACACCGCGAAGGGCGGCGCGATGAGCATCCTCCCGGCCGGCGAGAACGGCCTGGTCAATGCCTCGCAGCTCGCCGCCTTCGAGTCCAACGGCACGCGGCCCGCCGGTAGCCAGGATCAGCTCGCCCCCTACATCAATCTCATCTACAACGCGCAGAACCTCAGCAACAGCCAGCTGCACAGCTACTACAACGACGAGTCCTTCGGCATCGCCAGCGGGAACCTGGTCCGCACCGAGACGCCGAGCACGAGCGTCAACGTGGTGATCTACCGCGACAAGCACGACGTGCCGCACATCTACGGCCAGAACCAGTCCGCGGTCGCCTTCGGCGCCGGCTACGCTGCCGGCGAGGACAGGCTCTTCGAGATCGACGTCCTGCGTCACTACGGCGCCGGCAACCTGTCGATGTTCCTCGGACCATCCTGTGCCGACGAGCAGATGGACCATGACGCCCTGCTGCTGGGCGGCTACACGACGGCCCAGAAGAAGGCCCAGATCGACACACTGCCGAACCGCTTCGGCAGCCTGGGCACGACGCTCAAGACCATGGTCTACAGCTTCATCAACGGCATCAACGCGTACATCACCGCGACCCAGACCAACTCCGCGCTGCTGCCGGCCGAGTACCCCGCGGTCACCGGCGCGGCGCCGCAGACCTGGAGCGTCAGCGACGTGGTCGACCTGGCCACGCTGCTCGGCGGCATCTTCGGCAAGGGCGGCGGTTCCGAGGTGCGCAACGCCGCCACCCTGCAATACCTGCAGACGCAGCTGGCGGGCAGCGCTTCGGCGGCGCGGACCGTCTTCGCCGATTTCAAGGAGCAGAACGATCCCGACGCGCCCACCACCATCGTGGGCACGAACTTCCCGTACGAGATCCCCGGCACCATCGACTCGTCGACATACCCGACCATCGACAACGCGTCGGCGCCGCTGACCGGCGGTCCCACGGACACGACCCCGGGCTGCGACGTCACCTCGACCAACGTGCCCGCCGTGTCCATCATCGCGAAGACGCTCGACCTGCCCAGCCACATGAGCAACGCGCTCCTCGTGGACGGCGCGCACTCCACCGACGGACATCCCCTCGCAGTCTTCGGACCGCAGGTCGGTTACTACGCGCCCGAGATCCTCATGGAGGAGGACCTCCACGCCACCAACGGCACCTACGACGCCGAGGGTTCTTCGTTCCCGGGCACCAACTTCATCGTCGAGCTGGGACGGGGGCGGAACTTTGCGTGGTCGGCCACCTCGGCGGCCACTGACAACGTCGACCAGCGCATCGAGCTGATCTGCGACCCGGGCGGCGGCACCCCGCAGCCGAACGGCACCTCATACATGTTCAACGGTACCTGCACGGCGATGAACGAGAACACCTTCACCGAGGTCTGCGTGCCGAAGCCTGGCGGTCAGGGCCAGCCGGTGACCATCACGCACAACATCTTCACCACGGTGCACGGCGTGGTGCAGGGCTGGACGACCGTCAACGGCGGCAAACCCGCCGCCGTGGTCAACCAGCGCAGCACCTGGGGAGCCGAGGTCGATTCGGGGATCGGCTTCATGCGCTGGAACATGCCCACGCAGACAAAGGATGTCACCAGCTGGATGAACGGCGCGGGCAGCATCGACTACACGTTCAACTGGTTCTACGTCGACATCAGCACGATCGGCTACTACCAGAGTGGCAAGCTGCCCATCAGGCCCAGCAACGTGCCGCCGAACGTGCCCACCTGGGGAACGGGCGTTGCCGAATGGCAGGGCTTCCTCGGCTTCGACGCCCACGCGCACGAGACCGGATCACCCACCGGTTACATCACCAGTTGGAACAACAAGGGAGCGCCGCAGTTCTCCGCGGCGGACGACGCCTACCAGTGGGGCCCGGTCCACCGCGTGCTGTCGCTCAACCAGGAGATCCAGCATCAGTTCTCCGTGCACAGCGGCAAGATCACGCGAGCCAACCTGGTGACGGCGATGGAGACCGCCGCGATGGTGGACCTCACCGGTCGGCAGGAACTGCCACTCCTGCTTCCCTACGCGACCGCGCGGACCGAGCCCAGCGGCGTGCAGGCGATGCTGGCCCAGCTGCAGACGTGGCTCAACGCCGGAGCGCCGCGCAAGAAGGCTGTGACGAGCAACGCGCAGTACGCGAATGCGGCCGCCGTGGCCATCATGGACGAGCTCGCGCCGCGGCTTGACCGCGCCTTCTTCGACCGCCTCTTCCAGGCAGGTGGCGTCTACCAGGGCAAGGTGGACGGCACCGTGAACGGAATGGACGCGGGCTACAACCAGCTCTTGATGGAGTTCGCCGACAATCCGAGCACCCACGGGGGCAGCTCGTACTACGACGGCTGGGAGGGCTACGTCTGGAAGGCGCTGCGCCAGCTGACCAGCCAGCCGGTGGCCAAGCCGTTCACCGCGATCACCACCTCGCATCTGTGCGGCAGCGCCGGGCTGTCGAGCTGCGGAACAGCGATCGACAACGCGCTGCTCGCGACCTACAACGCGCTGGTGACCGCCAACGGCAACTCCAACGTCTCGAGCTGGACGCAGGACACCGGCACCAAAACCCTCGGCGTGAACATGCCGGCGTACGACGCGATCAAGTTCACCGGGGTCGGCATCGTCGGCCAGCCCGACATGGACTACCAGAACCGGCCGACCTTCCAGCAGGTCGTGGAGTTCCCATAGGGGGCTGACGACCGACATCGGGGGGACCGTCATGCGTGAACCCGTGCTCCGTCACCGGCGGGGACGGCGGTGGCTCGCGTGCGCCGTCGCGCTGTGCGTTGCGTCTGTCCTGGGCGGGGTTCTTCCCGCCCAATTGCGGGCGCACGCCACGCGCGGCGTGGTGGGGAACTTTGTGTACCTGGGCACGCAGCGGGTGTCTCCGCTGGACTGCCTCAAGCTGGGAATCCGCTGCTTCACGCCGCACGCGCTGCAGAACACCTACGGCCTGCCCGCGCTGTATGCGCAGGGGCTCAACGGTGGCGGGCAGACGATCGCGATCATCGACGCCTTCGGCAGCAGCGCCATCCGCAGCGACCTCAACGTCTTCAGCACCACCTTCGCGCTCCCCCACCTGTGCGGTGAGGCGCGCTACACGTGCCGGCCCGGCGACGCCACCTTCAGCACGCTGCAGCTGCAGGGCGCACCGGCGACGGTCTCCCACTCGACCGACGACGGCGCCGGCCTGCAGAGCTCCGCGCCGTGGATCGCCGAGACGACACTTGACGTCGAGTGGGCTCACGCGGTGGCGCCCCGCGCCAGCATCCTGCTCGTCACCACGCCGACCGCCGAGACGCTCGGCGTGCAGGGTTTTCCGCAGATGATCGCCGCGGAGGACTATGTCATCAAGCACCACCTGGCGTCGGTGATCTCACAGAGCTTCGCGTCCGCCGAGGAAGCCTTCTCGAGCCCGAGCTCCCTGCAGCGCCTGCGCTACGCCTTCAAGGATGCGCTTGCCGGCCAGGTGACCGTGCTCGCGTCCTCGGGTGACAACGGGACCGCGAATGTACGCAAGCAACCGGTGCACCGCCCGCAGCTCATCCCGTATCCGACGGTCGAATGGCCGGCCTCCGACCCGCTGGTCACCGCCGTCGGGGGCACCTCGGTCTGTACCGACGCGGCGACCGGGCTGAAAGTGGACAGTGTGAATCCGCCCACGGCGTGCCAGGACACCCCCGGACAGCGCGAGGTCGCCTGGCCTGCAAGCGGCGGCGGTTTCAGCCACGTCTTCGCCAGACCCGCCTATCAGGACGGTGTTGTGGGCAGAGCCACTCGTGGCCTGCCCGATGTCGCATACCAGGCGGATCCCGCCACCGGTGTCATCGTCTTCGTGACAACCCCGGGCAATCCCGGCGACTGGTTCTCGTTCGGCGGCACGAGCTCGGGGTCACCGCAGTGGGCCGGCCTCGTCGCCATCGCGTGCCAGATCAACGGCGGCCCGCTCGGCTACCTCAATCCCGCGCTGTACCGGATCGCGACCGATCCGGCGCGGCGCGGCGCGGACTTTCACGACGTCACCGTCGGCAACAACCAGATCGACCCGACGATTCCGGGGTTCTTCGCGCGCCCGGGCTGGGATGCGGTGACCGGATGGGGAACGCCGAACGCGGCGCGTCTGCTACCCGATCTCGTTGCCGCGGTCCGCGGGCAATAAGGTGGTCAGCTGGCGAAGAGCGACGCGAAGTCGCTGAATCGGTCGCCGACCAGGTCCGAGCTGTACGGCCGTGTCGAGCACGGGTAGGCGAAGGTGCAGTTGTTGTAGTAGGACCCGACAAACGGCGGGTAGTGGTATTGCGCGCTGTCGAGGTAGTGCTGGCGCCCGTCCGGCGACACCGCGCAATGTGCAGTGTCTCGAGTGGAGTCGCCGGGCCTGGGCTGTGGCGCGGTGTAGACCGGATTGTGGTTGATGTCGACACCGATCTGGTGCGTCCACCATTCCGGAACTGGGCAGGCGTTCGAATAGCTGAAGGCTGACGCCACGTTTGTGATCAGCTTGACGATCGCCGGGGTCACGTCCTGTGATGCGGGGTTACCCAGGGCAGCTTCCTTGCCGGTCAGGTTGGCCGTGAAGAGTGCCAGCGTATAGGTGAAGCGGTTGAGCTTGTCGATGGTCCCATTCTGCGTGCCGAGCTCGTGGATGATGCTGATCAGGTTGGCGGGCTGCCCGTCGAGCGCCTGGTCAAGCTGGCTGAGCGTGCTGTTGGCGTGGCTGAGCAGTCAACTGATCGAGTGGCGCCTTTGCGAACTCGGCGTTGAACTGCTCGTTGTAGACGAGCATGTCGCTCAGCTGTGGTCCCACGTCGCCGATGGCCTTCAACGGCGACTGCAGCGTGTTCGTCAGCGAATTGGCCGCCGACAGCAGACTGTGCACGTCGTCGCCGCGGCCGGCGGCCGCCTTGCCGAATTCGATGAAGAAGTTCTGCAGGTCCTGCTGCTCGGGCCGCTGCAGGTCCTGCAGGATCGCGTCGAGGTCGACTGGCTGGACCGTGTGGCCTGCGGTGATCGTGTCGCCTTCGCGCAGCTGCGGGGTCCGCGTGGTGCCGGGGACGATGGCGATGTACTTGGGGCCGAACAGACCGTGGGCGCGGAGGTAGGCGATAGCGTCCTTGTGGATGTCGGCGTGCTGCGCTCTGAGCTGCAGCGTCGCAACCGCGAGGTTGCCCTTGGCCGCCACGCTCTCCACCTCGCCGATCTTGACCCCGGCAATCTCGACGCTGGCGTGGGGTGCCAGGGCGTCGGCATCGGTCAGCTGTACGTGCAAGGTCACTTGACGGTTCCAGGGGAGGGGGATCTGCGGGCCGGCTGGGACGCCGCTGACGAAGATGGCCGTCATCACGACGAGCAGCGCGATCGAAGTGACCAGGCCGGTCGAGAACGCGTTGGCGCGCGGGCGGTGCATCAGCGGTACCTCACCGCGTCCCAGAAGCCGAAGCTGAAATCGAGCTGCGGCGCCGAGAACGTGTACAGCGCGGTGCGGGTGACGATCGACCAGAAGTCGAGCGCGGCCGTGTCAGCCGATGATGCGCTTGACGGCGGCGGCGAATACGCGCTCGGCTGTGCGCCGGGCGTGGGCAGCGGCGACCACGACGGCGACGGCAGCGGTGACCAGGACGGCGTCGGAGCTGGCGTCGGGCCGCTCGGACGCGGTGTGGGCAGCGGCGCCGGCTGCAGCTGCGGCGCCGGTGGCGCCTGCGGCGCCTGGGGCGCCTGCGTAGATACGGCGGAGGGCTGGATCGGCGTTCCAACAATGATCGCGGGTTGCGTGGCGGTGGCGCCTGACTCGCCCCACACGCATTGCAGCGGCTGGATCGGGTCGACCACGTAGTACGGCGTGCCTGCCGGCGGCGGTGCCTGCCCGTTCGCCTTCCACCACAGCCGGTTGTTCGAGTTGCCGGCGACCTTCACCGGAGGCAGGCTGCCGACCGTCAGCGTGGCTCCGGTCCACACTCCGGTCGGCCATGCGTTGAGCGCGGTGTCGAGCGCCGAGTCGTGGAGGACGATGAGTGACGGATCGGTCGCGTTGACCGTGTATGTGACCCCTGCGCCGCCGGTGCCTCGCCACGCGTTGTAAGTCGGGTACGCGTTACAGGGATCGTAGGTGCCGGAATTGTTCTGGCGGATGAAGGTGTTGGTTTGAATGTTGGACGTGCCGCCGGTGCCGAACTGGTAGGAGGCATACCCTTGTGAGCCGGCGGTGGCGATCTCGTAGATGAGGTCGATGCCGGACCGAATGGGTATCGCCTGGTTGCCGTCAGACCAGTGGTCGCTGACGAAGTCGGTGGGCTCCGCTCCGGCCACCGGGCTTGTCGCCGACGCCGTCTGCGGGATGAGATCGCCCATCAACGTGTTCAGGTAGCCGGCAAAGGAGCCCAGCTGCTTCAACCCGTCGCCAAGCTTGGCCGCGTATCCGGAGCGCAGGACGGCGTTCGTGGTGATGTTGATCGTGTCCGTGTCGCTGATGAAGGCCTCGAGAGCCGCGCCCTTGTTGGAGGAGAGCGCCTTGGTGACCGCGTTGAGGTTGTCGATGACGCCCGCGAAGTCATCCCGGCTCTTGTTCAGCTGGTCGGCGGTGACTCCGAGATTAAGCAGGATGTTGTCGATCTCGGTGCTGCGGGTCTGCAACTCGCTCGTCGCGCGCACGCTGTGGATGGACAGGTCGCTCAGGTCGGGAATGAGCCGCTGCACGGTGCCTTCCTGGCCCTGCACCGCGCCTGCCACGGTGCGGATCAGCCCGGTGAGCGAGTCGCGCGTCTTCTTGTCGAACGTGTTGAGGATCTGGTCGAAGTCGACGACCGGCCTCGTCTTCGCCACGCCCAGCACTGCGTTGTCGGGCAGTTCGTTCGACGAGTGCCCCGGGTTGAGCTGCAGGTACTTCTGGCCGAGGAGAGTGGCAAGGCGCACGCTCGCCGTGCTGTCGGCCGGGAGCGGCCAGTCGGTGCCCTCGACATGGAACACGATGTTGGTGTGGTCCCCCGCGGCTTTTGCGGACACCACCTGACCGACCAGCCGGCCCGCGATGCGGATATCGCTGCCCACCGAGATGCCGTCGGCGTCGGTCACCTGCGCAGTGAGGGTGTGCGTCGAAGCCCAGGGCGCTCCGTATTGGAGGTTGATCGTCGCCATGACGCCGACCACGAGGGCGATTAGGACGCCCGCGATGAAGCCCGCGATCAGCGGGTTCACATGGGTCCGGCGCCCTGTGCCGCTCATGGCGCCCCGCTCGACGGCGCGCAGCCGCTGATGGTCGGGAAGGCAGTCAGCGGTGGCTGCTCTGCATAGGCCGCGACTTGCTTCGTGTGCCCGGGGTTGGCGGGATCGGGGACCGTGATGGTCGCGTTCGTGTAGCCGTGATGATTGAGGGTCAGGCCGCCGGAGTCGTGCGGGAAGGGCAGGATTGGGGCATGTGACGCGCAGAGCGTTGCCCGCCGGAAAAGCCTGGCCGTTCGCCAGTGGCGGGTTCGGCGGCCCCGACTGCCCGTAGACGTTGAAGCCGGTGGCGGTGACGAAGTCGCCGAGCAGGGCGTCGAGCGTGAGCGAGCTGTCGCCGTTGAGCCCGTACCGGATGTAGGGGTTCACCTGCATGATGATCGAGGTGAGGCTTGCGGGTACTGCGGCAGCGCAGCTGAGGGACTCCGGACCGAGGGTGAAGATGCGCGCCAGGTCGCTCTGATGGCCGGGATTGGCAGGGTCGGGCAAGATGACCGCGGCCAGCACCGTGTTCAGTGAGCTGAAGACGCTGACCGCGTGGTCCAGGGTGCCCTTCAAGTCGGTCTGGCGCACCGCGATCGCCCGCAGCGTCGTATCGAGGTTGGCGATCAGTGGGCGCAGGTTCGAGTCCTCGCGCGCGATCTCGCCGCTCACCGTGTCGAACTCGTAGTTGAGCTGGTCCAACT
>VBJV01000006.1:31162-38012 GCA_005879785.1 Chloroflexota bacterium
CGAATAGCGTTACGCACACTCTGCGTGAACACGTTGTTGAGCTCGCCGAGGCTCACCGGGCTCTGCGTCGTGTTGAGTGGGAAGAACGGGCGGTCGCCGAGCGCCGGGCTGTGCACGGAACCCGGGTCCAGCTCGATGAACACGTTGCTGAGCACGCCCTTGGGCTTGACCGCGACCTTGGTCCCCTGGTGGAGCGGCCATTGACTCGCGTCGATGGTCATTTCGACCTGAGCGAACTGCTGACCGCTCTTCGGGTCGGTGCCAACCTCGACGGAGGAGACGGTGCCCGCCTGGACACCGGCCACGCGCACCTCGTTGCCCACCACCAGGCCGTCGGCGTCGCGAAACTGCGCAACCACGGTGTGGCTGCTGCCGCCGACGCCCAGAAAGCCGAGGCAGCACAGCGAGCCGGCCATGACGGCCGCTGCGAACAGTCCACGCGAGGAGGCGAGCGCGGCGGTGATTCGGCGTGTCATTTCGGTCGGCAATTGTTCTCGGGGGCGTGCGGATTGGCGTAGTAGGCGCCGCACGGTGTGTTGATGATGAAGGTGGTGGCGTTGTTGTCGAGGAAGGGCAGCCGTATCGGATTACCGTTGGCATCGGTCCCGCTGAGGCAGCAGCCGGTCAGCCAGTTGGGTTGGCTGAAGAGCGCGTCCCACTCAGCCGCGACCAGCTCGCCGGCGCCGGACGTGACCGTCAGCTGATTCGACGGGTAGCCGACATTGCCCAGCAGGGCGCCTGTGAAGATCTCGTCGATCCCGCAGGCCTTTCCACCACACGCCGCCTGCGGCGCGACGATCTGGTTGAGCAGTTGGTTCTGAGCCGTGAGCGCCGGCCCGATCTGCAGGATCGCCTGACGCTGGGCGGCGACGGTGGGGGCCACCACGCTGTTGATCTCACGGGAGAAGTCCGCGATCTCCTGCAGGGTCGCGATCAGAGCCTGGTTCTTGTCGGCCACGGCGCCGAGCGCGACACTGCCGTTGCTGAGCAGACCGGCGAGCTGCTCGTGCTCGTCGGCGAGGGCCTGAAGGATCGTGTTCAGCTGCACGAAGATGTGATCGACCTGGGGCTGGTCCTTCTCGTAGAGGTCGGCAATGGGCTGGAAATCGGCCACCACGCGAGTCAGCTGAGGCAGGATCTTCTGGACGTCGTCGGCGCGTCCCTGTGTCGCCTGGTCGAGTTCCTGGAACACCTGCTGCTGCTGCTGCCGCGTCTTGGCGTCGAAGGCGTTGAAGATCTCGTCGTTGGACACGCCCTTGCCCGTCCGAGCGACCGGGAGGAACCCGCCACTGGCAACCGATTCGGCACTGCCGCTGCTGCCCACGGTGAGCTCGACGAACTTCTCACCGAGCAGCGTCTTGGGCTTGACCGTTGCAAAGCCGTTGGAGTAGACGGGGATCGCCTTGGCATTGTTGATCTGCAGGGTGACCACCGTCTCTCCCGGGTACGAGGAGCTGTGCGCGACATCCACGACCTTGCCGACGTTGACGCCGCTGACGCGCACGTCGGCCGCGGTGGGGACGCCATCTGCATCGGCGAACACGGCGTGCACCGTGTAGTTGGAGCTGAACGGCACACCCTGACCGATGTTCACTGCGAGGTACTCGATGCCCAGCAGGCACACCGCGGTGAAGACCGCGATGACGACGAAGTTGACGAAGGTGCGCGACCGCTTCACTGCCCGCTGCCTCCGTACCCGGCCCAGATGTCATTTGGGGAGCCCGTCGCAGAGCTCGGCACGGTACCGGAGCAGTACTTCGGGGCGGCGTAGGTGTCGTTGGCCGGGTAGCAGTTGGCCGAGTACACACCCCACATGTGGTTGCCGAAGGCGTCGGTGTCGGTGAATGACGTCTGCAGCCCGGGGAAGATGTCGGCGATGTACTGGCGGTAGGGAGCGATGTCCCGGCCGATGAGGTTTGCCTGGTCGAGGAAGCCGTTCGCCGACTTCAGCGTCGGCGTCAGGTTGGTCAGCAGGGACCGGATGTTGCTTGTCTCCCCGTTGACGAGCGAGTTCAGGTTGGTCAGCAGGGCGTCGGCCTGCTGCAGCGTGCCACCGATGCTCGACTCCTGTTGCGCCATCTGGGCCATGACGTCGTTCCACGTCTTGAACCCGTCGCGGATCTGGCCTCGCTGATCGGCGATCAGTTTGTAGAAGCGCTCCAGCTCGCGGACGATGTCCTGCACCTGCTGCTGTCGGACCGAGAGCCGCATCGCCGGTGTGTTGAGCGTGGTGAGCAGCTGATTCATCGAGGCCGCCTCGGCGTTCATGTTCTGACCGTTGTTGATGGTCGCATCGCCCAGCGCGTTGATGAGCAGCTGCAGGCGCTGCACGGTCTCGGGATCGAAGATGGCCAGCACCTGGTCCACCTCGGTGATCGGGACGGTGCGGCTCGACGGGATGGTGCTTCCATCCGAGAGGTCGCTGACCCCGCTGCCGCGCTGCAGGTCGATGCGCTGGCGTCTGAGTGGAGCGGCAGCGCATGGCCGTTGTCGATGACCAGCTGCACCTTCGCCTCGCCGTTGACGACGTCGACCGCGCCTATGTGGCCGATCTTGGTGCCGTTCATGAACACCTCGTTGTTGACGAGGATGTCTGCGGCGTTGGTGAACTTGGCCGTGACCGAGAACTGGTGGGACCAGGGGGCGGCGATTCCGACCTGGGCGATGATGTAGCCGATCACCAGCAGTGAGAAGATCAGGTATCCAATGTAGATCGGGAAGTTCCAGCGGCTGCGCACTTCAGCTCTCCAGCAACGCCATCAGCATCTGCCCGTCGCTGCTCAGAAGGCCCTGTGCGCCATTGCGCGAGGCCGACGCTTGCGTGTCGCAGGCGCCAACTCCGAACTGTGGAATGGCGATGTTCTCGATGCAGACGCGGAAGATCGGAAACGACTTGCCGACCAAGCCGTCGCAGTGGCCGGGCTGACATCCCGTTGGCCGCTGAGTGCCGACCGCGCCACCGGTGATCTCGGGCCCGCCCAGGAGTCCGTAGACGAGCTCCCACAGCGGCGAGCACTGCGCCAGTCCCGGCTGCCCGATGTTCTGGCCGATGCCTCCGGACGTGATCTCCGAGATCGGTTGCGAGGCCATCGTCGATGCCGTGCATTCACCGTGCGGGCTGAAGTTGCCCTGCGTGGTCACGTAGTGCCCGAGGGACGTGAGCATTTCCGTCTCGGTCTTGAGATTGGTTAGCAGCGAAGGAGCCACGTCGAGCGTCGAGCGCAGGCTGGGGATCGCACCGTGCAAAGCGGTATTCAGCTCTGACAGCGCCACGTTCGCATCGGTGAAGGACCGGCTGAAGGCGCCCTGGACGCTCTCGATGTCGTTGAGCGTGTTCTGACCGTTGGTGATCAGCTGGCTCATCTGGTCCAGCTGGTCGTTGGTGGTCAGCTTGGCGAGGATCCCATCGAGCCCCACCAGGATCTTGTCGAGATCCGCATCCCGGTTCTGGAGGGTCGTGCCGAAGGTGGCCAGGTGCTCCAGGTCGGCCTTGCCCGCGGCAATGGCAGCGTTGAGGTCGTGCCCCCGCCCGGCGACGCCGGCCCCGAGGTCGCCGAGCAGCACGCGCACCGCCGTGCGTGTCTTGGCGTCGAGGCTGTTGACGAACTCATCGAGCTCCACGGGGACACTGTTGGTCGGCGCATGGAGCGTGGCCGTCACGTCGTATTCGGGCCCGGTGAGAGGCCCGTCGTGCAGGTCGACGTACTTCTCGCCGAGGAGCGACTTGGGCCGGATGTCCGCGGTCAGTCCCCGATGCAGGGGCCATTGGTCCCCGGCCACGCCGACGGTGACCATTGCCTGGTCGTTCTGGGTCGGCTCGATGTCGCTGATCGTGCCCACCTTCGAGCCCGCCACCAGCACATCGCTGCCGGAGACCAGGCCGTCGGCAGTGGGGAACACGATCTTGAACTCGTGGATCCCAGAGCTGCTCATGCGCGTGGAGACGAACCCGAAGGTCACGCCTCCGATGAGGATGGCGGCGATTGCCACCCCGCTGAGCAGCGAACGAGTGATCTTCATTCGGCCATCAATCCATTCCCAGCGGGCCTTCCGACGAAGCGTTGAAGAACTGATGGACGAACTCGTCCTGCGACAGCTCGACCTCGTGCTGGGTGCCGAACTGGCGCATCTTTCCCTTGTAGAGGATGCCGATGTTGTCGGCGAAGCGCCGCACCGCACCGACGTCGTGGCTGACCACGATGGAGGTGGCGTTGTACTTCTTGCTGATCTCGCGAATCAGGTCGCACAGCAGGGTGGTGCGCACCGGGTCGAGACCTGAGTCCGGCTCGTCGAAGAGCAGGATCGATGGCTCCATCACCAGCGCGCGGGCGAACCCGGCTCGCTTGCGCATGCCACCACTCAGCTCGTTGGGCATGCGCTTCTCCGCGCCGGCGAGGCCGACCTCGACCAGGTGCTCCATGACGATCTCGCGGACCTCACCCTCGCCCTTGCTCGTGTGCTGGCGCAGCGGGAACGCGACATTGTCGAAGAGGTTCATGGACGAGAACAGCGCGCCGTCCTGGAAGAGCATGCCGATGCCACGGCGCAGCGCGAGCAGGTCGCGCTCGTTGAGCTTGGGCACGTCGCGCTGGTCGACGAAGATGTCGCCCGCGTCCGGGGGCAGCAGCCCGACGATGTGCCGGAGCAGCACGCTCTTGCCCGTGCCCGACGGGCCCATCAGCACGGTGATCTCTCCGCGCGGGATGCGGCAGGTGACGCCGTCGAGCACACGCAGCGCGCCGAATGCCTTGTGGACGTCGAGCAGCTCGATGACGGCGTCTTTGTCCCACGTCGATTCCGACTGTGAGTCCGGTCGCCGGTCGATGTGCGTGGCCCGCGGCGCCATCTGCAGCTGCGGACGGGACGCGGGCTGGGTGGGCACGGCCACCGGCCCCGGCATGGCAGGAGGCAGCGGCGGTGCCGGCGGCGCGGACCGGGACACAGAGCCGTCGCCTCCTTCACTCTGCGGGGTCGGTGCGGACATGTTCACCTCAGATCTGGATGGGCAGGTTGGGGTTGACACCCCAGAAGACTTGCGTCAGTAACGCATTGACGACGACAGTGAGCACCAGGGCGACGGCCATGGTCTTGGCGACGGCTTTGCCGATGCCGACCGCGCCACCCGTCACGTTGTAGCCGTAGTACACGGCGACACACACGATGAGGAAGGCGAACGTCACCGCCTTGATCATCGAGAACGCGAGGTCCTGGAGGTTGATGAAGCGGTAGAAGTAGTCGCCGTAGATGCCGCTCGAGATGGTGCCCGCCGGAACCTGGAACATCTGCACCACGTACGAGCCCACATACGAGATGCCCAGCGACAGCAGGTACATGAAGGGCAGCACCATGAAGCAGGCGAGGATGCGTGTGCTCACGAGGTAGATCTTGCTGGGAATGCCCATTACTTCCAGGGCGTCGATCTCCTCGTTCACGCGCATGGTGCCGAGCTCAGCGACGAGCCCGCACCCGACCTTGGCGCCGATGGCGAAACCGAAGAACAGCGGCGTGATCTCCCGCGTGTCGCATATGGCGTTGAAGACGCCGGCCAGTGCCTGAGCGCCGATCTGCGAGAGCGAGTAGTACGCCTCGACGCTGCACTCGCTGCCGGTGAAGTACGTCAGCGTCAGCGCCACCGGTGTGGAGCCGATGGCGATGAAGGCCGCATACCACCAGACCTCGCGCATGTAGCGCGTCGACTGCGGGATGTGAGCGATGGCGCCCGCGGCGAAGTTGACGATGCGGCCCAGCGTTTCGATACGGCCGCGCATCCCGCCCGCCGGCGGAGCCGCGGGACGGCGCACCGGCGCTGGCGCGGCTGGGCGGGTCGGGGTCAGGACAGCCATGTCCGCCTCATCTGAGCACGTTGTTGGTGTGGAACAGCGCCAGCACCGTGGGGGTGTACAGGTACTCGAAGATCTGAATGCTCACGAAGCACGCGACCACGCCCTGGTGGACTGCCCTCGCCACCCCCTCGGCCCCACCGCGTGCGGTGATGCCCTTGTAGCAACAGATGGTGGCCACCAGCATCCCGAAGACGATGCACTTGATCTCACCGCCATAGAGGTCCTGCAGGGTGCCCTGGGTGAAGAAGGTGCTGATGAAGGCGCCGCTGTTGACACCCACCAGCGCGACGCTGGCCAGGTAGCCGCTCAGGCAGGTGAAGGCGATCATCGGAACGTTGTAGAGCGCCGTCATGAAGGCCATGGCCAGGAAGCGCGGGACCACGATGAAGAGGATGTTGGAGAGGCCGATCACGCTCAGGGCCTCCAGCTCCTCGCGCACCTTGCGGGCGCCCAGGTCGGCCGTGATGGCCGTGCCACACACCGCGGCCACCATGAGGCCGGTCGCCACCGGGGCGAACTCGCGGACGTTGGCCAGCACCATGAACCCGCCGATGCGCCACTCGGCCGAGGCCAGCTTGAAGAAGTTGCCGGCTTCCAGGGCCACGATCGTGCCCCAGCCCAGCCCGGTGAGCAGGAGGGGTACGAAGCACGCCCCCAGGATGAATCGGCACTGCTCGAGGAACTCGGCCACATAGAAGGGCCGCTGAAAGACGCCTCGGACGGCGGCGGCGAAGAGGATCGACTGGTCGCCGAGTGTCGTCACCCCCTGCCTGACGCGGCTAGCCACGCGGAACCCACCCCCTCAACCACTGGATAGGAAATCCCTCAGCCACTGTTATCGCTCGTGCACGGGACGGAGATCCCCCTGAACCCGCTCGCCGGTGTGCAACCGGAGTATAGGCATGTTGTACGGGGCTCAGGTGCTGGCCGAACGCCGCTGCGGGGATGCCCCGGGTCGGGGGTGTCTCGGCACCATGACCCATCGACGTGTTTGTCGACGCTAGCAG
>VBJV01000057.1:0-1518 GCA_005879785.1 Chloroflexota bacterium
CCGGTCCTAGTGCTTCGGCCGCGCCTCCACCGAAAGTGGGTTCACACTTGGGTACGGCTGCTGGGCGTTGTCGCAATCGCCGGGCTAGCGATACTAGCTGTGGTCAATGCCACCATGCTGGGGGTCACCTGGCTGACGTTCGTGATGGTCGGTATGGTCATCCTGTTGATCGGATGCCAAATTCTAACCGCTGTCTTCACTAGCCTTTCGATGGTCGTGACCGATGGCATGCTGCAAGCTCGCATTCCTCTTCGAACCACTAGGACGCTGCCGCTCGCTTCTGTACGCAGGGTTGTTCAGGTACCGCTGAAGCCGGCAGGTGTGACGAGCACGTTGTATCGCAGCATATTTGTTCTGATTGCCGAAGACGGTTCCGTGGTTACTCTGCTAGCAGAGCGAAACTACCGACCTGATCAACTTACTGCCTTGCTTGCGGTGCTACCGACAGCAGAGCGCGAGGCGAGCCCGCGAACAATGCGAGAGATCTGGAAGGCCTTCAAGCTATCAGCTCCACTTTCGGTCCGAGACTTGGTATTGACCGGCGGTGCGTACGTGCTCGCCTTCGTTGGATTGGCGTTAATCCTCGTCGGCCTCGCCACGCGGCGTGGAGGCGCGCCGTAATTGCTCGTGGCGAGTCAAACAAGAAGGCCTCCAGCCATCCGAAGCCAGACTCGCCAGCGTCACTGATTACGCTCGACGACGGCCGTGTACACGGTTACGGACGGGCACGACACATCGAGCAGATAGCTGTTCGATGGGCCGCTTGGGTTGGGGGTAGGCTGGATGGCCCAACTGCTGCCATCCCAGACCTCGGCCAGTGTCACGAAAACCCCAGCGCTGGTTCTCGAGTACGCGACTGCCGTGCAGGAGGTCATCGCCGGGCACGACACCCCGTCTAACACGCTGGCCGTTGCGCCATCAGTGTTTGGAGTTGTCTGGATCAACCAGCTCACGCCGTCCCAGCGTTCGGCTAACGTCACCTGTTGCCCGGACGTGTTGTCGTAGCTGCCGACCGCGGTGCATGCCGTCGTCGACGGGCACGATATGCGGTCGAGACGGCTTTGCACAGCGTCGGCCGCATTCGGAGTTACTTGGAGCGCCCAGCCGCTGCCATTCCATATCTCGGCCAGCGTGAAATCATGGCCGGAACTGTTGTAATAGCCGGTCGCCACGCATTCGGTGGTCGACGGACACGAAACGCCAGACAATGCGCTGACACCGGCGCCGGTAACGTTGGAGGTGGTCTGGATCGTCCAGTTGGCGCCATTCCAGTATTCAGCCAGCGTGAAGATGCTGTCGCCGCTGTTGACCCAGTAGCCGACCGCAGTGCAGGTCGTGGTCGACGGACACGAGACCGCGGTGAGAAAACTCATCGTTGCGGAGGTCGGGTTCGGGGTAGGCTGGACGGCCCACTTGGTACCGTTCCAGACCAGCGCGAGCGTCACCACGCGGCCCGAGCCGTCGGTGTAATACCCGACTGCGGTGCAGGCGGTGGCCGACGCACAAGACACGTCGGTC
>VBJV01000057.1:1526-16636 GCA_005879785.1 Chloroflexota bacterium
CCAGCTGCTTCCATTCCAGTACTCGGCAAGCGTCAAGCCGCCGTTGCCGGTGCCGACTGCAGTGCAGGCGGACGTAGACGGGCACGACACCCCGACAAACGTGCCGCTTCCTTGGGGGCCGGTGGGTGTCGGGGTGGCCTGGAACATCCAGCTGCTACCGTCCCAATGCTCGGCCAGCGTCACATGGCTGGCAACCCCGACTGCTGTGCAGGCCGTCGTCGATGGACACGACGCCTCGGCGAGAATGTTGCGCGGGATGCCGGCACGGTTGGGGGTGGACTGAATCACCCAGCTGCTGCCGCCCCAGCGCTCGCCCAGCGTGACCTGGGCGCCGGAGCTGGTGTGATAGTCGCCGACCGCGGTGCAGATGGTGGTGGCGGGACACGACACCCCATTGAAATTGCTGCCCTGGGCGCCGCTGGGGTTGGGACTGGACTGGATAGCCCATGTGCTGCCGTTCCAGCGCTCGGCCAGCGTCACCCATACGCCGGAGCTGTTGATGGAGTGGCCCACAGCGACACAAACGGTGGCCGCGGCACACGAAACCGCGCTCAGCACCGTCGCCCGCGCGCCGGTCGGATTCGGAGTGTTTTGGATCGCCCAGTTGCTGCCGTTCCAGCGCTCAGCCAACGACACCGGGACGCCGGAGCTGTTGGTGTAGTGGCCGACCGCGACGCAGAGTGTGGCGGAGGGGCACGACACCTGCGTCAACGTACTCAAGGTTGCACCAGTCGGAGTCGGCATAGATTGAATCGCCCAAGTGCTGCCATTCCAACGCTCCGCGAGCGTCACAGTAACCCCAGAGCTGTTGGCATAATTCCCGACCGCGGTGCACGCGGTGGCGGAGGGACACGACACCCCGTTCAAACCGCCGCCCTTCGCGCCCGCCGGATTGGGGCTGGTTTGAATCGTCCAGCTGCTGCCGTTCCAGGATTCAACCAGCGTTACCCCGACGCCGGAGCTGTTGTCATAGGAGCCGACCGCGGTGCAAACGGTGCTCGAAGGACATGACACTGCGTCCAAGGTGCTGCCCTGCGCGCCGCTGGGGTTGGGGCTGGGCTGGACCGACCAGCCACTCCCGTTCCAGCGTTCGGCCAGCGTCACCGATACGTGGGCGCTGTTGACGTAACTGCCGACTGCAGTACAGGCGGTGGTCGCCTGACATGAAACGCCGCCCAGGTCCCCGTCTTGTTGCGTTGGGTTCGGGCTCGGTTGGATCGTCCAACTGGAGCTGGCATCGGCCGCCGTGGAGCTGAGAATCGCCGCACAGACCAAGCCGGCTGCTACCGAAGCTACCCGACGTCCTATCACCATCCCCGAACGACCTCCGCCGACGTCGGCGCGGTTGCCCCGACGCGGGAAGTGTATGTCGCTGCGCGCGCCTCGTGCCGGGGGCCCGAGGCGTGGCTGGGTCAGGGTCGGGTCAGACGACTTCGCAGACGGATGGTTCGAATTCAGTTGCTGCGAAATGGTCGGGAAGGCGAGATTCGAACTCGCGACCTCACGGTCCCGAACCGTGCACTCTAACCTGGCTGAGCTACTTCCCGCGGCCGTCAGGATGATATCACCGGGCTCAGCGACGTCCCGCTGAGCGCGACATCGGCACGGGTTGAGTCGCATACTGCGCCGGGACCACCCAGCGAGGAGAACGGGACATGGGCCGCATCACCATCGACGAGACCATCAAAGCGCCGGTCGCAACCGTCTTCGCGTACGTCGACGACTATCGCAACACCACCAAGTACATGAAGGACCTGTCCAAGTGGCAGCCGACTGGCAAGGTGACGCATGGCAAGGGCGCGCAGTTCGCCGTCGGTATGCGGGCCGGGCCGAGCACGCTCAACTCGGTTGTCGACATCACCGAATGGACCGCCGACCGAATCATCGCATGGGTGTCGCGCGAAGGTTTCAAGCAATCCGGCAAGTGGGCGTTCAAGGCCAAAGGCGACGCCACCGCCGTGACCTTCGACATGGAGTACGAGTTCGGCGGCGGCATCGCGGGGCGGATGCTGGGTCGCGCGGCTGAGCCTTTCGTGCGTTCCAACCTCGAGAAGTCGGTCGCCACGCTCAAGCAGCACACGGAGAGCCTCGTCGCCAAGCGGCCGGCGGCGAAGACCGCGGCCAAGAGCAGTGCCGGACGCGCCCCGAAAGGCACCGGCAGGGCCACCGCGAAACGCAAGCCGTAGCGCAGCACTCCAGCGGGAATTTCGCGCGTCTGTACCAATACAATCGTGGCACCGCGAAAGCGATCTACAATGGTTGCTGCCCGCAACTTTGTGCGGAGTCGGAGCAGAGATGAGCACTGACAAGTCGGCCGTCAACGGCCACGAACCGGCAACTGGTGGAGTGCGCGTCAAGCGCGGTCTCGCCGAGATGTTGAAGGGCGGCGTGATCATGGACGTGGTCAACGCCGAGCACGCGAAGATCGCGGAGGATGCCGGCGCCGTCGCGGTGATGGCGCTCGAGCGCGTCCCCGCCGACATCCGCCGCGAGGGCGGCGTCGCGCGCATGAGCGAGGTCGGCTTGATCAAGGAGATCATGGCCGCGGTGACCATCCCGGTGATGGCCAAGGCGCGCATCGGTCACTTCGTCGAGGCGCAGGTGCTCGAAGCCCTGGGCATCGATTACATCGACGAGTCCGAGGTGCTGACGCCTGCCGACGAGGAGAACCACATCGACAAGTGGACGTTCAAAGTGCCGTTCGTGTGCGGGTGCCGCGACCTCGGTGAGGCGCTGCGTCGCATCGGCGAGGGCGCCGCGATGATCAGGACCAAAGGCGAGGCGGGCACCGGCAACGTCGTCGAGGCCGTGCGTCACATGCGCGCCGTCCTCGGTGGCCTGCGCCGCCTGCGCGCGCTGCGTCCGGATGAGCTGATGTCCGAGGCGAAGCGGCTGGGCGCCCCGTTCGAACTGGTGCGCGAGATTCATGAGACCGGGGCACTCCCGGTCGTGAACTTCTCGGCGGGCGGCATCGCGACACCCGCCGACGCGGCGTTGATGATGCAGCTGGGCGCCGATGGCAACTTCGTCGGCAGCGGTATCTTCAAGAGCGACGATCCGCTCGGCTACGCGAAAGCCATCGTCGCTGCGACGACCTATTACGACAAGCCCGACGTGATCGCCGAGGTCAGCGCGGGTCTGGGCCCGGCCATGCGTGGTCTCGACGTAGCGAGCATGCCCAAAGAGGAACTCCTCGCCGCCCGCGGCTGGTGATCGATGTCGCAAGCGATTCACGGCGGTTTCGCGGTCGGCATGCGGAGGTAGACTGCTGACTGTGCTCGCACGTGTTGGAGTCCTCGCCCTCCAGGGCGACGTCCGCGAGCATCTTAGTGCGCTCTCGCACTGCGGCGCCGACGCCACGCCGGTGCGGCTGCCCGCTGACCTGGCCGCGGTGGACGCGCTGGTCCTGCCCGGCGGCGAGTCGACGACGATGAGCCGGCTCATCCGCGTGTTCGATCTCGAGACGCCGCTGCGCCACCGCCTCAGTGAAGGCATGCCCACCATGTCGACGTGCGCAGGTCTCATCCTGCTCAGCCGCACCGTCCTCGACGGACGCCCGGATCAGCTGACTTTCGGCGCCCTGGACGTCGAGGTGCGGCGCAACGCCTACGGCCGGCAGCGAGAGTCCTTCGAGGCCGACCTCAAGGTCGAGCCGCTCGGCGTGGCGCCGTTCCGCGCCGTCTTCATACGCGCGCCGCGGATCGAAGCAACCGGTCCGGACGTCGAGGTTCTTGCCAGCTTTGACGGAAATCCGGTCGCCGTAAGCTCGGGACTCCATCTCGGCCTCGGCTTCCACCCGGAGATGACCGGCGACGTGCGCCTGCATCAACTCTTCCTCCGCCGGGTCGAGGAAGCCCTGGAGGTGAACGCAGCGTGAACATCCGGTCCGCGTCCTTCCGCGACCTGGAACGCATTGAGACGCTCTACCGCGAGGCCGTCGAGCACGAGGACCGCGGCGCGCAGACGTCGCCGGACAGCCCCGTGCCGCAGGCGACCTTGCTGCGCCTGTGGCACGCGCTGACCAAGTCACTGTCGTCCCTGGTGCCGCTCACCGACGGCGGCGACGCCCTGCTTGTTGCCGAGGACGCGATCGAAGGTGTGGTCGGCTTCATCCAGGCCCAGGCGCCGCCGGGCCGTCCCAAGGCCTGGCAGATCCTGAGCCTGTGCACCTCGTCGTCCGCGTACGGTCACTTTGCGCGCCAGCAGCTCCTCTCTGCCCTGCGCAATCGGGGGCTCGAGCACGGCGTGCACCGCTTCCATGTGCGTCTCCCCGCCGACCATCCGCTCCTGCCCGTCTTCCTGGAGCACGGCTTCACGCAGTTCGCCACCGAGCAGATCCTCTATCGCGACGAGTCGTCGAGCAACGGCGCGCACACGATCAAGTCCTCGCTGCTCCGCCCTGCCCGGCGCGATGACATCGCGGGCATCCACATGCTCTACCTGCGCGCCACACCGTCCACGGTGGCCGACCTCGAGGGCCCGTCGCTCAACGCCTGGCGAGCCGGCTACGCCCAGGGCCTGATGGCCCGCATGGGTCGCGACGACGTCCGCCACCACGTCGCCGAGAATCCCGGCATCGTCGCCTGGGCGGCGATCCGGCCCCCCTCGGCCACGCAGCCGGCGACGCTGAACTTGATGTGCGAAGGCCACGACCCGGCACTGCGCGAGGCGATCATCGACGCGGTGCTGCATGAGCTCCCCTCAGGTCCGGCCGCCTGCGTGCTCCGTCACTACGACTCGGAGCTCATCCGGGCGCTGCAACTGCGGGGATTCGCCGTGTACGGCACGCAACTGCTGCTGGTGTGCGAGCTCGGCGAGAAGGTCCGCATCCGGCAGACAGCGCGCCGCCGCAAGGCGGTTCTGGTGCAGGCCGGCATCGCGCAGAGCGTCCCGGTGAGCCAGCCCCACCTTCGCGTTTTCGGCAGACCGACGTCCGGAAATTCGCTATCGTCGTAGAGGTGAGGCCCTACGGTCCCTCCTGGGAGGAGGAGCTCGACCTGCTGCTGCAAGCGCTTCCCCCGCGCATCAGCGCTGCAGCGCAACGGCTTGCCGGCGGGCGGGGTGACCTGCTCGAGATCGTCCTGGACCTGGGGCGCCAGCCGGAAGCGCGCTTCACCGACGGGGAGGCCATCCTCGATCCTGCGCCCGTCGGGCACGCCGACCTCGAGTACGTCGAGCAGCACCTCGGCGCTTTCGGTGACGACAACCGCGCCGGCATCGAACGGACGCTGCATCGCATCAGCGCCATCCGCAACCGCCGCGGCGAGATCGTGGGTCTCACCTGCCGGGTCGGGCGGGCGGTCACCGGCACCATCGACATCATCAAGGACATCGTCATCAGCGGCCAGTCGATCCTGCTGCTCGGACCGCCCGGCATCGGCAAGACGACGATGCTGCGTGAATGCGCGCGCGTGATGAGCGATGAACGCGGTCTGCGCGTGGTCATCGTGGACACGTCGAACGAGATCGCCGGCGACGGTGACATTCCCCACCCGGGCATCGGCCGCTCCCGGCGCATGCAGGTGCGCACGCCGGCGCTGCAGCACAGCGTCATGATCGAGGCGGTCGAGAACCACATGCCGCAGTGCATCGTCATCGATGAGATCAGCACCGAGCTGGAGGCGGCCGCGGCGCGCACCATCGCCGAGCGCGGCGTGCAGCTCGTGGGCACCGCGCACGGCTCGACGCTCGACAACCTGCTGGTCAACCCCACGCTCAACGACCTCCTCGGCGGGATCCAGACGGTCACGCTCAGCGACGAGGAGGCGCGCCGCCGGGGCACGCAGAATTCGACGTCCTTGTCGAGATCCAGGAGCGCGACCGCGTGGCCGTGCACGCGCCTGTCGCCGAAACCGTCGACGAAGCGCTGCGCGGCCGGGTGCGTCCGCCCCAGCTGCGCCTGCGCGGTGACTCCGGCCAGATCATCAGCCGCATCGACACCACGGCCGCGGCCACGCATCAGTCGCCGTTCGAGCCCGCCCCGTTCCCCGGCGGCGGGCGCGGTGGCCGGCGCAGCCGCGAGCGGCGACGCCGTTTCGACGCCGACGAGTACCTGGCCGGGCAGCGCCGCGATCGCAACTGGGATGCGCCCGCAGGACCTCGCCCGCACCCACCGCTCGACGTGTTTCCGTATGGGGTGTCGCGCAGCTACCTCGAGCAGTCGGTACGCGAGCTGCACCTCCCGGTGCGGATCCAGCACCACGTCGACGACGCCGACGTGGTGCTGACGTTGAAGAATTACTACCGGCGTCACGACTCCCCGGTGCGCGCCGCCGAGTCGTCGGGAATACCCATCCACGTGCTGCGCAGCAATACCGTCGCGCAGATCAAGGACGCGCTGACCAGGGTCTACGGCGTGGAGCCGCCCGACGCAGCGGAACCGGGGCTGCGAGAGGTCATACTGCGCCGCGAGGACTGAGCGGCGCTGGACCGGGCTGGGGTGGCCCCGGGTTCATGAGGTGGACGTGATGGGATCGTGGCGAGGTTTCTTCATCTCCTTTGAAGGACTCGACGGCGCCGGCAAGAGCACGCAGGTGGCATCACTCGCCGCGTCGCTGCGCGTGCGCGGTCACGACGTCACCGTGGTGAGCCCCAGCGACACCAACCTTGGCGAGATCCTGCACAGCTTCGTCCTGCAGCACCAGCGCGGTCCGGCTGTCGAACCCTGGGCGGAAGCGCTGCTCTTCAACGCAGAGCGCGCGCAGCTGCTGCACGAGATCGTGCGCCCCGCGCTCGAGCGCGGAGGTGTCGTCGTCGCCGACCGCTACGCCGACTCGACGCTCGCGTACCAGGGCGGCGGTCGCGGCCTGCCCATCGATGAGCTCGAGGCGCTGCATCGATTCGCGTGCGGTGATGTCTGGCCCGACCTGACCATGTACCTGCGCCTGCCGCTGCAGTCGGCGGCGCGGCGGCGGCGCGCACAGCAGCTGCCGCTCGACCGCATCGAGACCGCGCCGGAGGAGTTTCACGCCCGCGTGGAGGCTGCTTTCGAGCGACAGGCAGCCGCGCACCCCGAGCGGATCGTCAGCGTCGACGCCGACCGTCCGGCCATGGCGGTCTCACGCGAGGTCGAGGGCATCGCCATCGCCCGCCTACCCGCCGCCAACCGCAGGCGCGCGGCCGGCTGACGGCAGGCGATCAGTCCACCCGGACCACCACGTCCTCGGGGCCAACCACTCGTTCCACTCGTGTCCCGGCCAGGTGGATCCGCACCCCCGGAATCCCCGGCGTCCCCGGATCCCAGCCCCGGGCGTGCAGCTCGCGAGCCTCACCCCAGGTGCGGGCCTGCGCCTGCTGGCGGCCGTCGCTGAACGCGATCGTGCCCGGCCGGGTGGCGAAGCCAAAGCCGATCTCGCCGCCGGTGCCCAGGAAGGCGTGAACCGCGGTCAGCGGCGTGTCACCGTCGATCGTCGCGTCGCCGGCGAGCGCTGCGGCCAGCGTCGGCATCTGCCCTGACTTCGCTCCTTCGCGCACACCGGCGCGCTGCGCCACCTGCGCCGCGCGCTCGCGGCGGCGCCGCTCGGTGGCGATCTGGGCCAGGCGGGACCGCGCCTCGCCCAGGTGACGCTCGTACGGTGCCATCGCCGCCGTGGTGGCCCGGGCGGCCGCCTGCAGCGCGGCGGCAGCGGCGTCGAGCTCGGCCTCGCTGAGCCCGTGCAGGCGTTCGGGATCGATCTCCTCAGGAAGCGCCGGCAGCTCCGGGTCTGCGGCGCCTGCCGTCGCGGCCATCGCAGCGATGATGACGCGGGTCGCGGGTCCGGTGTGCCACGCTCAGGTCCCTTGATCCGATCCGCTGGCTGGGAGGCAGCGACAGTGGCGCAAGTACTCCACGAGGTGATTCGCGTCGAGCGTGATGGCTCGACATCGGTGCTCACGATCGACCATCCCCCTGCCAATGCGATCAACGGCGACGTCGTCGCCGGGCTGCTCGAGGGCCTGGCCCACGCAGAAGCGGACGAATCGTGCCGAGCACTGGTCATCACCGGCGCGGGGCCGAAGTTCTTCTCGGCAGGCGCCGACGTCACCGCTTTCTCTGCGGGACCCGAGGGGCTGGAAGTGGCGCTCGGTCTCACCGTGAAGATCGAGGCTTCGAGGCTGCCCGTCATCGCCGCGGTCAACGGCATCGCGTTCGGCGGCGGCTGCGAGTTGAGCATGGCGTGCGACATCCGGATCGCCTCGCAGAACGCGCGTTTCGGGCAACCGGAGATCAAGCTCGGCATCATCCCGGGCTGGGGCGGCACGCAGCGGCTGCCCCGGCTGATCGGCCAGTCCCGCGCCATCGAGCTCCTGCTCACCGGCGATCCGATCGACGCCGATCGAGCGCTCCAGATCGGCCTCATCTCCGAGGTGGTCGACTCGTTCGACCTGCCCGCGCGAGCGCTGTACTGGGCCGGCCTGCTCGCCTCGCGAGCGCCGCTGGCGCTCGCTGCCACCAAGCGCGTCATCCATGCGGGAGCGCCGCTGCCCATCGCTGATGCCCTGAAGGTGGAGCAGCGCGAGTTCGTCGGACTGTTCACCACCGAGGACGCTGCTGAAGGGCTCACCGCGTTCATGCAGAAGCGGCAGCCCGAGTGGAAGGGCAAGTAACCAGGTAGCCATGCCGACAGCGATCCTCAGTCCCATCGCCCTCGTGGCCCTGGCGAGTGTGTCCCTCGCGACAACCGGACGGCGCTGGTGGCAGCTGCTCGGCATGATGCGGCGCTCACGGCTGCCCGAACGCCGCCTCGACGACCTGCCCGGCAGACTGCGCGCCTTCTTCGTCTATGTGCTGGCGCAGGGCCGCCTGCTGCGCTGGCCCTACGCGGGAATCCTGCATGCGCTGATCTTCTGGGGATTCGTTGTGCTGCTCACCGCCATCGTGCAGGGGATCGTCGAGGCGCTCTGGCAGGGCTTTCACTTCAACCAGCTGCCCGGCAGCGGCGCGCTCGCGTTCCTGCAGGACACCTTCTTCTTCCTGGTGATCTGCGGCATCGCCATGGCGCTCTTCAACCGCCTGGTCATCAACCCGGCGCGCTTCCGCGGCAGTCACCGCGGCGACGCAATTCTCATCCTCGTCTGGATCGGCGGCCTGCTCACCTGCATGGAGCTCAACTACGCCACGCGCATCGCCGAGGGCGCCCCGGAGGCGGTAGGGCAGTGGCGGCCGGTCGCTGCCGCGCTGTCGAGCATCTTCCGTCCGCTGGGCACGAGCAGCGAAGCGCTGATCGTGCTGCACGGCATCTTCTTCTGGGTGCACCTGACGCTCGTCTTCGGCTTCCTCGTGTACCTCGGCTACAGCAAGCACCTGCACATCGTCACCGCTGTGTTCAACGTGTTCTTCAAGAACCAGCGGCCGAAGGGTGCGCTGCGCACGGTCGACCTGGAAGCGGTGATGAACGCCGAAGACGAGGCCGACCAGCACTTCGGCGCCGGGGCCATCGAGCACTTCTCGTGGAAGGACATGCTCGACCTCTACACGTGCACCGAGTGCGGGCGCTGTCAGACGCACTGCCCCGCCTACAACACGGGCAAGGTGCTATCGCCGAAGACGCTGATCACCGACCTGCGTGACCACGCCTACGAGAACCTGGCCGGCGGCTTTGCGGCCACAACGCACGCCGCGCATCCCGTGGGCGAGGATGGCGAGCCTGTGATGTGGGTCACCGGCGACCGGCATCCCGGGACGCTGCAGGAGCTGCCCGGCCACTTCCAGCCCTCGTGGATCGCTCCCGACGACGTGAGCACCGCGGTACAGGCCAACGATGGCGAACGTCCACTCCTGGGCGGAACCATCCTCGAGGACACCCTGTGGGCGTGCACCACCTGCGGCGCCTGCATGGACCAGTGTCCCGTGCTCATCGATCACGTTCCCAAGATCCTCGACATGCGCCGCCACCTGGTGCTCGACGAGTCCCGCCTGCCGCGTCAGGCGGAGACGGCGCTGCGCAACATCGAGAGCGTCGCCAACCCCTATGGTCTCTCGCACCAGTCGCGCGCCGACTGGGCCCAGGATCTCGGTGTGCAGTTCGCCGCCGACAAGCCGGACGCCGAATACCTGTACTGGGTCGGCTGTGCCGCGTCGTTCGACGAGCGGGCACGCACCATATCCACCGCACTGGTGAAGATCCTGCAGGCGGCCGGCGTCGACTTTGCCATCCTCGGCACCGAGGAGAAGTGCAGCGGCGACCCGGCGCGGCGCATCGGCAACGAGTACCTGTTCCAGGAGCGAGCCAAGGAGAACGTCGAGGTCCTGCGGCGCCACAACGTGCGCAAGATCATCGCCTCGTGTCCCCATTGCTTCAACACGTTCGCCAACGAGTACCGTGACTTCGGCGGCGAGTACGAGGTCATCCATCACACGCAGATGATCGACACGCTGCTCAAGTCCGGCCGGATCACGCTCGACGACACCAAGGCGCAGCGGGAGACCATCACCTACCACGACTCCTGCTACATCGGCCGGTGGAACGACATCTTCGCGCCGCCGCGCGACATCCTGGAGCGCATCCCCGGGCTGCGCGTCGTGGAGATGGCTCGCAGCAAGAGCGAGGGCATGTGCTGTGGCGCCGGCGGCGGTCGCATGTGGATGGAGGAGGGCCAGCCGCGCGTCAATCACCGCCGCGTGCAGCAGGCGCTCGACACCGACGCCACCAAGGTGGCGACCGCGTGCCCGTTCTGCCTGGCGATGTTCGACGAGGGCATCTCGGCGAAGCAGCTCGGCGAGCGCATCGCCGTCGATGACGTCGCCGTCTACGTCGCGCGCGCGCTGAAGGAGAGCTGAGCAGCCGGACGCCGCAGCGAGGTGCGGCGCCACGCGTGGACGCACGCGAGCGCAGCGGCCGCGCCGAGCGCCCAGGCCGACAGCTGACCCGGCGGAACTGCTGAGTTGCCCGCGAAATCGATGAAGGCCGCGACTGATATGAGCCCCCACAGCCCGGCGATGACGGCGACACGCCGCATCACCGCTTGCCGTCGTGCGCGGGCGGGCGCATCGCGCATCGCCAGGGCCACACCCCACACGACCGCGGGCGCGAGCATCACCAGGTCGTGCGGCAGCGCGTGCGGGGCGGCGAGCAACGACAGGACCGCGGCGCCGCAGACACACGTGGTCAGCCGCGCGGGGTGACGGCGTACCGTCGCCCCCAGCAGGAACGCGAGCGCGCAGGCCAGCAGCGTGCCCGCCGCGCCGGCGACGTGCGCCGCGAACACGTTGCCCAGCAAGGAGCCGGGCAGCCCCACGAAGCTCACCATGGTGCGCAGGTCCCACCGCGTCGTCGAGCCCGCGACGATGCCTATGAATCCCGCGATACCCGCGCCGCCCACCACGGCGAACGCGCTTGCGGCCAGGGCCGCGCCACCGGCGAGCGCACCCACGATGACCCTGCGCTCGCGCCAGCCCAGCATGAACGCGATCAGCGCCAGCGCCAGGTGCGGTTTGGCGATGGCTGCCGCGATCACCAGCAGAAACGCGCCACGCGCATGCTGCTGGCGGCGCCAGGCACGAAACGCCAGAGCGAGCCCCAGCGCCAGCAGGGGAGTCCACTGCGCCTGCAGCAGCGTCGCCCAGGTACCCAGCGACGCGAGCGCCATGGCACCCGCCGCGATCTTCCATACCCGGGGTGTCTCCTCCGGCCACGGCGCGCTGCGCACCGCGACCAGCACCGCCAGCGCGAGCACGACGAGCTCCGCCAGCGACCACACCCGGTACGCGGCGTGCAGCGGCAGGAAGGTGACCGGCAGCACGATCGCCGCTGCGACCGGCGAGTCGACATACGGGAGATTGCCCTCGCGGTCGGGCGCGATCAGGCGGGCGTGCAGTGGCATCTGCGCGGACTCGTCGTAGAGATCCGCGGTGTGGCCCTCGCGAAGCAGCGTGCCGCCCACATAGAACGCCGTGAAGTCGCTGCGGCCGATACCCCTGCCGTCCACCGCGAGCCAGACGAGGATGAACCCCAGCAGCAACGCGCCGCTCAGTGCGATGGTGGCGCGCGCGGCCGCCTTGCTCGGTGGCACCGGCAGCGATGCAGTATTCATTGGACCTCTGGAGGGGACACTAGCCGCGAGGCGGACGGGCCTCTCGGTGCGCGACCGCCCCGTTACCGATGCGGCGGGCGTGGTCCGCTCCGAGGTGGCGAGAGCAGTTCTCTTCCGGGCAAACTGGGCCGCCCGGGCTCCGCCCGGCTGTTTGGAGCAGAAGGCAGAGGAGGCAATCCAGTGGCAGAGACGGTCGTCTACGAGGCGTACAGCCCGGAGTGGGCCGCGGCGTTCAAGGCTGAGATCAACAAGTCACCGATCTACAAGCAGGCGGCCGCCGCGTGGGAGGGCAGCGTCGGCCTGGTGGTGCTGGCAGAGCCGGACAAGAACGTGCCCGAAGACAACGGCATCTTCCTCGACCTCTGGCACGGCGAAGCGCGCGACGTGAAGGTCGTCGGCCGCGAGGAGGCGGAGAAGGCCGACTTCGTCATCACCGGCTCGTACTCCCGGTGGAAGAAGGTGGCCACCAAGGAGCTCGACGCCACCAAGGGCATCATGCTCGGTCAGCTGAAGCTGCGCGGCGATTTCCCGACGATCGTCCGCTACACCAAGGCGTCTCAGGAGCTCACCGAATGCACCACCCGCGTGGCCGTCAGGTGGCCAGACGAGGCCTGACGGCCGGGTAGCGCAGCGGCCAGACGCGCCCTGAGCTGCAGCCATCCGGCAAGGGCGGTGAGGCTCACCGCCACCGGCGTCAGTGACACGTTGAGGACGTGGAACGGCCATATGGCCGGGAGCACCGCCAGCGCCGCCAGCGCGAGCCCGGCGATCGTCGACACCTGCACGCGCCCGCGCAGGGCGATCAGGAGCCCGGCACCAAGGACGAGCAGCGCGTAGCCCAGCGCGGGCGTGCTGAGGAAGGCGGCCAGCGCTGCAAGGGCGGCGAGCAACGCCAGTTGGAGCCGGTGGCCGTCCAGCAGCGCGCCGCGCTCGCCCACCAGCATCACGACCAGCGGATAGAGCAGCACGTCGTCGTTGGGGTGCGCATAGGGGGTGCATGCGAGCCAGACGGCGAGACCCACCAGCGGCACCAGCGCGCGGGATTCGCCGCTGGTTCCACGCAGGCGGGCGTCGCGCGTGGCGAGCCACGCCAGGGCGATCACCGCGATGCCGCCGGCGACACCGACCGCCGCGCCGATCAGCGCGCCGTGGGGCAGGCGCACCAGCAGGCCGGGAATGCCTGACAGGTCGGGCTGCACCACGTTGACCCGACCGCCGAAGCCGAAGAGATGGCCGAAGAAGGAGGTGCTGTTCGGGACCACCACAAAGCCGGCGGCCGCTCCGCCTGCGATGGTGATCCCGGCCGCGGCAGCGAAGCGCCAGGCGCGCCGGTGGTCGTCGGACCACGCGGCGAAGAGCAGCAGCGGCAGCGGCCACAACAGGTGCGGCTTGAAGAGGACGACCACCATGCACGCTCCGGCCAGCCAGGCGGCGTTGCGGCGCATCAGCAGTAGCGAGGCAACCACGCCGGCGAGGAGCAGCGCGTCGAATTGACCGGAGAAGAAACCGAGCAGCATCAGCCACGAGCACATCGCAGCGAGCAACCAGAGCCCCGCGTGATCCCAGCCGGCCTCGCGCGTCCAGGCGCGGAGCGCGATGCCGGCAAGCAGCGCGCCGAGGCCGGTGAAGACAGCGAAGCTCAACCAGTAGGGAAGCCATGCCACGGCGCCGAGGAGCACCGCGACGATGGGAAGGTCGGTGAAGTCGTCCAGTGACGGTTGCACCTTGGGGTAGAGCTGAGCCGCCTGCTCGGCGGCATGGATGGTGGCCGCGTCATACGGATTCCCGCCGTGCTGTACCACGTGCGCCGCGGCGTAGAACACGCGCCAGTCGTCGGCCAGGCCGTACGGCGCCGGGGGCAGGATGTGCGCCACGGCGAAGATCGCGAAGGCCACAACGAATACGAGCAGCGCGCCGAGCATCAGCTGCCGCTTGCTCAACCTCACCCGCCGATGCTATTGACGCCGCCGGCGACGCGCGGTGCGCGGCAGGAATCGTTGCAGCTTCGTCAAGCGACGCCGCCGCGTCGGTGGCGGTCCGAGCTTCCTATACTCGGCTCGGAATGGACCGTGCGTTCGAGAAGATCGACCACGTCGGCATCGCAGTGCGAGACCTGGATGCCGCCGTCGAAGCGTACACGCGCCTCACAGGCGTGGAGCCCGCGCACCGCCAGAGGGTCGACAGCGACGGCATCGAGGCGGTCATGTTCGAGGTCGGCGAATCTCGGATCGAGCTGCTGGGCAGCACTCGCGACGATTCGAAAATTGCCAACTTTCTCGCCAAGCGCGGAGGCGGTCTGCATCACGTTGCCTACGGCGTGCACGACGTGCAGGAATCGCTCGACCACTTCGCGGCGCTCGGCCTCGAGCTGCTGGACACCTGCCCGCGGCGTGGCGCGGCGGGCAGGTTGGTCGCGTTCCTGCATCCCTCGGCGGCGGGCGGGGTGCTCACCGAGCTCTGCCAGCCCGATCCGCAGGCCGCAGGCGCGCATGAGTGACGACGCAGTGGAGACCGAGTCCGGGCTGCCCCTGGAGCCGTACTACGCCGACGGCAGCCGGCCGGAGCCCGCGCCTCCCGGCGAGTTCCCCTTCACCCGGGGGCTGGCGGGCGACGGCTACCGCTCGCGGCTCTGGACGATGCGTCAGTACGCCGGCTTCGGCAGCGCCGAGCAGACCAACGAGCGGTTCCGCTACCTGCTCGGCGCCGGCCAGACCGGCCTGTCGGTCGCGTTCGACCTGCCCACGCAGATGGGCTACGACAGCGACGACCCGATCGCCCACGGCGAGGTGGGCAAGGTCGGCGTGGCCATCGACTCGCTCGACGACATGGAGGTGCTCACCCGCGACATCCCGCAGGACCGCGTGACCACGTCGATGACCATCAACGCGCCGGCGTCGGTCCTCCTGCTGCTGTACGAGCTCGCCGCCGAGCGCAAGGGCATCGCCGCCGCCTCGCTGGGCGGGACCATCCAGAACGACATCCTGAAGGAGTACGCCGCGCGCGGCACGTACATCTTCCCGCCCCGTCCATCGATGCGCCTGGTCACCGACACCTTCGCTTACTGCGCCGAGCACCTTCCCCGATGGAACACCATCAGC
>VBJV01000227.1:0-2368 GCA_005879785.1 Chloroflexota bacterium
CAGACCGCCACAGCAACGGCTGCAGTGGAGGCCGAGGCGCAGGCCGTGCCGCCAGGCCGTGCCGACGTCGGCCGGCAGCGTACGGCCGCGCCCGGGTGCCTCCCGGCAGCAGGCGAGGTGATGTGTTTTCCACCGGGTGAATTGGAGCGCGCCGGCGATCAGGACGACCACACCGACCCCGATCGGAACGGCGCGCGCCAGCGCCGGCTGCTGCATCTCGATCGCCGCCAGCGCGGCGCCCAGCGGAAAAGCGGCCATTCCGAACACGGTCCAGACGAAGAAGTACCCCAAGCCCACGAGCATGGTCAGCCGACCGAGACGCGTCTCGGCTGTCCTGCCAACGGCCTGGCGGTAGCGCCACAGCATGGGGACCAAGGACGGCAGCATCATCGCCACCATCATCACGACCCACATGTCAAGGAACGACGCCGCGGCGCCCGGCCACGTCTGTCCGGGCATCCGCATCCACGCCATCGGCATCGTCCAGCCGCCAGGCATCGGCATCTCACCCATCGCCGACATGGACGCGCACCAGACGATCGTGACGGCCGCGCTAGCGGCGAAGATCAGCGCTGAGACGCCAAGAAACGCTTGCTGGGAAGCTCGCTCGGAAGCCATCACGATTCTCTCAGCGCTTGTCGTACTCGTCGTGGCGGCGCCACCAGACCCCCGTCTCGTTGCGCCCCTTGGGTGCGCGGTCGAGCCACTGGTACATGCCCCAGAGGCCGTCCAGTCCGCGCGCATAGGCGGAATAGGCGTGGTAGACGACGCCGTCCTCGAACGCGAAGGCACTCATGCCCGGCCTCTCGCGGATCAACGTGGCCGCGTCGGTTCCGGCCATGGCCGCGATCTCGGCGACGGGCCCCTCGCCGCCGGATTCCCGGGCCAGCGCGTGTTCGCGCCGGTAGTTGTATTCGGCGCCCCCTTCGCGCTGTTGCTCCTCGGTGACCCTGACGTTGAAGTCGAGGTTGAAGTCGCTGCCGAACGACGACGCCCACGGAAACGTCCACCCCATCCGCCGCTTGTACGCCTGCAGCTTCGTGAGCGGCGCCCGCGACATCGCCCAAAGCATGACATCGTGGTTGGCCAGGTGCACGGCGAACCCGTTGAAGCCGTCTGCGATCGCCGAGCAGGACGGACACCCCGCCGTGTAGTCGGGCCCGAACATGAAGTGGTAGACGAGAAGCTGCGAGCGCCCTCCGAAGAGGCCTGCCAGCGAGACACTCCCCTCGTCGGTCTCGAATCGATACTCCTTGTCGATCCGAACCCACGGCAGCTCCTGCCGTCGCCGCGCCAGCTCGTCGCTGCGCCGCGTGAGCTCCTTCTCCGCCTCGAGCAGCTCGAGCCGCGCTGCCAGCCACTCTTCACGTGTCCCGGTCATGTGTCTCGTCATCGTTCTTCCTCCCTTGAGTGTCTTCGTCGTTCGTACCGTTCCCGATGCGACTTGCTGGTGGGTGGTCGTGAGATAGATTAGGACCGGGCATCGAACGGTGGGAGTGACAAGTATGGCGGGATTCCGATGGACTCGCTAATCACGGCGGCGGCACGTGCGCTCGCGGCGGGTGATCCCCTCGGCGCACTGAACCGGGTCGCCTTGCGCGACGACGCGCCGGCGCTCGCGCTTCGAGGCATCGCGATGGCGCAGCTCGGCGATCTCGTTCGAGCGAAGGCTCTCGTGCGAAGTGCGGCGCGCGCCTTCGGTCCGAAAGAGGCCGTGGCCCGCGCGAGGTGTGTCGTCGCCGAGGCCGAGATCGCCCTCGTCTCGCGCGACCTGGGGTGGCCTGCGAAGGCGCTCGACGCAGCGCGGGCGACGCTCGAAGAACACGGCGACCGGATGAACGCCGCGCACGCGCGGCATCTCGAGGTCCGGCGCCTCCTCTTGATCGGGCGCCTCGACGAGGCCGAGCGTACCCTCGCCGAGCTCGACCCCGCGGCCTTCCCGCCCGCGTCGAGGGCCGCCCACGAGCTGGTGGTTGCGGGGATCGCGATGCGACGCCTCCGGACGAAGGCGGCGCGCGCTGCGCTCGCTCGGGCCGAACGCGCCGCGCGCCACGCAGGCATCCCTGCGCTGACGGCGGAGGTCGAAAGCGCATCTCTCGTGCTGAACACGCCCGCGGCGCGCCTGATTGCGAGTGGCGAGGAGCGCCTCTTCCTGCTCGAGGAGGTCGAGGCGTTGCAGGCGTCGAAAGCGCTCGTGGTCGACGCGTGCCGTCATGTCGTGCGTGACCCGCGCACGGTGGTCTCGCTCGCAAGGCGTCCGGTCTTGTTCGCGCTCGTACGCGCGCTGGGTGAGGCGTGGCCCGAAAACGTGCCGAGGGACATCCTCGTTTTGCGGGCATTCGGAGCGAAGCTCGCCGATGAATCGCAT
>VBJV01000227.1:2593-2890 GCA_005879785.1 Chloroflexota bacterium
CAGGCAAGGTGCAGTCGTTTGGTCGCGGGCGAGCTCGTCGCTGGACGACCCCGCCCGTGCCGGGATTCACGACGACCTTGTTACTCCCCGCTCCACTGCCGAGTGACTAGGATCGAAGCATGATTCGATCACCGGCCGAAATCCTCCGTGAGTATGGACCCTTTCCGGGTGTCGACCACGTGCACGGGGTTACGTTTGACGGTCAGCACGTCTGGTTTGCGTCCGGAGGCAAGCTGAACGCCTTCGATCCTGCGAGCGGGAAGACGGTGCGCTCGATCGATGTCGCCGCGCATGCTG
>VBJV01000229.1:0-1864 GCA_005879785.1 Chloroflexota bacterium
GCTCTAGCACGACAGCTGGGCATAGACCCAGACGCCTGCGCGAACGGGATCATCAGGGTCGCCGACGCGATCATGGCCGGCGCCATTCGCGCCGTGACCGTGGAGCGAGGGCGCGACCCGCGCGATTTCACGCTCGTCGCCTACGGAGGCGCAGGCCCGCTGCATGCCACATCGCTGGCGGCCGAGCTCCGCATTCCCCAGGTGCTGGTACCGGCGGGACCGGGTACACACGGTGCCTGCGGGATGCTCGTCACCGACATCCGGCACGACGCGTCACGGACGGTGCACCGCATGCTCGACGATCTCAGCCAGACGGACCTCGATGCGATGTTCGCCGCCCTCGACGCCGAAGCCGCAAAGTACGTCGCGGCCGAGCTGGCTGGCGACCTCGAGGCGCTACCCACATTCGTACACCGGCTCGACCTGCGTTACGCCGGGCAGTTCCACCCTCTCACACTGACGCTGTCCGGAAACGACGCCGACATCCCGCCACTCTTCCATGCCGCCCACCTCGAGCGCTATGGCCACAACGCACCGGCGGAGAAGGTCGAGGTCACCGCATTGCGAGTCACCGCGGTGCTCGAGATGGTCAAGCCGACCAGCGGGCGGGCCACACAGCCTGCTCCCACGAAGGTCGCGATGCGCTCGCGGCGTGTCATGTTCGGCAACGGCGAGTGGCACAAGTGCCAGGTGCGGCGGCGCCAAGAGCTGCTTGTCGACCAATCGATCACGGGCCCGGCGATCGTCGAGGACGTGGACACGAACATCGTGCTGCGGCCTGGCGACCGCGCGGTGGTCCTCGCGGGCGGCCACATGGTGATCACGGTCGGCGGTGAGGCCGCGTGAGGGACCCGGCCACCGTCGAGGTCGTTCGCTACGGGCTCATCGCCGCGGCGGGCGAGATGATGATCAACGTCAAGCACGCGGCTTACAGCCCGAGCATCCACGAGGTCCAGGACGTTTGTGTCGGGCTGCTCGACAACGACGCCGCCATCCTCGCGTGCGCGCCGGGCCTGCCCATGTTTCTCGCCGACATCGGAGAGGTCGTCCGCGATGGCTTCGAAGTGGTAGGCAGGGACGCCTTCGAGCCAGGCGACGTGTACATGTCGAACGACCCTTTCACGATCGGCACACACGTCAACAACATTGCCACGTACTCGCCGATCTTCGTCGACGGCGAGCGGGTCGGCTTCGCAGTCGTGCGAGGCCACATGGTCGACATGGGAGGCACGGTGCCAGGCTCGCGTTCGAGCAGGTTGACCGAGATCTACCAGGAGGGTCTGCGGATCCGTCAGCTCCAGCTATATGCGAGGGGTGAGCCGGTGGCGGCGATGCACCGCTTGATCGCCGACAACACGCGCATGCCGGATGCTGTGCTCGGCGACCTGCGTGCGCAGGTGGCCGCGTGCAGGACCGGCGAGAGACGCGTGGCCGCCATGGTCAAGAAGTACGGCCGCGGCGCTTATGAAGAGTCGTGCCGGTTGGTGCTCGACCACGGCGAGCGCCTCGCGCGAGCGGCTGTGAGCGAAATCCCCGACGGCACTTATCACGCCGAAGCTTTCCTCGATGACGACGGCATCGCTGTCGACGTCCGCGTGCCGATTCGCGTGCGGGTGGAGGTCGCCGGCGATCAGATGACGGTCGACTTCTCGGACTTCGCCGACCAGACGGCGGGCTCGATCAACACAGGTCCGGCAGGGGCGGTCGCCATCGCCCGCCACGCATTCAAGTGTCTGACCACTCCCCACGAAAGCCCCAACGAAGGTCACTTCAGGCCGCTGAAGGTAGTCGCGCCGCCAGGCAAGGTGGTCAGCGCGCGGCCGCCGGCCGCATGCGGTTGGTGGTCGCGAACGACCAGCACAAC
>VBJV01000229.1:2152-2671 GCA_005879785.1 Chloroflexota bacterium
ACGCGTTTCGGCTCCTCTCTTCGGGCGCTTCCATGCAACTCAACGTGGACCGGCACTGGTGCCCACCCTGGGGCCTGCACGGCGGCTTGCCGGCGCGGCCGAACAGCGCGTACATCGAAGCGCCGGCGGGCGCCGTCGGAGAGCTTGTGCTGAAGCGGGACGGCATCAGGCTGGATCCGGGGGCACGGGTGATCCTGGCCGGCGGCGGAGGCGGCGGCTGGGGAAACCCGCTCGAGCGTGCTCCCGACGCTGTCCTGAGCGACGTCATCGCAGAGTACGTCAGCGCCGAAGCCGCCGAGCGCGACTACGGCGTCGTGGTCGATGTCGCAAACCGAACGGCAACCCGCGTCCGGGGGCCTATAGATAAAGGAGAGGGGCGATGACCACCGAGAAGTTGCGGCAGGCTGCCGAGAAGCGGACCGCCGCCATGCGCGCCGACCTGCCCCTTCGGTTCTTGAGGCAGCAGGCGCACCTCACGGCGCCGGCATCGGACCTCAAACTGGCGGAAAAGGCGGTGGC
>VBJV01000229.1:2688-3987 GCA_005879785.1 Chloroflexota bacterium
TCGACCCGGCATCGGTCGGTGAGCACCTGGGTGTGGCAGCGTCCACGGTCGAGGAGGTGCTTGAGAGCCCGGCGCCTGCCATCGTCCTTGACCTCGAGGATGGCGTGCCGCCGGAAATGGTCGACGAGGCGAGGGCCAACGCGGTGCGACTTGCCGGTCAGATCGACCACGACCACACTCTGTGCTTCATCCGCCCTTCTGGCATCTCCGATCCGCGCTGCACGGATGACTTGAAGACCATCCTGCTCGGCGCTCCGGCAGATATCGACGGGATCGTCTTTCCCAAGGTGCGGCATGTGCATGAGGCGGAGTGGCTACAGGGCGTGCTGTCAGACATCGAGAAAGAAGCCGGCCTCGAGCAGAACCACATCCGCGTGCTCTATCTCTTGGAGACAGGGTGGGGCGTACTCAACTTGCCTGAGCTGGCGACCGCGTGCCTCGATCGGCTGGCGGGAATCATTCTCGGCACCGTCGACCTGGCCGCTGACCTGCTCCTACCGGAGGTGCGCTTTCGGCACCCGATATCCGAGTGGGCCCGAATGATGATGGTCACGGTCGGCGGCGCCACCGGCGTCCCCGCCATAGACGGCATGACGATCGACTTTCCAGTGGGCCGCGCCGAGCTCGACGCCGCACAGAATCGCGCCCACGTTCTCGACCGCATGCGGGACAACTTCCGGGATGCGCTGCATTCCATCGACACCGGCATGTCGGGCCGTTGGGTCGGCCATCCGCTGCAGCTTACCTCCACCCTTCTTGCATTTAGGTCTGCCTTCGCCCAGAGCTCGATCGACGAGAAAGTCGCCGAGCTCGAGGAGTTTGCGCGGGCGATGTCGATGAAGCAGGGCGCCGTGGCGGGCGCAAAAGGTCAATTGCTTGATGTCGGCACCGACCGCCACGTCCGCCAGATGCTGCGGCGGGCCACAGCGTGGGGCCTTTTGCCCGCCCCACATGCCCATGAGCTCGGGTTGATCACCCAGTCAGAGATGAAGGCTGCGCGGTGAGCGGGCCGCTGCATAACGTACGTGTCCTTGATGCTGCCTCGTTCATGGCCGCGCCAATGACGGCGATGTGGCTCGCGGACTTCGGCGCCGAGGTGATAAAGATCGAGCACCCCAAGGGCGACATGATGCGCACCTGGGGCACTTCGAAGAACGGAGTGCCGCTGTTCTGGAAGATGGTGGGGCGCAACAAACGCTCGATCACGCTGGATCTCCATCACGTCAAGGGACAGGAAATCTTCAAGGCGCTCGTTGCGAAAGCAGACGTGGTGGTGGAGAACTTCCGGCCCGGCACGAT
>VBJV01000230.1:0-3010 GCA_005879785.1 Chloroflexota bacterium
CCGAATAAAACAGACGACCAGCGCCGCGTCCCGGTGCCTGGCCAGGCCGATGGCCGTCCGGGCCAGCGCCTCCGAGCCGTAGGTGCCGAGCATGAGGCGCGGCTTGGCCAGCGCCTCGGGCGGGAGCTGCTCGTGGATGGCTTGGCGGATGAGACTCGGCCGCGCCTTGCGGCGGGCGACGATGCGCGTGACCTGCCGCGCCGTCAGGCCGACGACCATGACCACCGTGACGAACGCCAGCGCGTGCAGCTTGGTGAACGCGAGCGTGATCCAGATGGCCATCAGGATTGCGCCCAGCGCCATCATCGGCGCCTTGCGGTGCAGGCGCCGCAGGCGCGGGTGCAGGGCGCAGAGGGTGACGTTGATGGCGACGGCGCCGATGACGCCGATCGCGTAGAGGGCGGCGAGACTTTCCAAGTCATGGCTGATGCCCAGCACCAGGATCGGCACGCCCGCCGCCACGACGGCGGGGAGCCACGGCACCCCGAAGCGGTTGAGCGCCTGCATGAACGGCGGCAGCTCGCCGTCGCGGGCCATGAGGTACTGCACCGAGATCATGTCGGTGAGTGCGGTGTTGGTGGCCGAGAGGAGCAGCGTCCCGCCGATAATGCGCACGCCCCACTCGCCCCACGCGCCCATGTAGAACTTGCTCAGGAACGCGAGCATGTCCTCCTTGTGGGCGTCGTGCGGCAGGGGGAACAGGTTGTGCATGAACAGCGCCAGCACGACGTTGAAGATCGCCACTTCCAGCGCCACCACCCAGATCGCCTTGCGCGCGGTGTGGGCGACGGGTTTTTTCATGACGCCGGTAAGGTTGGCGATGGCCTCGACGCCGGAGAGAGCCAGCACGATCGACACGAACGCGATCCAGAGGTGCGCGGCGCTGTGATTGAGCGGTGCGATGCGGCGGGGTAGCTCGCCCCATTCGACCTTGCCGGAGATCAGGCCCGAGCCGGTGATCATCACGGTGATCAGGACCATGCCCACTGCGGCGGCGATGGCGAAGCCGCCGGTGTGCTTGGGGCCCATCAGGTTGAAGAAGCCGATGAGCGCGATGGCGACGATCGCCCAAAGGCCGGGCGAATCCCAGTGGAACAACTGCTGCTCGCGCCGCTTGGCCGCCAGCTCCTCGTCGGTCATCTCTTTCGCGCCCGCCGCTACTTCATCCTCGTGGATGTGCAGCTTCGCCCCGGCGTCGTCCTCGGGGCGGAAACCGGTCGCGGTTGGCGCGCCGCGGGCATCCGCCTGGACATGTTTGTGCAGCGGGAGCCCGTAATAGTGGAACGCGTCCAGCGAGCTGAGGGACGCGGTGACGGTGTAATCGGCGAACAGCAGCAAAGCACCGATGACGGCCAGGACGCGGCTGCGGCTCTTGGCGGCGGTGTAGACGCCGCCGCCGTCGGGGTAGATGCGGCAGATGTGCGTATACGCCCAGCCAACCGCGAGGATCAGCACGCTCATCCCGCAGATCAGCCAGAAGCTGGTGCGCGAGGCGAAGAAGAACGCCAGGCCGAGCACGTAGAGCCGGCTGGTGCCCCAGTCACCGAACAGCAGCCCTGCGGCTTGGAGCCAGCCGACGTTCCTGGGTCGCTCGCTGGAAAGTAGCGCAAGGGCGGCCGGCTTGCTGCGGCCGTTGGTGGAGGGGAGCATACGGGGGATGAAGAGGAACGGGTCAGGACACCGGGCGTCGCGCTGCGTTCTGCGCGCGGACATGTCGGTCCGGCGGCCACACCATCCTGGTGTGTCTGAAAGCGTATCCCCCGCCGCATAATGAAGGTGTCAAGAGCGGCGCAGCCGGCATCAAGAAGATGTAAAGGTCAATCGTCTACCTTGAGTCGATACCCAACTCCCGGCTCCGTCAGGAGATACATCGGGCGGGCCGGGTCCTGCTCCAGCTTCTGACGCAACTGGTTCATGTAACACCTCTTTCAGCAATTGCTGGTGGGTCACCACCATTCCCGCGTGCTTGACCAGGGCCGAGACGAGCTTGAACTCGTTGGGGGTGAGATGCACCTCGTTTCCGTTCGCATGGACCTGTCGCTTGAGCAGATCGATTTTGAGGCCTCCGACAATAAAGACCGGCTCCCCGGTCGCCGGATTTGCGGATGCGGCGTGCCGCAGTGCGACGCGGACGCGGGCCAGCAACTCGCCGGCGCCGAAGGGTTTGGTGAGATAGTCGTCCGCGCCCGCGTCCAAGGCCACGACCTTGTCCTGCTCCTTTCCGCGCGCCGAGACCACGATGATCGGCACCGCCGACCATTCCCGGAGGCGGCGCGTCACCTCCAGCCCGTCGATGTCCGGCAGGCCCAGGTCGAGGATGACCAGGTCCGGCCGGCTCATGGCGGCGTGGCGGAGCCCCTCCTCGCCGCGCGTGGCCTCGACGCCGGAGAGAGCCAGCACGATCGACACGAACGCGATCCAGAGGTGCGCGGCGCTGTGATTGAGCGGTGCGATGCGGCGGGGTAGCTCGCCCCATTCGACCTTGCCGGAGATCAGGCCCGAGCCGGTGATCATCACTGTGATCAGGACCATGCCCACTGCGGCGGCGATGGCGAAGCCGCCGGTGTGCTTGGGGCCCATCAGGTTGAAGAAGCCGATGAGCGCGATGGCGACGATCGCCCAAAGGCCGGGCGAATCCCAGTGGAACAACTGCTGCTCGCGCCGCTTGTCCGCCAGCTCCTCGTCGGTCATCTCTTTCGCGCCCGCCGCTACTTCATGGCGTGTACTCCACCGCGTTGTCGATGAGGTTCGCCAGCACCTGCTCGATCCCCGACCCGTCGATCAGCACGAGCGGCAGGCCCGGCGGCACGTCGGTTTTCACCTGCCGGCCGGCGAGCCGGCGGTCGAGGTGGTGCAAGGCCGATCCGATCACCTCCTGGAGCGGCTGCCATTCCTTCTTCAATCGCAGCCCGCCCGATTCCAGCCGGGTCATGTCCAGCAGGTTGTTGACCAGCCGCTCCATCCGCTCGGCCTCGGCGTAGATCATTCCGAGCATCTCGGCCTGGTGCGG
>VBJV01000230.1:3034-5377 GCA_005879785.1 Chloroflexota bacterium
AGCGGCGTGCGCAGCTCGTGCGACACGCCCGACAGGAGCGTGTTGCGGAGGAACTCGGCCTCCACCCGCTCCCACGCCTGCCGCGCCTCCTCCGCCAGCATCGCCCGCTCCAGCGCCAGCGCCGCCTGCGAGGCGAACGCCTCCACCATCTGGCGCCGCTCGGTGCCCGAAGCGTCGTCCGGCGCCTTGGAGAACGTGCCGAGCACGCCCACCGCCCCGCGCGAACCCTTCATCGGGACGTAGGTGGCAGCGGCGGCGGGGAGGGTGGCCGTGCCGGCGCCGACCGTCTTCTGGTGCTCCAGCGCCCACTGCGCCACCGCGCCCTCCTTCTCGTCCAGTGCGGCCGCGCCGTTGCTGTCGGCCTTGAGCAGCAGTCGGCGGTCCCCGTCGGGGAGGAGCAGACTCACGCGGCTTCCCAAGGCTTCGGCGACGTGGCGCGCCGTAACCGTCAGAATCTCATCCGCGGTGCGCGCCGCCGCCAGCTCGCGACTGAGCGCCAGCAGCGTCTGCGTCCGGCGCTCGCGGTGCCGGGCGGCATCGGCTTGCAACCGGACGCGGTGGGTGAGGGTGCTGATCACCAGGGCGGTCAGGAGCATGACGACGAACGTCCAGAGGTACTGCTGGTCGGCGACGGTGAACGTGAGGTAGGGGGGCACGAAGCAGAAGTCGAACGCCGCCACGCCCAGCACCGACGCCAGCACCGCCGCCCCGCGCGTGTGCCGCGTTGCCACCCAAAGCACGCCGAGCAGGTAAAGCATCAGGACGTTCGCGTTCGACAGGTGCTGATGAAACAGGTGGTGGTAGAGCGGCCAGCCGATCGCCGTCGCGACGGCCGTCACGACCAGCGCGGCAAGGTAGCCGCGCCAGTCCCACCGCCGCGCCGGCGCGGGCCGCGGCGCCGACCGCGCCTGCGGGTCTTCGGCCTCGCCGGTGATCACGTAGACGTCGATCTCACCGCTGCGGCGCACCAGATCGTCGACCACCGACCCGAACACGACCTCGCGCCAGCGCGGGCGCTGCGGCTTTCCGATCACCACTTTCGTCACGTTGTGCGCCAGCGCGTAGGCGACCACTTCCTCCGCGACGTTATGACCACGCAGGGTGAGCGTGCGCGCCCCGAGCTGCTCGGCGAGGCGAAGGTTCTGCTCGACCCGCTGGCGGTCCCTTTCGGACAGCCGCGCCGACGCGGGCGTCTCGACGTACGCCGCGACCCAGTCGGACCTCATCCCCGCGGCCAGCCGCTTGGCGGAGCGCACCAGGCGGGCCGACAGCGGGCTGGGGCTGACGCAGACGAGGATGCGCTCCGACGCCGGGACGACCGTGCGGATCGCCTCCTGCCGCCGGAAGTCCTGCATCTGGTCGTCCACCCGCTGCGCCGTGGTGCGCAGCGCCAGCTCGCGCAGGGCGATGAGGTTGCCCTTGGTGAAGAAGTGCTTGGCCGCGCGCTCGGCCTGCTCGGGGCGGTAAATCTTCCCCTCGCGAAACCGTTCGAGGAGCTCCTCCGGCGCGATGTCCACCAGCTCCACTTCGTCGGCCTGCTCCAGCACCGAGTCGGGCAGGGTCTCGCGGACGGTCACGCCGGTGACGCGCTCGACGATGTCGTTGACGCTCTCCAGGTGCTGGACGTTGAGCGTGGTGTAGACGTTGATGCCGGCGTCGAGCAGCTCGGCCACGTCCTGCCAGCGCTTCTGGTTACGCAGGCCCGGGGCGTTGGTGTGGGCCAGCTCGTCGATGCAGAGGACGGCGGGCTTTCGGGCCAGGGCAGCGTCCAGGTCGAACTCCTTCAGCTTCGCCCCGCGGTATTCGACAATTTTGTACGGCAGGATCTCCATGCCCAGCAGCAGCGCCTCGGTTTCGGTGCGGATGTGCGGCTCGGCGTAGCCGACCAGCACATCCAGCCCCTCGGCGGCGCGGGCGCGGGCCTCTTCCAGCATGGCGTAGGTCTTGCCGACGCCCGCGGCCATGCCGAAAAACACCTTCAGCCGGCCGCGCTTCTGGCGGGCCTCCTGCTCCTGCACCTCGGCCAGGAGCACGTCTGGATTGGGCCTGTCGCTGTTCATCGAGGAGGCGATGGCGCCCCACACCTGCGTCTATCTTACCGCGCCCCGCCGCGATCGAGCGCGAGGTTCAGCTCCGGCACGTTGACGCGGGGCTCGCCGAGGCGGCCCAGCTCTGCATCGCCCAGCGCGAGCGGCTCCTGGCTGCGGCCGAAGCTGTGCAGCTCGTACAGGCGGCGCATGTTCTGCTGTGCCGGACCGAAGCGGGGCGCGATGCTGATTGCCACGCCATAGAACCGTTGCGCCAGCCGCCACTGCCTCCGCACCTCGCAGAGGACGCCGAGGA
>VBJV01000231.1 GCA_005879785.1 Chloroflexota bacterium
CTCGATCGCGGCTCCGTGGCGGAGCCAAGGCCCGAGAACGAGCGATACAGGGCCGCTGCCGCGACGAAGGTCACCAAATCGACCGCCAGCGCGGTGCCGATGCCGAACTGGATCACGAGGAAGCCGCCGGCGGTGGCGCCCACGATCGAGTTGATCGACGGCGCCAGGTTGTGCAAGGCGTTGCCGGCCTGGAGCAGCTCGGGCGGGAGCACGTCGGGCACCAGCCCGGCGGCGCTCGGCTTGGTGGCCGCCGACAGGAACGACGACAGGGCACAGATCGCGATCACCACGTAGACCTGCCCGCCCACCGCTGCCGGGATCAGCACCAGCGTCAGCCCGCCCCGCAGTCCCTCCACCCAGGACAGCACGCGGAAGCTGCCGATCCGGTCGAGCAGCGGCGCGGAGGCGAGACCGCCCGTGGTCACGCTCAGGATCAGGCCGACCAGGAAGACGCTGACCAGGTAGGTCGAGTGCGTGTGCTGATAGAGCCACGTGACGACCGCAGCCTGGGTCAGCCAGTCGCCGACGCCCGACACCAGCCGGCCCGCGACCACGCGGCGAAACGCCGCCCACCGAAGCGGAGCGAGCAGGCTGACCGGCCGCCCGGCCGGACGGGGCGCGCAGGCGCGGTACACGAAGGCGACCATGCCGAGCAGGATGGCGATGTCGCCGATCGAGATCGCCGCCGCGAACGGCAGGCCGTTGGGCAACGCGAACACGTCGCCCAGCCAGCCGAGGTGTGTGCCCGGCCCGGCCAGCACGTTGTTGTCATCGAACCCGCGCTGCACCAGCAGGGCCACGTCGCCGCCGGTCGCGCGCCACGTCTCCAGCGAGACCGGCATGCGGCCGCCGTTGGCGACGATCACGACCAGGTTCGAGATCACGCCGAAGCCGACCAGCCAAAAGCCCGGCACTCGCAGGTTGAGCAGGAAGAAGCCGACGATCAGTGCGTAGCTGAGCAGGTGCAGGGGCACCACGTAGGCGTCCGGCACCTGGTCTCGCAGCGGCGTGAACACGGCCAGCTGCACCGCCAGCGAGGCGAAGACCAGCACGTCGCCGCGAAACCGCAGCTCCGCCAGCAGCGAGAGCCGCGCGCCCAGGGCCCACGCGATCATCAGACCGACGACCAGGGCCAACCCGATGATCATCTCAGCCTGCCGCCCGCTGGTCGCCCGAGAGGCGGCGCAGCACCTGTACCAGCTCCGGATTGCCGGAGAGTTCCGCGTTGAGGCTGTAGATGATGTGGGCGTCGATGTTCGATGCGCGGCGAGGCACCGGTACCTCGTCGAGCGTGGCGCGTATGCGCGCGCAGACCGCCTCCAGCTGCTTCTCATCGGACACGGCGATCAGCGCCCCCAGCCGGTCCTCGCCCAGCTGCTCGATCACGTCGCCGGCCCGAAGCAGCATCCGCAGACGCCCGGTCGCGTCGGCTACCACGCGCTCGGCGGTGAGCTGGCCGGCGGCCACGCGCACGTTCTCGAAGACGCCCAGCTCGATGATCACCGTGCCGACCTTGGTGATGGCCGCGTCCGAACGCTGGTCACCCTCGATCAGCGTCAGCGGCGGCGGCTCTTGGATCGCCCCGACCACGGACGGAGCCGAGTACTCAGCAACCTCGGCGAGCAGGCCGAGCTCGAACCGCGACAGCCGGCGGGGCGAGCGGAAGGCGAGCCGTGGCGCATCTCCGGCCGTCGGCGTGATCGCGAAATGGGCACCGCTGTCGAGCAATCCGGTCTCGGCCGTGAACCCTGTGCGCAACGCGCGACGACAAATGTCCACCACGTCGCCGGCGTCGACCTCGCCCAGTGCCAGCGGCTCATACACCTCGGCGACGGGGATCCAGGTCAGCCACACCGCCCACCCGACCACGCCCGCGGCCTCGAGCGCCGTCTCCGCCGAGCCGCCGGCGGAGAGCGCCGCCTTCGCCCACCGGCGGCGACGGCGAGTGGAGAGTGACTCGGTCAACGTGATGCCGGCCAGCGCAAGCGTCAGCGCACCGATACCCGCCGTGACACGCAGAGGCACTCCGGGAATCCCGATCGCGGCGAGCGTGGCGGCAGCGGACGAGACGGCCAGCATCGCGGGAGACAACAGCACGCTGATCCTCGGCAGCCGCAGCGTCGGAATGCGGGAGAACTCGGCACGAAGAGCGGTCAGCTGGGAGTGGCCCATGGCCGTCTGGATCGGCTGGCCCTCGATCATCGACGAGAAGGCGTGCGCGACCAGCGGGTGAAACTGCGTGCCGGCCTTGTCCCGCAGCTCCTGCACCGCCTCGGCCATCGTCAGCGGCGGGCGATAGGCGCGCGCCGACGTCATCGCGTCGAAGCTGTCGGCGACGATCAGCACGTGCGCCTCGACCGGGATGTCGCGCTGCGGCACGGAGTAGTAGCCGTTGCCGTCGTACCGCTCGTGGTGCAGCTCAGCGTAGAGCGCCATCTCCTGCGCGAAGTGAAACGG
>VBJV01000232.1 GCA_005879785.1 Chloroflexota bacterium
AACACCGGAGTCCCGTACGACACTTATGCCCAGCGCGGGACGATCAACATCGTTACGGACGTCGTAGCCCAGGGAAGGTACGCAGCGAGATTCGATCTGCCTTACGGTGAAATCAACGCCAACGGTCAAGAAAAGCCCAGCGCCTGTGAGGCACTGCGAGGGCGAACGTTGGGGCTCGGCACCGACGACTCCTACGCGCTAGACGTCCGTTTCCCCCGGACCGGGGAGGGAGCCGGCCCGGCCTTTCCGGGGGCTGTCGTTGGCGCAGTTCGACTTCCAGGGACTGGCCGGGGCACCGCTAGGCATGGCTGCCCACGCCGAAGATGTGGACTTGGGCATCGAGTCGGGGCCCTGCGCGACGAACAGCGTCGGCACCGGTGAGTGCCAGTACAACACCGGCAGTGACTACGGCGAAGAAGGAAGTCTCCACAAAGCGTTGCACATCATTCCGCCGGGAACGCATCTGGCGGGGACATGGGAGCAGCTCATCGTTCATGTTCATCACGCGGCAGATTCCTCGGGACTCCTACAGGGCTGGTGGTCCGCGCGGTAGCAGCACTTGGACGCAGACAGTCAACGTCAGTGGCTACCTAACTGTGCAGTGGAAGAAGGGCGAATCGCCTCCCACCACGAGCCGGGAAGTGGTAGGCGAAACCGCAGACAAGCTCGGCGCCTACCGCGGGCAGTCCAGCTTCCCGATCTCTATCTGGCAAGACGGCTACTGCGGGGCCACGTCCTTTTCGGCCGCGGCGAGCTGCCTCTGAGCAGCCTCGCCCGGATCATTCGTTAATCCAGAGCGTTGGCGGAGCCGAGGCGCTGATACGTCCGATTGAGCCGGGATTCTTGGGCATGTCGAAGGTGGTCAAGTCAGTAGTTGTGGTGTAGCTCGCGCCGCTGTCCCGCAGAAGCGTCCGGCCACCGTGGCGCTCATGATGGCGTTCTGTACGGCAGTCCGACGAAGGAAGACACATGATGGCCGGAGGCAACAGCATGAACGCGCGTTGGACGGCGAGCAAGGTGTGGCGCTCGAGCACCCCGATGTCCTGCGCGAGTCGGTGGTGGTGATCGTCAGGGAAAATCAAGGAGGCAGAGATCGCCCCGCGCGTCAGCGCCGTGCGCGGCGAGCGCGCACCGCAACGAAAACCGTTATCGCGAGCGCCACAGCGAGCGCCACAGTTACACGCGCGTCGGCGAGATCGAGCTGTAGGCCTCCAGGCTCAGGACCGGCAGCTCCCTGCCGAGCTTCGTCGAGCCGCGCCGGCGCGCCAAGCAGGGCTAGCCACGCGGCATTGCATGTAAGCCTCGCCTCGCCTACGCCACCGCCACATCGCCAGCGTGGATCATCTTGCCCATTGCGACAACGATCTTCCGCTCGCCCACGAAGGGGCGGCGTGCGTGCGCGACGAGCATGTTGTCGAGGGCGATCAGGTCACCCTGTTGCCACGCGGTCTCCGCGCACAGCTGCTCGTATACCTCGCCGATCCGGTAGACAACCTCGTCCGGGATCGGCGTCCCGTCGCCGTAGTACACGTTGCGAGGCAGGTCCTGATCGGCGAACAGCTGCCGCATCGCTGTCCTCGTCTCCACGTCCAGGCACGCAACGTGATGCAACTGCACCTGGTTGAAGAAGATCCGCTCACCGGTGCGCGGGTGCCTGCGGACCCCCTTCGCGATCTGGCGAACGCGCAAGCCAAGCTCGGTCCACTCGCACGTCATCCCAGCACTAGCGCAGGTCCGTTCGACCGCAGCCCTATCGTGAGTGTGGAAGAAGTCCTGCCAGGGCACGTCGACGCCCTCGGAGAAGTTGCGCACGTACATCAGATCCTTGCGCTCGAATGCCTCGACGATATCCTTATCGAGCACCTCGCAGACTTCGCGACAGTCCAGCAGGGGAGTCTCGCCCCCCTCCTCGGATGGGACGACGCAGAAGAAGAACTGGCGTAGAGGCCAGCTGGAGAGGTGCGAGCTCTCGTTGTGGAAGAGGATCATCTTGTCGTGCGGATAGGGCGTGGAGTGGTAGATCCGCTCACTCGTCTGCTCCGGCGGCAGGTCCCCGTATTCGGCGAATAGCTCACCAGCAATCGCGGACGCAACGGCCTCGAACTCACGGGGCCCGGCAATCGGAAAGCCGCGGAACATGACCGCCCCGTAGCGGTCCAGATAGCGCTCGACATCCTCGGCGTGACTGGTACACCAACCGGCCAGGTCGACGTTGTCGACCGCGGGCGTGATCACCAACGGAAGGCGCCCTTCGTTGCTCGGGAGAAAGCCTGTCTGCACCAGCTCGCTTGTGCGGACCGCCTTGCGTCGCATGCCCCTCAGGCTCCCGGTGACGCTAGACGTTCCTTGTTGTGCGCTCATCTCTGCTCCTGTCCGGGCCGCAGCGCCACGGCAGCGATGTACCCCGCCCGACAGTCGCTCAAGTCCTCCAGGCACCACTGACTCGCCTCAGTGCTGCACCACGCTGTCCGTAGCACGGCGGCGCGGGTGTCCGGCGCAAGCGTTACATCGAAGCTGTCCAGGGCGAGACTCAGCCCGTCTCCGCGTGCCTTGATGAACGCCTCCTTGCGAGTCCAGCAGGATAGAAAGGCCAGTGGCTGAACATCGGCCGGCAGGGAGCGCAGGACTTTCACCTCGCTCGGCGAGAAGAATCGCTCCGCGATCCGCTCGCGTGCGAAGTCGGCGTCGTCGAGCTCGACGTCGATCCCAATCTCACCTACGCTGCTGAAGGCATACAGGGCGATCGACCCGGAGTGGGAGACGTTGAACCAAGGTCCGCCGCGCAGCGCCGGCTTACTGAACTCCCCATATTGGAACTGCAGCCCCTCCGGCGCGGTGTCGAGGTAGCCCGCGAGCAGCCCGCGAAGCAACGCTCGGCCGACGATGTAGCGCGAACGGTCGCGCGCGAACCGGAACCGATCAGCGCGGCGCTGCTCGTCGCCGGCAAGCACGCGGCGCATCCGCTCGACAATCTGCCTGGGCCGCTCGAGGGAGGCACGCCAGACGTGTACCTCACCCGCGGGCAGCGTCCGCCCAGCGTTCGCATCGGCGAACCTCAGGCCTTGACCGCCCACATCGATCCTTTTGGTGGCCACGGCCACGTCACCGATAGTAATGGCATCCGCTAGCATCGACACCCCGTCCGGGGCCCGGCCACGCAGGGGTAGCGTGGCTGAAAGGATTTGGCGGCCTACGTCACGTTCGCGCCAGTGGAGCCAAAGACTATTGTGAGCGATCGCGTCGCGCACCCAGCCGCGCGTCCGGACGAGTTGGGCTGCCAGCTCGTCGCCGCGATGTCGGTGCTGCTGCACCGCTACACCGACCGCTCGCAGCTCGTGGTGGGCTACGTCTCGGCCGCAGAGGACGAGCTTCGCCCACTGCCGATCCAAGTCACCGGAGACACTGCCTTCACAGAGCTGCTGGAGCGGGTGCGCACCGGGCTCGCCCAGCCGCGGGGGCCCGATCACGACGCTCGCCACACCGACGCGGTCGTGGCGATCACAAGAGACCCGGCCCAGGGCCCGCTCCACGAGTGGTGGCTCTTCGCCCGGCGCGGAGCCAACGGGCTGGATCTGGCGCTCCGCGGCGGTGGCGCGGCGGGCAACGCGGACAGCACCCGCTCGCTCGTCGTTCAGCTGCGCACTCTGCTCAGTGCAGCGCTCGCCGATCCGGACACTCCGATCGCGGCGCTGCCGATGCTGACCGAGCGAGAGCGCCGGCGGCTGGTGATCGAGTTCAACGACTGCGCCGCCCCCTACCCGCGTGCGTGCGTGCACGAGCTGATCGCTCAGCAGGCGGGGAGAACGCCCGAGGCGATCGCGGTCCAGTACGAGGATGAGCGGCTCACCTACGCCGAGCTCGAGGAGCGCGCCAATCAGCTCGCCCACCACCTCGTCGATCTCGGCGTGGGGGCGGAGGTGCTGGTTGGCATCTGCACAACGCGGTCGCTGGAGATGATCGTGGGGCTGTTGGGCGTCCTGAAAGCCGGCGGCGCATACGTGCCGATCGATCCGGCGTATCCGGCCGACCGCCAGGCCTACATGCTGACCGACTCCAAGGCGCCGGTGATCCTCACGCAGGAGGGGCTGCGAGATTCTCTTCCCGCGGGTGCAGCGCAGATCGTCTGCCTCGACTCGGACTGGCCAGCGATCGCGCAGCTGCCGACCGACCCCCCAGCCGTGGTGTCGGATCCCGAGCAGCTCGTATACGTGATCTACACCTCCGGGTCGACGGGGAGGCCGAAGGGCGTTCAAATCCCGCATCACGCGCTCGTGAACCTTCTCACGAGCATGCGGCAGAAGCCCGGTCTGGCGGCCCAGGACGTGGTCGTGGCCGTGACGACCCTGTCATTCGACATCGCGGGGCTCGAGCTGTACCTGCCGCTGACGACGGGCGCTCGCGTCGTGGTGGCCCCCGCCGAGGTGACCGAAGACCCGCAGGCGTTGTCCGCCCTGCTGGAGCGCACCCAGGCGACCGTCTTGCAGGCGACGCCAACCACATGGCGGATGCTCGTCGACAGCGGCTGGCCGGGCCGGCCGGGGATGAAGGCGCTGTGCGGCGGCGAGGCGCTCCCGGTCGCCCTCGCGGACCGTCTGGTCGCGGCCGGGTTGGAGCTGTGGAACATGTACGGCCCTACCGAGACGACGA
>VBJV01000226.1 GCA_005879785.1 Chloroflexota bacterium
GGTCACCGCACACATCTTGAATCATCACCAGTCACGCCGCCCGACCTTGTTCCCGCAGCGGCTTCGCGCCTGTCACCATCCATCCGCGGCCTCCCGGCTTTCGGTGCTGTGTGATCCGGGACGTCCGGCGCGCCGAAGCGGCCGCGGGGAGCCTGCCGCACGGGCCGCGCTCCCGCAGAGTGCTGGCTGGGACCGATTCGGGACGGCGTCATTCCTGCATGGCCCCACCGTTGGAACGCCGGCGTTTGAGCGTGTACCGCTCGTGCGCTTGTCGCACGACAGGGACGTCAGGGGGCATTCGGCTCGGCTCCTTGACCCACATGGTTCGCGTAGAAGCGCTGGACTTCGTCGATGCTGAAGATAGGAATGGGGTCATACCAGTCCCAGGAAACCGCCGCGAACGGGACCGTCATCGTCGGCCACGGCAGGATGAGCACCTTGGAGTAAGTCACTGCACCTGATGGATCAGCAGGCAGCGAGCGGTACCACGTGCGCAGCTGCTGAAACTGGGTCGCGCACCCGCTGGGACAGTTGTAGAGGACGACGATGTATCCGTGCTCCAGGTTGTGCACCCAATACTCCGGCGCGACCACCTTGTCGTACGCGCCTGTCTGGATGGGCGCGCTGCCGTAGCCGAGGTTGTAGTGGCAGCCGCTGGTCGGCGGATCGTGGTTGTACGTCACGTGCGCCGGTAGTTCCACATGCGAGTGCGGCATCTCGTCGATCGCCTGGCCCACGGGCGGCACGCTGTTGACCTTTGGTGGTGAGGGCGCGTCGTAGGGCTGCTGGCCCTTCGTCGGACAGGTGTCGTTGCCAACGAACTGGATGGCAGCGCCGGAAACGCTGTGCCCGGGACCGGCTTGGGTCTGTCCGCACGCTGCGATGCCAGTGGTCAACGCCAGGGTGGCCACCACCTTCCGGCCGCGGGCGGTTCGGCCCTGCGCAAACGGTCGAGAGCGCCGCGCTGGCACGGTGCTAGCGGTGAACACGGTCGATATACTATCTCAGCCTAGTACGAGCCCTGGCTAGCAATCACCTATCGTCACCCGGGAACTTGGCAGCGCCCCAGTGTAACGAGCGCGTGAGTCCTACCGCCTACTACCCTGCTATAGTTTTTGGCCTCGTGCGCAGTTCTCAGCAGGATTCCAGCTCCGGCCAACAGCCAAGATCCCAAGCGGGGCACAATGGGCATGCGCGCAGCCCCCAGCGTCCACGGTGGCTGACGCGCGTCATATCACGGCGACGAGTGCTCACCCTGTTCTTTCCGGTCGCCGCCGCCACGGCCGTCGCCATCGCGGCCTTGTCCGGCTTCCATCTCTTTTCCGCAACGCCAAGCACCCCACCAGCGACCGCAACTACCTCGCTGACCCCTGGCAGCGATGCCAAGTTCTCGTATCTCGTCGGACAGCACAGCAACTTCTGCTCCCTGTCGCAGAGCACAGTCATGACGTATCCAGCTAACAGCCGCATCCAGGGTGCCTGCTGCAACCCCTTGGACGACGCCAAATATCGCTGGCAAGTGTCTGGCCTTCGCGCCTTCTCCGGTACCCCGGAGATACTCGCTGACCCCTACGACGTGTCTGCCGGCCTGGCCAAGCAGCTGCTCGCCGCCGACTCGAGCATCAGCCTGACGTCGGCCCAAATGACGACGTTCAACAGCGCCGCGAGCATGACCGACGACCACGGGTGGTGCTGCTGCCACTGCTGGCGGTGGTACATGAGCGAAGGGCTCGCCAAGGTTCTCATCACGAAGTACCACATGGGTGCATCAACCATCGCCCATGTCGTCAACCTGACGAATGGCTGCGGAGGCGCGCTGGGGTCGGATGCAAGCCCGAGCCCAAGAACGCGTTCCTGATGTCGGTGCGCGGCGGGCGCTCTGGCTCCGCCCGGATGCGCTAATTGCCGGTTGCGCCGGTGCGCTGCTGCTGCTGACCGCCTACTACTTCCTGCTCACGCGAGTAGGTTCGCTGCACATGATGCTGGCGGCAACGTCTTCGCGACCTGTCTACTTCCCGCTGGTGATGCTCCTGGTCGCAATCGCCTGTGCGCTCTTCGGCGCCAACTTTGCCATTCTCAACCTGATGATTCTCCAGCGCCGCCGTTCCGCGCTGCCGCTGTGGTCTGTCGGGGGCGCCTCGGTGGGGGCGTTTGCCGCCGGCTGTCCCGCCTGCGGTGCGCTGCTGCTCTCACTCGTGGGTGTCGGCTCCGGCCTCTCCGTTCTTCCGTTCGCTGGCATGGAGCTGTGGAGCGCGGCCAATCTGATGATGGGCGTGACGTTGTGGCGGTCGGTACGACACCTCAGCCACGCACGTGGGAGCGCTTGCCGTCCTCGGCGTCGCCGGGCTCGTGTTGCTCTCCGTGCTGTTCGTCAGCACCGGCTGAGGTCGAGGACCACCAGCGGCCAGCCGCATCGCGGCCGGGGAATGAGCCTCAGCAGCTGGGGCGATCTTCTGACCCTCTCACCAACGGCAATTGGGCGGGGCGCATACCAAGTCGAGGAGCGCGGGATTGCGGCTGTCGCCTCATAGTACGAGCGACCGGTAGTAGCTACTATGCCCGCCATGTACAGGCGCGCTGCGGTGCGGTGGGCAGTGCAGGGCATCGGTCGCGTCAGCCATGGGCGCTCGTTGCTCGTTGTTCTGGCCCTGACCCTGTCCAGCTGCGGCCTGCAGGAGGACCTGTCCCAGCGGGCGACCGATCCGGGCCTGGTCTCACCCACGGCTGCCCCAGCTCTGGCGGGCACAGCGCTGATCGGACCAGCGCTGGACATCCACTCGTGGCGAGGCCACCCGGTGCTCATCGACTGGTGGGCATCGTGGTGTGGACCATGCCGTGCCGAGCAGCCTCAGCTTAACGCGCTGTACCGTAAGTTCTCGCCACGCGGTGTCCGCTTCATGGGTGTCGACTTTCGCGACAATACCGATGCCGGTAAGGCCTTTATCAGCGAGTTTCGCGTCCCCTACCCCAGCATCTTTGATGCGGATGAGGCGACTACTGGTCCCTGGCAGGTCGATGCGCCGCCCACTCTCGTCATCGTGGACGGAACGGGGAACATCCGCGCCCGCTTTCTCGGCACCCTGGTCGGCATCGACTCGCTGCTGACGCAGCTCCTGAATTCGAGGGCCTGAAGATTCGCAACCGCGAACGGCGTACCTATGAACCGTCGTGTGAGGTCGTGCTCTTCGCTTCCGCAGCGCGGCGTTCCAGACGCCGTAGCTCACGGTCCAGCCGCTTCCCCTGCCAATCGCGGCCCATGGCCCACATGATTCCGCCCATGATCAGCGGGCATCCGAAGACGCAACAGACGACGATCAGGATCTGGAGCATGGCGGATCCTCGCTGGCTCTCCTCAATTCGACCGGGGGATCACGCTATTATCCACTATCGCCCGCTAGTACTCGCCAACCCAAGCATGGGACGACTACGATTACTGGCTCGCAGCATGCCCGCCAATAACCGTTCTCGGCAGCGATAAAGATGGACCCAGAGCTCAGCTCCGCCATGCGCCTCCTCGGCCCGCTCGAGGGTCGGATCATGCGTCTGGTCTGGGCCGGCCGCCTCGCTGAACCGTTCACGGTTCGCGATGTGCACCTCCGCCTCCGCGATCTCGCCTATACGACGGTGATGACCACGGTGGCCCGGCTGGCCGACAAGGGGCTGCTGTCGGCGGACGAGGCCAGCCACGGCCGTGCCTACCGCTATCGCCTCGCCCTGCCTCCGGCTCAGTTCCTCCGCCGCTCCAGCGAGGAGCAGGTCGATGATCTGGTCGCGCGCTTCGGCGACGTCGCCTTGGCGGCCTTCGCCGGCCGATTGAACACGCTCACGCCCGCGCAGCGGCGCCGGCTGGGGCGCGTCGGCAAACCGTGAAGCGGGCTCCCGTTGCGCTGCTGCTCCTTGCGCTCCTGGGCGGAGCCTGCCTGATCGAGGCGCTCACGCCGGCCTGCCAGCACGGCCTCGCGTGCCTCGGCGGGCCCGCGGAGGGCGGGTTCGCGGCGCTGGCGTTCGACGCGACGAGCGTCGCGGCGGCCGGTCTTCTCCTGATCGTCGCCAGGCTCGGCTGGACCCATTGGCGGATGAACCGGACCCTGGCGGCCGTTCGCCACTCGGCGCCGCCGCGGGTGGTGCGCCTCACGGAGCAGCTCGGAATCGCCCGGGTCTCAGTGCTTCCAGCCCAAACGTCGACAGCGAGGGGCTAGTGGCTCGGCTTGGTGAACCCGAGCTGGCGGCGGTGCTGGCGCATGAGGCAGCCCACGCGCGCCGTGGGGATCCGCTTCGGCTGGCGCTGGCGAGCTTCGTCGCTGACCTCTTTTTCGCGGTGCCTCTGGTCGCTCGTTGGCGGCGCAGCTCGGTACGTCGCTTCGAGCTGAGGGCGGACGAGGCAGCGGCGAGGGCGACCAGCCGGGGGGCCGTCGCGGGAGCGCTGCTCGCCCTCGACGGCGAGCCCTCCAGCGTTCCGGAGGTCACGGCGGCACGGGTCTCATGGCTGCTCGGCGACCAATGTCGGGAGCAGCGTCCCCCGGTTCGCGAGCTGGGTCTCTCCGCCCTGGGGGTCGTGGCCCTCGCTGTCTCGCTGCTGTGTGTGGCTGAAGCCCTCCTGCTCTTCGCTGGCGGCCACTCACCCCTCTAGCCGGGGGTGAACCTGGTCAACGTCGGCATCGCCTTCGGTGCCGGCATCGTCTCGATAACGTCGCCTTGCACGCTCCCCCTCCTGCCCGGTTATGTGGGGTTCCTGA
>VBJV01000058.1 GCA_005879785.1 Chloroflexota bacterium
AGGCGGCGCCGCCCCCCAACTGTGATGGAGATTGCGCCCAGCACCAGCAGCGTGATGCCGAGCAATCCCTGCGCGAAGGAGCCGCGAGCGCCCGTATTCGGCACCCCACCACCGCCGACGAGGGCTTGGGTACTGCTTGTCGGCGATGGACTCGACGTCAGCCCACCGGTGCCCGAGCACGGTGTGCCTGCTCGGTCACCCGCCATGCCACTGATCCACACGCCGCTCTGGCCATAGGAGCGAACCAGGTGCGGATTGTCAGGAGCGCCGTAGATGAAGTCGATCTGGAAACCGCAGTCGGGCACGTGCACGGTCAGCGGACCTGCCGACCCCGCCTGCGTGCAGCTGTCGCTGAAGTTGCTCGCGCAATCGAACAGCGTCTGCGGCAAGCCGCTGCTCTTGGGTGGAGCCTGATAGACCACAAGCGTGAGCTGTGGGGCGGCGCCGCTCACCGGCGTGAAGTTGGCCGTGACGATGTCGCCGGGCTTCACGTTGGGGAACAGATCGCAGGCGGAGGTCCCACTCGGTTGGAAATCAAAGGAATAGCTGTCGAGCACCTGCTGATGCGACGTCGGATCGTTGAGGTGATGCTGGCCCGAGCACGTCGCGGTCTGCGGCGCAGCGCGGTGACGCTTGGCCGCCTGCGCCGGCAACAGCGTCGCAGTGAAGAGCAGCATGGCGCCGGCGAGCATCATGAAAGCCCCCGCCGGCGTGATGGCCGCGTGAATCCTGCCCCGTCGCATCTCAAGCCTCTCGCGAATGGATCGATGGCGTCAGTCGCGCAATGATAAGTGCCCCAAGGTTAGCCTGTCCAGCCCCGCGAGAGGCGGAGCGAGGGGTGCCGCCAGCTTGCCGCGTCAGGCGTGTTTGCGGCATACTCGATCCAGCCTGGGGCGCGCTGTCGGCCGGGCACGCGTAGGATGGCTGCCGGGCCCCACCCCAGGTTCCTGAGCCGATCGACAACGGGCTTGGGGGGAGAGATCGAGAGCGGATGAAGAGCTTTTTGAGGACGACGCTGCTGGTGGTTGGCGTCATCGTCGTCCTGGCGCTCGTGGCCTTCGGACCGCAGCTGGTCTCGCACTTCACCGCCAAGAAGGCCACCGGACCGGCGCTGGCCACGGTGGCGCGGCACAGTTTCCCAGTGGTCTCGACGGCGAGCGGCGCGCTGCAACCGAAGTCGGCACTCGACGTCAACTTCGCCGTCTCCGGGCAGGTCACCGACATCGTGGTGCAGACCGGCGACACGGTCAGTCGCGGTCAGCTGCTTGCCAAGCTCGACGACACCGTCCAGCAAGCCGAGCTGCAGGGAGCGCAGGCGGCGGTGGCGTTCGCGCAGTCGGCGCTCGACGCAGCGGAGAGCGGCACCAGCAAGGGATCCGTCGCCGCCGCGCAGCTTCAGCTCGCCAATGCCAACTCGCAGCTGCAGCGGGCCAAGGCGGACGAGGCACGGACGGTGCTCACCGCGCCGGCCGCGGGCACGGTCCTGCAGATCAACGCGCAGGTGGGCGAGAACGTCGGTGCGGGGGGAACGCACGCCAGCAACGCGTCCATGTCGGCCCCGGGAAGCGGCGGGGGCACACCGTTCATCCTGATCGGCAACGGCACGTCGTTCGATGTGCAGGCGTCCTTCAACCAGAGCGATGCAGCTCAGATCAAATCCGGCCAGTCCGGATCGGTCACCTTCGACGCGGTGCCCGGCCTCGGTCTTCCCGCGCACGTCGCCAGCATCTCGAACGTGGCCACGCAAATCAACGGCGTCCCCGAGTTCTTCGCCGATGTGACGCTCGATCAGAGCGACCCGCGGCTGCGCAGCGGCATGACGGCCACGGTGAAGGTCCAGGTCGCCCAGGCCGACAACGTGCTGTCCGTTCCGAACCAGGCTGTCTACACCCTCGACAACACCTCCCATGTGGACGTGTGGTTCCACGGTGCTGCGGTGTCGACTCCGGTGACGCTCGGGCTGGTCGGCGACCAGCTGACCGAGATCACCTCCGGGCTGACCGAGGGTGAGCAGGTGGTTCTCCCCGGGCGCCAGGGAGTCGCCACCCCCGCCCCCCGCGCAGCGTCGACCCCTGCCGCATCGTGATCCATCTCGACGGGGTCTCCAAGGTCTACCAGACCCCCACCACGTCGATAACCGCGCTCGACCGCGTCGGCCTGCGTATCCGGCAAGGCGACTTCCTGGCCATCGCCGGGCCGTCGGGGTCGGGCAAGTCGACGCTGCTGAACCTGCTCGGCTGTCTCGACCGGCCCACCTCGGGGATCCTCACGATCACCGGCGTGGACACGGCGACGCTCACCGACCAGCAGCGCTCCCGCCTGCGCAATCGCTCGATCGGTTTTGTCTTCCAGATGTTCAACTTGATTCCCGAGCTCACCGTCATCGAGAACGTCGAGCTGCCGCTTGTATATGCGGGCATGCGTCGCGGCCGTCGCGAGCGCGCCCAGGACGCGCTCGCCCGGGTCGGCATGCTGCGCCAGTACGACCAGCGCGCCGGCCGCCTGTCGGGTGGCGAGCAGCAGCGCACAGCGATCGCGCGCGCGCTCATCAACGAGCCTGAGCTGATCCTGGCGGACGAACCCACCGGCAGCATCGATGCGGAGAGCGCCGAGCAGGTGCTGGGCATCCTCGCCGACCTGCACAGCCACGGTCGCACCGTCGTGCTGGTGACGCACAACGCGTCCGTCGCGGCGGTCGCGCGGCGTTCCCTGCGACTGGTGGCAGGCCGGCTGGAGCAGGAGGCGATCACACCGCTGCCCGTGCCGCAGCGGCGGCGCCGTGCTGAGGCGTATCGCGCGCACCCGGTGGCCGATCCGGCCGTATGAAGACTCGCGACCTGATCGTCGCGGCATTCCGGGGGCTGGGACGGCACAGGCTGCATGCGGGCCTCAACGTCATCGGTGTGCTGGCGGGCGCCGCTTCCGTGGTGCTGCTCATCGGTGTGACCCATGCGATCGGAAAGGTGAGCAAGACCGAGGCCGCCGGGCTGGGGTCGAACCTCGTCGTCGTGTACCCGGCCGGCGTCTCGGCGTCGGGCGTTCAGGTCGGCCTTGGCACTGCCTCGACGCTCAGCTCCGACGATGTCAGGGCGCTGGGCGACCCCGGCCAGGTGCCCGACGCCGTGGCGGCGGTGCCCACCGCCGGCATCCGGTCCAACGTGAGCGCGTCGCAGCGGATGTGGCAGACCGATGTGCTCGGTTCCACCGAGAGCTTCGCCTCGGTTCGCGGCTACGCGCTCAGCGAAGGTCGCTTCTTCAACGGCGCAGAGGCTCCCTCGGGCGCGTCGGTGGTGGTGCTGGGGCGCGCCGTTGTCGACGCGCTGCTGAGCGGCGACCCCGTCGGTCAGCTGGTGCGCATCAACAACCATCCATTCAAGGTCATCGGCGTTTTCGCATCGCGCGGGTTCTCCGGCTCCTACAACCAGGACGACCTCGCGGTGATGCCGATGCAGACGCTCTGGGCGGACGTGCTCCCACGCACCGAGCCCCGCATCGACCAGGTGTTCGTGGAGGCGACCAGCCCCGCCGCGACGACCCTGGTTAAGAGCCAGGTGACCAACACGCTGCTGCAGCGGCATCACATCACCAATCCAGCGCTGGCCGATTTCCAGGTGCGCACCCAGCATGACCTGGTGGCGAGCGCGGAGCGCGTCGGCACGGTGATGCAGTGGATGCTCGCCGTCGTCGCCGCCATCGCGCTGCTCACCGGAGGCATCGGGATCATGAGTCTCATGCTCGGCAGCGTCAGCGAGCGGACATATGAAATAGGTATCCGCCGTGCGGTGGGGGCCTCGCGCGGCAACATCCTGGCGCAGTTCCTGCTCGAGTCGCTCCTGCTCGCGTGCCTCGGCGGGCTGACCGGCATCGCCGTCGGCATCGGTGTGTCCTCGTTCATGTCGCAGGTGGTCACCGACCTGCCCGCGCCCGTGGTCACGGTGGCCGCGGTGGTCGTCGCCGCGGCATTCGCGGTGGTGATCGGCGTCGCCGCCGGCATCCATCCCGCCATGCGCGCGGCGCGGTTGCAGCCCGTGGAGGCGGTGCGGCGCTTGTGAGAGTTCTCGTCGCCGGCACCGCGCGCTCGGGCAGCACCTGGGTGTCCAACGTGCTCGGCCACTCGGCCGAGACGCGCCACGTGTACGAACCCGACGGACCCATGTCGGACGTGCTGGGCGCGATCACGGCAGCCCGCCTCGGTGAGTTTCCCGTGCTCACACCCGACGCACGCAGCTACTGGTACCGCCTGGTCTGGGACCTCGGTTTTGCCGGAGGCTGGCCGTGGGATCGCGTGGAATCGGCGCGTGCAGCGGGACGCCGCCTCGTGCGCATCCCCCCGTCGATGCGCGACGCGGTGGTCGCCGCTCTCGCCGAGACGACCAGCCGGCTGCGCCGCCGGCCCCGGCACGTGGTGGTCAAGTCCGTGAACTCCGTGTTCTCTCTGGACTGGATCGTCAAGCGGTACACCCCGAAGGTGCTCGTGCTGCGTCGCAATCCGCTCAACGTCGTGTCGAGCTGGGTGGTGTTGAACCTGGGCACGGAGCGGCGTATCGGCGACCATCCGCTGGTCGATGAGTTGTACGTGCGTCCTCTAGGCCTGGTGGCACCCAACGGCGCTTCGTCCGCGGTTCGCATCGCTGCATGGAACGTCGGTCTGCTGACGCGCGCGCTCAAGCAGGCGTCAGCTGCTCACCCCGAATGGATCGTGGCTTCCCACGACGACCTGTGCGTCGACCCCGCGACGCGCTTCCGCGAGCTGACCACGCGCCTCGGCCTCGCGTGGACGGCGGCGATGGAGGACTACCTCCTGCGCAGCGACGATCCCGACTTCACGGCGCACCACGGCTCGGCTGCGGTGCACCCGAACGCGGTCACCGCCACCACGACGGAGAGTCGCAGGCTGCAGCAGGGGACGCAGTATCAGCGGCGGCTCAGCGCTGAGCAGACGGCCGAGGCACGCGCCGTCCTTGACGGGTTCGATCTCGGTGACTGGGGGCCCGGGCCTCCAGGCTGAATACGGCCTCGCGAGCCGCCTCGGTCATGTCCGGGCGAAGCTGATAGAAGGCCCAGATACCGCGGCGCGTGCTGGCCACGAGGCCGGCATCGCGCAACTTGGCGAGGTGGTGGCTGATGGTCGGCTGGCTGAGCTCGAAGGCCGCCGTGAAGTCGCAGACGCAGACCGGCTCGGTGGCCTGGGCCAGGATGTGCACGAGCTGGACGCGCATCGGGTCGGCGAGCGCACGATGCAGGGCTGCGATCTCCTCGGCCCGATCCGCGGGCAGGGGCGCGGCCACCGGCTGGCAGCAGCCCTTGACCCGGCCGGCCGGCAGCATGGCGACGGGTATGAGCATTGAGGTGGAGGGCATGGCTCCAGTGTACTCATTGACAGTCATCGATGGATAGCCGTACCATGTCGACCAACCAATAGACAGTCATCAATGGAGATCTTGTGATGTCCCGCGTGCAACTCGCCCTCAACGTCAGCGACCTCGACGAGGCGGTGGCCTTCTACACGAAGCTGTTCCGCACCGGTCCTGCCAAGGTGCGCGACGGCTATGCCAACTTCGCCATCGCCGAACCGCCGCTGAAGCTGGTGCTCTTCCGGAACCCAGCCCAGGCAGGCACGCTCAACCATCTCGGCGTCGAGGTCGGCAGTGCCGCCGATGTTGCTGCCACGACCCGGCGCATGACGGCCGAGGGGTTGCCCACCGAAGTCGAGGACGGCGTCAGCTGCTGCTACGCGCTCCAGGACAAGGTTTGGGTCAGCGGGGCGGACACCCGTTGGGAGTTCTACACCGTGGTCGCCGACGCGCCGCAAGCGTGCAGCGACGATGCGTGCTGCGCTGTTCAGGAACCGGTGAAGATGTCGTTGGGCAGGAACGCCGTCACCACGTAGTTCGGCACGTCGACGACCTCGCTGATGCGGAGGTCGACGGTCACCGAGCACAGCGCATACGCCTGTTCCTCGCTGAGCCGGTGCACTCGCGCGAGGTACGCGATCATCCGTTCCACGGCCTGACGCGTCGCCTGCATCAGGTCGGGCGCGACACCGGTGGTGGCGTGGTATCCGGCGGCGGCCGCGCCCGGGCGCTCGAGCGGCTGCGACACGTCGAGCTCCGGCGTCTCCACGGCGATGTCGCGTCGCACGGTCAGGCGCAGCGATACGGTCATCGGGGTTTCGATCGCGGTGCCGCACACCTCGCCGTCGCCCTGCGCCGCATGCGTGTCGCCGGCGCCGAACAGCGCGCCGTCCACCTCCACGGGCAGGTACAGCGTCGTGCCGGCGCCGAGCTGACGAGTGTCCAGATTGCCGCCGACACGTCGTGGAGGGATGACGCTGTGCAGCCCCGGCTCCGCCGGAGCAACGCCGAGAATCCCGCAGAAGGGTTGCATCGGCACGCCGATGCGGTCATCGAAGATGGCTCGTGAGTCCTCCAGGCGCCACACATGCAGCCACGGGTTGGGGAAACGATCTGCGAGCAGTCCGAAGCCGGGGATGATGGCGGTCCAGCCGTGGCCGGTGGGCTCGAGGGCCAGGATGTCGACCTGCAGCGTGTCACCGGGCGCCGCTCCCTCCACGTACACCGGCCCACACACCGGATTGACACGCGCGAAGTCGAGCTCGGTCACCGACGCGCTCGTCGACCCGGGTCCCAGTTGACCCGCTGACGCGTCCTGGGTCTCGATCGACAGCTCCGCACCCGAGGGCACTGCGATCACCGGTTCGTGGTCGCGGCTCCAACCAAGATGCACCTGATCGCGCGCGACGTGAAGGCTGCGACTGCGCATGGGCGGCGCGATCATTGCACGCGACCCGCCGGTTATAGGATGTTTCGGATGCAGCGCACAGAGTCACCGCCGGACCACTCACTCGCCGCGGGCGATCCTCGCCGCGCGCGAGCCGGCCGCGCCGTGCTCGACACCCTGCTGGTCGCTGCGATCTTCGCTCCTTATGCGCTGGGAGCAAAGGAGGTGCCGGCGATCTACCAGCACGTGCCCTGGCGCGACGACCCGTACGACGCCGTGGTGTCATTCACCGTCTTCTTCGTGCCCATGCTCGCCGGCTTGATCCTGCTGCGCATACCGCTTTGCCGCAATGACACACCGCTTCCCGTGTCGCGTGTGGTCGGACTCGTGCGCGCCTGCCGCGTCACGCTGCTGGCCGTGCTGCTCACCGTGGGTGGCGAGTGGGTGGCCGTCGCACTGCGCGCCGGCGGCAGCAGTTGGGACTGGAGGACAGGGGTGGCGATCGCGCTGCTCACCGTGGTCACCGCAGCTGCAGCGGTGGCGTATTTCCGCGTGCAGCGCGCGGTGAAACAACTGCCTCGCTGGCGCGTGCACGATGCGCTCGATCCGGACTGGATCGCCGACGCGGTTGTCGTCGCAGAACAACTCGCCGGCTGGCTCGGGCCCTTTCGCACCGCCGCGGTTCGTGTGCTTCGCTGGCTGGACGCGCACATCGTCGATGAGACGCGCCGCCATCCCATCACCGCCGCTGCCACGCTGGCGCTGCTCTTCGGCCTCGCGCTGGCCGCAAGCGCCGCGCGCGAACACGGTCCTGCACCCGTGCTGCTGCTGTTCGTCGGCGTCGCGGCGAGCGGCATGTTCGCCTTCATCGTCTCCACGGGGACATACGTGGGGCTGGTGCGCAGCGTGCAACCGTCGCGCGGTGTGCGGCGTCGCGTCATCGACGCGCTGGTGGTGAGTGCGGCGAGTGTGCCGGTGACACTCGCGTTTCGGGACTGGCTGGGGTGGATCGCGGGTGCCGAAACGGGCGGTGTGGGCGCGGCGCGGCTTGGTCGGCTGCTCATCATCGTGGCGGCCGCGGTGTTCGTGATCGTGCTGGCTGCTGAGTCAGCGGGCCGCGCATACACGCCGAGAACAACGCTGTAGCTCACGGCGCGAGCACCACCGAAACGCGACACGCGTAACAGGTCACCGATGCGCGCAGGGTTGCGCAACGCGCTGTCGTCTCCCCGTACAGAACCGACCACGGGGGTGGCCGGACGCACACCGACATTTGGGGGAAACGTGAGCAGCGCTCAGGCCATCAGCTGGGACGACCACAAGGCCCGCAGCATCTCGCGGTCGATCACCTGGAACGACCGCAAGAGCCGGCGTGCCGGGGCGGCGATGATCGTCGTCCTGGGTGCCGTGATGTGGGCGGGTGCGCTGAGCGCGGTGCTGCACCAGGCCGCCCCGGTGACCGTGATCGTGCGCGCGCAGAGCGGCCAGCAGGAGCGGGCGGCGCAGCTGGTCGACCGGCTCGGCGGCCGGGTGACCAGCCGCATCGGCCTCATCGACGGCCTGGTGGCCACAGTCCCCGCGGATGCGGTGTCCGCCCTGGCGGCGGCGCCGAGCGTGGCCGAGCTCACCTTCGACCGCCAGCTGCGCCTGCTGGGCAGCAGCTACGACCCTGGCAGCGACGCCAACTCGCTCTACAACATCGCCGGCATGGACGGCGCCCACGCCTACTGGAGCGCCGGCTACACCGGCCAGGGCGTGGACGTGGCCCTGATCGACTCCGGGGTGGCCCCGGTCAACGGGCTGACCGCGCCGGGCAAGGTGGTCAACGGCCCCGACCTCTCCTTCGAATCCCAGACCACCTCGCTGCGCTACCTGGACACCTTCGGCCACGGCACCCACATGGCCGGCATCATCGCCGGCCGCGACAACGAGGTCAGCGGCGCGGTCAGCGGCAGCGACACCAGCCACTTCCTGGGCGTCGCGCCCGACGCCCGCGTGGTCAGCCTGAAGGTGGCCGACGCGCACGGCCAGACCGACGTCTCGCAGATGCTCGCCGCCATCGACTGGGTGGTGCAGCACAAGACCGACAACGGCCTCAACATCCGCGTGCTCAACCTCTCCTTCGGCACCGACAGCGGGCAGAGCTACCAGCTCGACCCGCTCGCCTACGCCGCCGAGCAGGCCTGGAAGCACGGCATCGTGGTGGTGGTCTCCGCGGGCAACGCCGGCAACAGCTCCAACGGCCTCGACGATCCCGCCATCGACCCCTACGTCATCGCCGTCGCGGCTGACGACACCAACAGCACCACCAACGTCACGCAGCACACCCCGGCCAGCTTCACCAGCCAGGGTGACGGCACGCGCAACCCCGACCTGTCCGCACCGGGCGTGCATGTCGCCTCGCTGCGCGTGCCCGGCTCGTACATCGACTCGCAGTACGGCGGCGGTGCCACGGTGGGCACGCGCTTCTTCCGGGGCAGCGGCACCTCGCAGGCGGCCGCGGTCATGTCCGGCGCGGCCGCGCTGGTGATCTCGCAGCGCCCCGGCATCACGCCCGACCAGCTCAAGGCGCTGCTGGTCCGCAACAGCAAGACCATGAAGGGCAACACCTCCCTCAAGGGCAGCGGCGAGCTCAGCCTGGCCTCGGTGCTCAACACGTCGACGCCGAGCAGCACGCAGACCTTCGCAGCCTCAAGCGGCGACGGCAGCCTGGAGCAGTCCCGCGGCAGCAGCCACGTCGTCGACCAGAACGGCAATCAGCTCAGCGGCGAGCGCGACATCTTCGGCCGCAGCCTGGCCACCAGCGCCATGGCCGCTGCCGAGCAGAGCTCCTCCGCCTGGAACGGCGGCGTGTTCAACGGCGCGAGCTGGTCGGGGGCTTCGTGGTCGGGCTCGTCGTGGTCGGGCAGCAGCTGGTCGAGCGGCTCCTGGTCGGGGAGCAGCTGGTCGGGCAGCAGCTGGTCCAGCGGCAGCTGGTCGAGCGGCACGTGGTCGAGCGGCAGCTGGTCGAGCGGCTCCTGCTGCTCGGCTGAGCGGATTGCCTGGTGGTGGAATGACGGCCTTGGATGGTGCCGCGACCTGCCGGCAACAAGCCGGGAACGACGTTCGAGGAGCGGGCCGCGCGCATACAGGATGCAAGCCATGAGCGCGAACGGCCCCACCGAGCCTGCGCCCGCTGCCCAGCCCAACACGCCAGGCGGCCGCGGCAAGGCGCGAGTCGAGCTGCTGATCGCGGCGCTGATGCTGCCCTCCATCCTGCTCATGATCTTCGCGGTGGCGCCGCTGCGGGCTCTGGATGCGCCGCGTGCGATGCCCTGGTGGCTGCTGGCGCCGCTGTTCTGCCTGGCCGAGATCTCCGTGGTCCACATTCAGTTCAGGCGCGAGGCGCACTCCTTCTCGCTCAGCGAGCTGCCCCTCGTTGCCGGTCTGTTCTTCGCGGGACCACTGACGGTGGTGCTGAGCACGCTCGGCGGCACCGCGGCGGCGCTCGTGCTGCACCGCCGCCAGTCACCGCTCAAGCTGGCCTTCAACCTGGCCAACTTCGCGCTCGGCAGCTGCGTGGCCACCGCGGTCTTCTACCACCTGGTCAACCGCGGCGATCCGCTGGGCAACCAGAGCTCGCTGGCCACACTGGTGGCAATGCTCGCCGCCGGGGTGCTGCAGTCGATGGGAATCCTGGCAGCCATCTCGCTGTCGGAGGGACGCGTCGACGCGTCCGGCGTCAGCACGACCTTTGGATTTGCGCTGGCCGCGACCGTGGTCAACACGTGCCTGGCGCTGATCGGGGTGCGCATCCTCTGGCTCAACCCGGCGCAGGCCTGGCTGCTCCTGGTGCCGACTGTGGGCGTGCTCATCGCGTATCGCTTCTACGTCTCGGAGCGCGAGAAGCGCGGCCAGGTCGTGTTTCTGTACGAGTCGAGCCGGCAGCTGCAACACGCCGACGCCATCGACGAAGCGGTCGCCAAGCTCCTGGCGCAGGCGCGCAGCGTGTTCCGTGCCGAGGTTGCGGAGATCCTCTTCTTCCCGACGCGCGACAAGGGTGCGTTCTTCCGCACCAGCGTGGGTCGCGAGGGTCGAGTGGAGATGCTCGCACCCATGATGTTCAACGACGAGGAGCTGCGCCTCATCTCCCGGTGCGTCGAGCAGTCTCCACTCATCATCGACGCGCGCGCCGGCGAGCGCGACCGCAACGCGTTCCTCCGCCGCTGGGGGATGCGCGACGCCATGGCCGTGGCGCTCCGCGGCGAGAACCGCGTGCTCGGCCTGGTGCTCGTGGCCGATCGCCTCGGTGACGTCACCGCGTTCGACCAGGAGGACCTGCGCCTGCTCGAGCTGCTCGCCAATCAGACGGGCGCCATCCTCGAGCGTGGCCGGCTGCAGCACTCGCTCTCGCAGCTCACCGCGCTGCAGGAGCGCCTCGAGCACCAGGCATCGCACGATCCACTCACCGGCATGGGCAACCGTCCCTTCTTCCAGTCGCACCTCGAGCAGGCGCTCACCCAGCCGGGCCAGCAGCTCGCGGTCCTGCTGGTCGACCTCGACGATTTCAAGACGGTCAACGACAGCCTCGGCCACGCCGCGGGTGACGAGCTCCTGTGCGCGGTCGCCAACCGCATCGACCACTGCCTGCGCCCCGCCGACGTCGCCGCGCGGCTGGGCGGCGACGAGTTCGCCGTGCTGCTGCGCCGCGACGATGCCCATGCGCCGGCGAGGGTCGCGGAGCGGATCATCGCGACGCTGCGCGAGCCATTCGACGTCGTCGGCGAGGAGATTCTGGTGCACGCGAGCATCGGCATCGCCACCTCCAGCGCGCACGACCGCACCCCCGAGGAGCTGCTGCGCGACGCCGACGTCGCCATGTACACCGCCAAGAGCCTTGGCAAGGGCCGCTGGGAGCATTTCGCGCCCGCGATGCACACGGCGGTCCAGCTGCGCCACCGCCTCAAGGCAGACCTGCACCGCGCGGTCGAACGCGGGGAGTTCGAGCTCGACTACCAGCCGGTGGTGGAGACCGCCACCGGCCGGATCATGGCCGCCGAGGCCCTGCTCCGCTGGCGCCATCCGCAGCGGGGCATCGTCGGGCCGATGGACTTCGTGCCACTCGCCGAGGAGACCGGCCTGATTCTGCCGATCGGCCACTGGGTGCTGGCCACCGCGTGCGCGGAAGCGCAGCGCTGGCCCAAGTCCGGCTCCGCAGACGCGATCGCCGTCAGCGTCAACGTGGCGGCGCGGCAGCTGCAGCAGCGCGACTTCGTCAGCGACGTGCGCACCGTGCTCGCCGCGACCGGCCTGGACGCGAAGCGACTCATCCTCGAGGTGACCGAAACGGACATCGTGGCCGACCCGGAGCGCATCATCGAATGCCTGAGCGAGCTGCGCAACCTGAGTGTGCGCATCGCCATTGATGACTTCGGCACCGGGCAGTCGTCGCTGAGCAGGCTTCGCGACTTTCCCATCGACGTGCTCAAGATCGACAAGTCGTTCACCGCTGCGCTGCGCGGCGGGGACGACTCGCGTAGCTTCGCGCGCGCCGTCTTCAGTTTCGGCGCGGGCCTTGGGCTGCGGGTCATCGCCGAGGGTGTGGAGACGTCCGATCACATTCCGCGCCTGATACAGCTGCACTGCGAGTGGTCGCAGGGGTATCACTTCGCGCGGCCCATACCGCCGGCGGCGCTGGTGGAGCTGTTGGAGAGCGGCCGCTCGCTCCCCGCCCTGGAGGCTGCCGAGCCCTCGGCGGTTGCTGCGGTGGCCGCCGCCGGCTGACTCGGCGCACCGCGTCTGTATAGTCGCGGGCGTGTTGACGTCGCCGTTCCTGCTCGGCGCCCGTGACCGGCGTGAGCGCATCCTGCGCATCGCCGTAGCACGGATGACGGTGGGCTCTTCGGTGGGCGTGACCACGACGCTGGCCGCCAAGGTGTTCGGCGTGCCGGATGAGCAGCTGACCCCGGGAGCCCGGCTCATCGCGCGGCTCTTCGGGGTTCGCAACTGCGTGCTCGGCGCCTGGGCGCTGTCGATGCGCGACGCCGGCGCAGACGAGCAGCGACGCTGCTTTCAGTTCAACGCGGCCGTCGACATCGCCGATTTCGTGCTCCTCGCTCCGTACCTGCGCCAGCGTGAGCTGCGCCGCGCGGCCTTCCTGTCACTCGCGCTCGCCACATCGGCGACGCTGGCCTGGGTCAACCTGCTGAGCGACGGGTCTTAGCGCTGCTGCTTCCGCGCGGTGATGCGCACATGGACGGCAACGATGGGATCGACCCTGAGCATCAGCAGCCTGGGTGGCTCGACATCGAAGTCGCGCATGTCGAAGCGCTGCTTGCCCTCGACCACCAGCTGCTCGCCATTTCTGCTGACGGAGACCTCGCCAGCGACTTGGCGGGTCTTGCCGTGGAAGGTGATGGCAGCGGTGGCGCCGAAGCGGCCCGAGCGACGCCGCGCCACCGCGTCGGTGACCATCACCCGTATGGTGGGGAATCTCGCCGCCTCGACCTGACCGCGCATGACGCGGTCCTGCAAGGGGTTTCCTGAGCGGATCGCAGCCACGGGCAGGCGCAGCTCGGCTGACCAGGGAGCATCGAGCCTTGGCAGTCCGCGCGCGTCGAACTCGCACACCAGCGTGCCGCTCAGACGATCGGCGCGCGCGTGCGTCTCGTGCGTGGTCGACTTGGTGATGATGGTCACCGGCGACTCGCCGGCGACGACGCGAAACCGCGGCACAGCGGCGGAGATGCTAGCGCTCTGACGACCGTGACGTGCAGCCTTTCGGCCGCCGGGCGCGCAAACGAGGCCAGCACGAGGGGTACGCTGTGCTGCCATGCCAGCCACGACCCCCCTGATCCCTTGATCGTCCTGCAGCACATCGGCGACGCGTTGCGCCTGGCCTTCGACATGTTCTGGCAGGTGTTGTGGCCGCTGGCGCTTGGCTTCCTGCTCTCCGCCGTGGTTGAGGCGCTGGTCTCGAAACAGGCGGTGTCGCGCCTGCTCGGACGCGACACGGTGAAGGCGGTGGCCACCGCGGCGGTCTTCGGAGCGGCATCGTCGTCATGCTCGTACGCTGCAGTCGCGGTGGCGCGAACGCTGTTTCGCAAAGGCGCCACCCTCGCCAACGCCATCATTTTCGAGTTCGCGTCCACCAACCTCGTGTTCGAGCTCGGTCTGGTGCTGCTCGTGTTGCTCGGCTGGCAGTTCCTGAGCGCCGAGCTGGCGGGCGGTGTGCTCATGGTGGTGCTCATCGCTATCGTGTTTCGACTGACGCTGCGGCGCCGCCTCGTCGATGCAGCGCGCGCGCAGAGCGAACGCGGACTGCACGGACGCATGGAAGGTCACGCGGCGATGGACATGTCGGTCGGCGGCGGCCCGTTCCTGCGCAGGCTGTTCTCTCGACCGGCGCTGACGTCGATCAGCCACTACTACTTCATGGGGATCTACAGCGTCTGGACCGACCTCGTCCTGGGATTCCTCATCGCCGGGGCGCTCGGCGCCTGGGTGCCCGATGCGGCCTGGTCAGCGTTGTTCCTCAGCGGTCACGGCGCCGCCAGCGACGTCTGGGGCGCGTTCGTCGGCCCGCTCATCGCGATGCTGAGCTTCGTCTGCTCGGTGGGCAACATTCCCCTGGCAGCGGTCCTGTGGCGGGGCGGCATCAGCTTCGGCGGCGTGATCGCCTTCATCTTCGCCGACCTCATCATCCTGCCCATCCTGGACATCTACCGCCGCTACTACAGCAGGCGCGTCGCGGGATATCTTTTCGCTGTCTCGTACGCGACCATGGCCGTGAGCGGATTGCTCATCGGCTGGCTCTTCGGCGCGGTCGGAGCCGTGCCGGTCGACCGGGCGGTGACCGCGCTCACGGCCACGCCGACATGGAATTACGACACGTTCCTCGACATCGCCGCGCTGTCGCTCACCGCGTTGCTGCTGGTGCGCTTCCTGCGCACCGGTGGCGTGGGGATGCTCCGGGCGATGAGCCAGCCCGTTGCCTCTGGCGACGCAGCCGCGGCGCATGCCGGACACCAGCATTGAGGTTGCGCCGTCCCTACTCGCGCCGGCGCAGCATCGCGTCACTGCTCGCCGAGTCGAGGCGCGGTGTGCACCGCCTCGAACCGCCCGAGGCCTTGCAGGCGCTGCACGACGGTGCATTGCTGGTCGACACCCGGCCGCACGAACAACGCGCTCGTGACGGCGACATTCCCGGAGCTGTGGTGGTGGACCGCAACGTCCTCGAGTGGCGCCTCGACCCGCAGAGCGACCACAGACTCGCTGCGATCAGCGGGCACGATCAGCAGGTCATCGTCATCTGCAATGAGGGCTTCTCTTCGAGCCTGGCGGCCGCGACGCTGCGACGACTGGGGCTGCACCGCGCCACCGATGTCGTGGGCGGGTTTCAGAGCTGGGCCGCGCAGGGCCTGCCGGTGACGCCTCCGCCGCAGGGCTGACCCGCCGGACGCCGGTGTCAGCCGGTCCGCTTGCTCTGTGCTTCGAGCAGCGCGAGCACCTTGTTCTGCCCCTCGAGAATGGCGATCTGCTGCTTGCTCAGCTCGTGCAGCGCGAGCAGCGTCTCGTGGTCGGCGATGGCGCGCGCGTCACTCGTCTTCTGAGCAAGGTTCGCGCTCACCTGCAGCGAGATCATGATCGACAGCTGCGGCAGGTTGAGGATGGTGAGCAGCAGGGGCCAGGGCGTCTTGTCGAAGCCGACGATGTTGCCGGCGAACAACCAGACGACGATGAACACGGTCACGCCGACAAAGACGAACATCGAGCCGACGACGGTGTTCACGATCTCGGCGATGCGGTCGAGCAGCCTGCCGCCGCGGTGATGCCGCGAGAGCACCAGTTGCGGCTGATGCTGTGCCGGCTGTGCCCGCGCGTTCTCCATGGCGGCGGCGTCCGGCTGCACGGCGTGGTCGACGCGGCGCATGCGCTGTCCTCTCATGCGGTCTGCACCATCCCCGCTCAGTCGGGCGCGCTGTCGCGGAGCAGCAACCTCTGATAGAGGAGCGCAGCGATCACACCACCGATGGCGGGACCGAGCCAGTAGATGAGGAAGTGCTGGCCGTCGAGAACCCCGCCGACGCCGGCGGCGGCGGCGACGAGGGCCGGCCCGAAGGCGCGCGCCGGGTTCATCGCCGCGCCGGTGAGCGGGCCCCCGACCAGGATGTCGAAGAAGAGGACTGCGCCGATGGCAATCCCGGCGATCTTCCCGAAGGCGCCGCGCGGATCGATGGCAGTGGCGTATACCACCGTCACCAGGAAGATGGTCAGGACGATTTCGACGACGAAGGCATGGGAGGCGTCAACCGCCGGCACGGGTGCGCCCACCGCGACGCCGTTGGTGATCGCGCTGGGAAAGAAGAAGAGCAGGAGACCTGCGGCGGCGATCGCGGCGACCAGCTGTGTCGCCCAGTACATCACCGCAACCGAGGCCGTGATGTGGCGGCCGATGAGCGCACCGAGCGTCACCGCCGGGTTGAAGTGCGCGCCGGACAGGTGCCCCAACGCTGACACCATCACGCCCAGCACCACCGCGTGGGCCGACGCGATGAGGAGCAGATCGATCGGACCGAATGCGGCGCCGCCGCGCACCAGCCGGTCGGCGCAGATGGCGCCCGCGCCGAAGAATGTCAGGCCGAAGGTGCCCAGGAATTCGGCGATCAGCTTGGGGGTATGCTTCATCGTTGTCACCCTCACCTGTGTTGGCGGTGCGAGCATACGATGAGGTGGCCATGAGCGCGAGCGGCAACACCATCGACACGCTGCTCGAGGAGCGCCGCAGCTTTCCGCCGAGCGATGAGTTCCGGCGACGCGCCCGGGTCACGGACGACAGCCTCCACCGCGCTGCTGCCGCCGATCCCGAGGCGTTCTGGGCGGAGCAGGCGCTGCGGTACATCACGTGGTTCCAGCCGTGGGAGCGGGTGCTCGACTGGGAGCTTCCCTTCGCGCGCTGGTTCGTCGGCGGCAAGCTCAACGTCTCCTTCAACTGCCTCGACCGCCATGTCGATGCCGGGCGCGGGGACAAGGTCGCCTATCACTGGGAGGGAGAGCCGGGCGACACCCGGACGATCACCTACGCGGAGCTGCTCGCCGAGGTGTGCAAGTTCGCCAACGCGCTGCGCGCGCTCGGTGTGCGCCGCGGCGACCGGGTGGGCATCTACCTGCCGATGATCCCGGAGCTGCCGGTGGCGATGCTGGCCTGCGCGCGCATCGGCGCGCCGCATTCGGTGGTGTTCGGCGGGTTCAGCGCAGAGGCGGTTCGCGATCGCATGAATGACGCCGAAGCCACGGTGCTGATCACCGCCGACGAGGGCTGGCGCCGCGGCGGCAGGGTGCCACTGAAACGCAACAGCGACGATGCGCTGCAGCAGTGCCCGTCGATAGGCAGCGTCGTCGTGGTGCGGCGCACCGGTGGCGACGTGTCGATGACCCGCGGGCGCGACCACTGGTACCACGACATCATCCAAGGCCAGAGCAGCGTGTGCGAACCGGAGCACATGGACTCGGAAGACCTGCTGTTCACGCTGTACACGTCGGGGACGACGGCCAGGCCGAAGGGGATCAAGCACACGACCGCCGGGTATCTCCTGTACGGGATGTTCACGCACGACCTCGTGTTCGACATCCAGCCGGACACCGTGTACTGGTGCGCTGCCGATGTCGGCTGGGTCACGGGACACACGTACATCGTGTACGCACCGCTGGGCAACGGCGTGACGTCGGTGATGTACGAGGGCACCCCGGACCATCCCGCGCGCGACCGCTGGTGGTCGCTCATCGAGCACTACGGCGTCACGGTGCTCTACTGCGCGCCCACCGCGATCCGCACCTTCATGAAATGGGGCAGCGAGTTTCCGGCGCAGCACGACCTCTCGTCGCTGCGCGTCCTGGGCACCGTCGGTGAGCCCATCAACCCGGAGGCGTGGATGTGGTACCGGGAGCACATCGGCGGCAACCGCACCCCGGTCGTGGACACCTGGTGGCAGACGGAGACGGGCGGGATCCTGATCTCGCCGCTGCCCGGCGCCACCACACTCAAGCCCGGCTCGGCCACCCTGCCGCTGCCCGGGGTGGCGGCCGCCGTGGTCGACGAGGCGGGCCGGCCGGTGGCAGCGGGCAGCGGGGGCTACGTCACCATCACCAAGCCCTGGCCGGGGATGCTGCGCGGTATCTGGGGCGATGACGAGCGCTACCGGCAGACCTACTGGGAGCGCTTCGGGGACCAGTACTTCGCCGGCGACGGGGCTCGCATCGACGAGGACGGTTACTACTGGTTCATGGGCAGGGTCGACGACGTCATGAACGTCGCCGGCCATCGCATCTCGACAACCGAGGTCGAGTCGGCACTGGTGGGCCATCTCGCCGTCGCCGAGGCGGCGGTGGTGGCCAAGAGCGATGCCGAGACCGGCCAGGCCATCTCAGCCTTTGTCACGCTGCGCGCCGGCTTCGAGGAGTCGACGGCCCTCATCACCGAGCTGCGCAGCCACGTGGCCAAGGTGATCGGGGCGATCGCGCGTCCGAAGTGGATAGCGTTCACGCCCGACCTGCCCAAGACACGCAGCGGCAAGATCATGCGCCGCCTGCTGCGCGACATCGCCGAGAACCGGCAGCTCGGGGACACGACCACCCTCGCCGACGCCGGCATCGTCGAGGACCTGCGCCGCCGGGCCACCGAGGAGGAGGGAAAGGAGGGGTAGGTCCGCTGCCGGCGGGTGCGCCGGCCCCTCGCGTGGTGCGGCGCCGTTACATCGTCGCCACACGGTCGTCCCCTGAACTGTCGCAGCGAGGGACGAGAGTGGGGCAGATGCGGATCCGGCCGATCGCACGGGCGGCAGCTGCCGCCGCATTGATCTGGGCCTGTGCGCCGTTAGTGAGCGGGTGGACCGCACACGCATCGGGCCCGACGATCACCGAGTTCGTCCTGCCGACGGCCGGCAGCCATCCATCTGCGATCGCGGGCGGTCCTGACGGCAACATGTGGCTCACCGAGTCCGCGAGCAACCAGGTGGGCAAGGTCACCCCGGCCGGAGCCGTCACCGAGTACGCGCTGCCTTCAGCCGCGAGTGGCCCTGCCGGCATCGCGCCCGGCCCCGACGGCAACATCTGGTTCGCCGAGTCGACGGCCGACCAGATCGCACGGGTCACCCCTGCCGGCACCGTCGTCGAGTACGGAGGTCTCGCCTCCAGCGCCCTGCCCACGGGCGTGACCGCGGGTCCGGACGGCAACGTATGGTTCACCGAGCTCGGGGTGGTGGGGGTCACCAGCGCCAAGGTGGGCGCCATCTGCCCCGCGCTTTCCGTCGGCTGCCCGGCGATCGGCTCGATCGCGTATCAGTACGTGGTTCCGACGGCCACGGGTAAGCCGTCCGGCATCGCCGCCGGGCCGGACGGCAATCTGTGGTTCGCGGAGTCGGCGGCGCCGCTGGTGGCTGCCCAGCCTGCTTTTCGACCCAACGGCCATCGTGGCGGGGCCCGACGGTGACATGTGGTTCACCGAGGCGGATCCGTTGAGCGGCGCCGCGAAGGTCGCCAGCATCGACCCCGCCGGCAACGTGACCGAAACGGCCCTGCCGGCGGGCAGCCAGCCGGCCGGCATCGCCGCCGGGCCGGACGGGAACCTGTGGGTCGCCGAGCGCGGCATCGACGAGATCGCGCGCGTCAGCGCTGCGGCTCCCCATGCGGTCACGCGTTATCCGCTGGCCGTGGGCAGCACGCCTTCCGCGATCGCGGCGGGGCCCGATGGCAACATCTGGTTCACCGAGGAGGGGACCGACAGGGTCGCCAGGATCTCCATCGCGGCGTGCCCGAGCCTGACGGCATCACCCGCCGTGTTCAGTTCCAATGCCACCGAGCGGTGCTTCACCGTGCCCGCCGGGGTTGCCGCTCTGCACATCGTCGCCGTCGGCGGCGCCGGCGGCGATGGCTTCAGCGCCAACCCAGCCGTCGCCGCCGCCGGGCGAGGAGCCCGCGGGGCCAGGGTCACGGGCATTCTTGCGGCGACACCCGGTCAGGCGTTCTATGTGCAAGTCGGCGGCAACGGCCAGCCCGGGAAGAGTGCGGCCGGCGGCGAGGGCGGGTACAGCGGCGGCGCCGACGGTGCCGCATCGCGTCCCTTTGCCGGTCTGTTGAGCGGCCAGAACACCGCCGGGGGCGGGGGCGGCGCCACTGATCTGCGCACGCTCTCCATGACATCGCTCAGCCCTGCGTCCGACACCTCCTTGGGCAGTCGCGTCGTGGTTGCCGCAGGCGGGGGCGGCGGCGGCAGCGCCGCCAACCTGGTAATGGCCGCGGGTCTCGGCGGCGACGGCGGCGCGGGCGGCGCGGCGCCGGGCGCCGGAGTGACGCCGCCGGCCGGGGGCGGCGGCGGGGGAGCAGCGCGAACCGCGCCGCCCGCCGGCGGCCTTGGCGGATCCGGCGCCGGGGGTGGCGCACCGGGGACCGACGGTCTCGGCGGCGGGGGTGGCGGCGGTGGCGTGGCCGCCTGGAGCCTGCTGACGCCGCCCAGCCCGCTGCCCGCCGTGGGCGGGGGCGGGGGCGGGGGCAGCGGTGCCGGCTACTACGGCGGCGGCGGCGGTGGAGGTGGGGGCGCCGCCTGGAGCCTGCTGCCGCCCGCGCCCGTGCCGGTCAGTGACGGCGGCGGTGGCGGCGGCGCGGGGTCGAGCTTCGCCGACCCCACGGCGTTCTCCAGCGTCACCGTCGCCACGGATTCGTCGGGCACGCCGAGCGTCACCATCACATGGCAGGTTTTGGCTGTCCAGACAGCGGCACCGAGCCCGACGCCGATCACGGCCACGACGCCGATCGGCAACACCGGCGCTGATGGCGATATCACGGGCAGCGGCGCGCTCTTCATCTTCAGCGGGCTGCTGCTCGTCACCGGCGCCGCCAACGCCCCGCGCTGGGCGCGCCGCGCTCAGGTGCGGCGGCGGCTGCGCGGCGCCTGCGCTGCGGCCGTCACCCGGATGGACCGCCGCTACAAGCACCGCCGCTGACCGGCGTTGCCGTTCGCTTCACGGAGCTGTGGGCAGGAGTGTTTCGTCGAGGCGACCGCCGGCTGCGATGTACGCCAGCAGCGCTCGGTCGGTGAGCCATTCCACCGGCGCGTGATCGTCGGTGAGTGGATCGCGCGCCGGCGTCACGGTGTGAGCGCTGCCCTCGACCAGCGGTGCGAGTGATTCCAGCGACGGGTCCAGCGCCGCCAGCCGTGCGCGCACGGCTGGCGGTGCGAGCGGCCGGTCGAGGGCGAAGACCAGCTCGTTGAAGCGCAGCGCCGGCCATGTCCACACCTGAGGGAACACGGTGGCCGCCGTGCCGCCGATCGCCTGCACCAGCCGGTCGTCGCCGGGCACACGCTCGACGTTGAGCGCGATGCCGCCCCCGGGCGTGAGGTGTTCGCGCAGCTGAGTGAAGAATTCCTGCGTGGCCATGTAGAACGGGATGTACGCCTGGCGGTACGCGTCGACGACGACCAGGTCGTAGCGCTGCCCCGTGGTGTCGAGGAACGCGCGCCCGTCCTCGGTGATGACGTGCAGGCCGGGGATGCCGCCCTCGCCAAGGTATTCACGGCCCAGCTCGGACACCACAGGATCGAGCTCGACGCCGTCGATCGAGACACCCGGGTGGAGGGCGGCGAGGGCGCGCGCCGTGCTCCCCGCCGCGTTGCCGATGATCAGGACGCGATGCAGCGGACCGCCGAGCAGCGCCGGCACCACGAGCGGCATGTCCCATTCGCCGCCGGTGAGCACCTCGTCGGGGCGGTACACCGACTGATCAGCCACTCCCTCGCCGATGCGCATCACGGTCTTGTCGCCGTCGCGGACGATCTGCACGTACTGGTAGGCGCTCTCGCGCTCGGCGATGCTGCCGGCCACTGGCTTGACCACGCCGGGGGGCAGCGCAAGCAAGCCCGCGATGACGATGCTGGCCGCAGCGGCGCTCCTGAGCAGGAGCGGCAGCGCGACCAGGGCGACCAGCAGCGCCGCGATCAGCAGCGTTCGCTGCGTGCCAACCGCGGGGATCAGCAGCAGCGCCGAACCGAAAGTGCCAACAATGGCACCAACAGTCGCCAGCGAGCTGAGCCGTCCACTCGTCCGTCCCGCGTGCTGCACCTCGGTGAGGGTGAGGCGAAGCGCGAACGGCGACGCCATGCCGAGCAGCGAGACCGGGATGGCGAAGAGCAGCAGCGTCGAGAAGAACGACCCCGCCACCGCGCCGACGCTGACGGCGGCAAACCCCTGCAGGGCGAGGTGCAGGAAGGGATGCGCCACGAAGGGCAGCGCCGCGACCAGGAGTGAAGCGGCCACCAGGATGACGCCGAGCACGCGCGGCGAGGGATGCCGGTCGGCGATGCGGCCGCCCAGCCAGTAGCCCACCGACAGGTAGACGAGGATGAGGCCGATGACGTTCGCCCACACCACGGTCGAGTTGCCGAAGTAGGGAGCGAGCAGGCGTGACGCGCAGATCTCCGTGGCCAGCGACGACGCGCCCGACGCGAAGACCACTGCGGACAGCGAGCGCACCGCGCGATCCTATACACGCACCGGCGTGGTGACGGCCCGCCCCAGGCGGGCGGGCCGTCTTGTGGGAGGGAGGGCTAACTACGCCGAGGGCCGCCTCAGTAATAGAACGCGGCGCTCGAGGTGGAGTTACCGGACGAGCTGCCGCCGCTGTGCGTGCAGTGGTGGCCGGGCGTCGCACCTGAATGCG
>VBJV01000059.1:0-1021 GCA_005879785.1 Chloroflexota bacterium
CGGGTAGCTGTCTCGGCCGCCCTGCTGGTCCCAGTTGAGGGATGAACGCCAGATCGCGAACCCGATCAGCGGGAGAAGCAGCGAGAAGAGGCCCCAGCCGAGCACGTTGTCGCCGCGGTCTGCGGCCTGGTGCATGACGGTGAGCGCGAGCAGCAGGTCGATCGCCACTCCGATGACGATGAAGGTCATGGCGCGGAGAACCGGGTCACCGTGCCACATGAGATCACGTCGCGCCGCGCAGCGGACGCGATTTCACCGCCCTGACACGCGCTGCTAGCATCGCCCTGCCGTGGACATACGCCTCAACGAAGAGCAGCTCATGATCCGCCAGACCGTGCGCGATCTGGCCCGAGACAAGATCGCCCCCCGCGCGGCGGAGATCGACGCCACCGGCGAGTTCCCTTGGGACGTCGTCGACCTCTTCCGCCAGCAGGACCTGTTCGCGCTGCCCTTTCCGCCCGAGTACGGCGGCCTGTCAGGCAGCGCGCTGACGCTCAACGTGGCCATCGAGGAGCTGGCCAAAGCGTGCGCCACGAGCGCGCTGATCCTGGCCGTGCAGGCGCTGGGCGGCTACCCGCTCATGATCGCCGGCACGCCGGAACAGAAACAGCGGCTGCTCCCCGACCTGGCCAGCGGTCGCAAGCTGTCCGCCTACGCGCTGAGCGAGCCCGGCGCCGGCAGCGACCCCGCCGGCATGCTGACGCGTGCCGAGCGGCACAACGACGAGTACGTGATCACCGGCAGCAAGATCTGGATCACCGACGGCGGCGTCGCCGACACCATCACCGTGTTCGCGAAGACGGATCCCGGGCAGCGTTCCGGCGGGGTGAGCGCGTTCATCATCGAGGACGCGCAGAAGCTGCGCGGCTTCAAAGCGAACACGATCCACGGCAAGCTGGGCATCCGAGGCAGCAATACCGCCGAACTGCACCTCGACGAGGTCGTCGTGCCGGCAGCCAACCGTATCGGCGAGGAGGGCGACGGATTCCGCATCGCCATGCGCGTGCTCGACCGCTCGCGA
>VBJV01000059.1:1121-4115 GCA_005879785.1 Chloroflexota bacterium
GCCGTCGTGTACTGGGCGTCCCAGCTCATCGACGACGCCAGCCCGGAGGTGACCCACCATGCGGCCATCGCCAAGCTGCTGGCTTCGGACGCGGCCATGAAGGTGACCACCGACGCCGTCCAGATCCTCGGCGGCTACGGCTACGTCAGCGAGTACCCGGTGGAGCGGATGATGCGCGACGCCAAGATCACGCAGATCTACGAGGGGACGAACCAGATCCAGCGTCTGGTGATCGCGCGCGACCTGCTCAAGAACTAGCCGTCTCGCGCCGGTCTCAACGTGGGGGCGTCGGCCGGCAACAAGCCGGCCAGTCCAGCACGGTCCCGTCGACGACGCTGCGAGGTGCGGCACGCAACCAGGGCGAGCACGAGCATCGCACCGATCACCCAAGGAACGAGGCGGCCCGGGAAGCCGATCAGTGGAGCACCGAGCTGTTGCAGGGCAACCACTGTGAACACGCCCCACAGGCCGAAAACGAGCATCGTCGCCTGGCCCCGTCTCCCGGCCCTCGCAGTCGCCGCGTGGTCGAGCCGTGACGCTGCGGCGGTGCCCCAGACAAGGGCCGGAGCCAGCAGCGTGAGGTCGTGATGGTAAAGGTGCGGCGAAGCCAGAAGCGTCGCCGCCACCGCACCCGCGAAAGCAACATCGAGCCGGCTGATATCGCGAGCCACCGCTCGACCGAACGGATAGGCGGATGTTGCTGCAAGAAGACAGGCAACAAGCCCGATGGTCGCAGTCGTTCCGTTGTCGCCGAACCAGGACGCGACAAGGCCGGACGCGCTGTTCATGCTGCTCCATGGCCAGCTTTGGGTGGATTCGGCGACCGTGCGCAAGAAGCCCAGGCAGCCGGCGGGCCCGGCGACTAACAGGGAGGCAAGGACAACGCCGGCGGCTCCGGCCACCGCGCCGGCAACAAGCCGTCGCTCGCGCCACCCGACCAGGAAGACGGCGGCTCCGATCGCGAAGTTCGGCTTGATGGAAAGCAGAGTCACGGTGAGAAGGGCTCCACCGATGAAGTTGCGGCCGCGGCTGCAGGCAGCGTGCGCGAGCGCAAGTCCGAGAGCGAGCAGGCCGCTCCACTGCCCCTGGATCGCCAGCACGTACGTGCCGGCACCGGCGGCTCCGGCGAGCGCGGCAGCGAGGAGGCTGTCGCGAGGGGTTCGCGGCTGCCATCGCGCGCTCCGCGACGCGATGACCAGCGCAGCCAGGAGGAGGACCAGCTGGAGTCCGGACCACAGGCGCCAGCCCGTGCGTATGTCGACGAGCGTGAACGGTGCCAGCAGCGGGGCGGCGGTGGGTGCATCGATGAACGGCAGATCAACTTGTGCATTAGGCGCGACGTCACGGTCGTAATACGCCTTGTCGACCGCTGCGTCGTACAGCTTGTCGCCATGACCCTCGCGCCAGATCTGCCCGCCAACGTAGGCATAGGCGAAATCGCTGCGCTCTTGGTTGATCCGATCGAGGCGCAGCCATGTCGACGCGTAGGTGACCAGCAATGCCGTCGATGCAACGATCACGAACGCGGCCACAAGGCGGGCACGATCCGTGACCAGCAGCGCCCGGCGTCTCTGGGCTCCGGGTAGGCGCATCGCCGGCTACTGTCCGTGCACGTGGCCGCGCGGGCGGCTCACGTGACTCGCTTGTGCCGCGACTGCGAAGGAACCGGCACGCGCTGGCGCCGGGTGGCCCAATAGGCTGCTGCAGTGCAAGGATCCGCCGCCCAGGCTTCCTGAGGCTCCCGCCACCGCCCGCGGCGACGCAGCCCACTCCGCCACAGGCGCTGATTCACGGCGGCCTGAGGCTCGCCATCCTGAGCGCGCTCCTCCTGTTCGTCGAGCTCGCCCTCATCAGGTGGCTCGGCTCCGAGGTCGTCTACCTCTCGTACTTTTCCAACTTCGTGCTGCTGGGCAGCTTTCTCGGCATCGGCGTCGGCTTCCTGCAGGCGGCGCGACACCGCGCCTGGTTCGGCATCATGCCCATGGCGCTGGCCGCGCTCGCCGGGCTCATCCTCGTGGTGCCCGCTGGTGTCGACCGCTCGTCGGCAGACTTCATCCTCGTCGGTGCCAACGTGACGGGGCTGCCGGCCTACGTGATACTGCCGCTCATCTTCATCGGAGTGGCAGCCGTGATGGCGATGATCGCCTCAGCGGTTGCAGCCAGCTTCGGCCAATTCCCGGCGCTCCGCGCGTACCGCCTCGACATCAGCGGAAGTATCGCCGGCGTCGCGGCGTTCTCCGTGCTCTCGTTCCTCGAGGCGCCCCCCGTCGCATGGGGCGTGGTGGTCGCGATGGTCGCGATGCTCCTCGCCCTGCCTCGGTTCTCCAGGCCTGCGCTGATCGGCGGCATCGCGCTCGTCGCCTGTCTTGGCGCCGAATCGTTCACGCCGGGAACGTCGTGGTCCCCCTACTACAAGATCACCGTCCAGGCCAGCAGCTCACGTCCCGGCACACACGACGTCTACGTCAATGGCGTGCCACATCAGACCATCGAGTCCTATGCCAGCCTGGTCGTCCACAGCTCCACCAACCTGCGGCCCTATGCCCATCTCACCCGCCCGGCACGCCAGGTCCTGGTCATCGGCGCCGGCAACGGCAAGGACGTCGTCGCAGCGCTGCGCCACGGCGCGGTCCACGTCGACGCTGTCGAGATCGACCCGCGCATCGCCGAGCTGGGTCGCGAGCTCAACCCAGACCGACCATACGCCGATCCACGGGTGCACCTGCACATCACGGACGGCCGTGCATTCCTGGAGCAATCCGATCATCACTACGACCTCATCGTCTTCGCCGCCACCGACTCGATCACGCTCGTGCTCGGTCAATCCTCGCTCCGCCTGGAGAGCTACCTGTTCACCAGGGATGCGATGGAGACGGCGCGGCGCCACCTGAACCCCGGTGGGACGTTCGCAGCCTTCAACTACTACTGGCAGCCGTGGTATCTCGATCGCCTGGCGGCGACGCTGCAGAGCGTCTACTCGGCGCCGCCCTGCAT
>VBJV01000059.1:4124-19061 GCA_005879785.1 Chloroflexota bacterium
CGTGTCAGCCGACCCGCATGCGATCCGCTGCGACACTCCGTGGCATCCGGGCTCGAGAACCGTGCCCAGCCCGGTCAGCGACGACTACCCCTTTCCCTACCTGGAGCAGCCGGGAATACCGCTGCTGATCGTCTTCAGCCTGCTCTCCATCGTGATCGCATCCGGTCTGCTGGTCTGGCGAGCCGCCGGCGGGGTCGGCCGCCTGCGCGCGTACATCGACCTCTTCGCGATGGGTGGAGCGTTCCTGCTCCTGGAGACGAAGAGCGTCGTGCAGTTCGCGCTCCTCTTCGGCACGACCTGGGTCGTCAACGCGCTCGTCTTCGCCGGCGTGCTGGTGGCCATCCTGGCTGCCATCGAGATGGCCAAGCGTGTGCGCGTGCGTCGCGCCTGGGTGATCTACGTGCCCCTGTTCGCGGCGCTCGCCATCGCCTGGGTGGTGCCCCTGCACGCGCTGCTTGCGCTCCCGTTCTGGCCGCGGCTCGGCGTCGCGGTCGTGTACTCCTTCACGCCGCTGTTCCTGGCCAACCTGCTCTTCGCCGAGCGTTTCCGCGACACGGCCGATTCCACCAGTGCGTTCGGCGTCAACCTGCTGGGGGCGATCGTCGGGGGCGTGCTCGAGTATCTGGCGCTCGTTGCCGGCTATCGAAACCTGCTGATCGTCGTGGGCGCGTTCTACGCTATCGCGTTCCTCGTCGGGCGCAGGGCGCTGCGGGCGGTCTCGCGCGTGCCTGCGGTGCCCGCTTAGTCGCGCGTCCGCAACGCCGCAGCCATCCTCGCGACGATGTCGCGAAGGATCGGCTCAGTGGTGGCGAAGGTGATCCGCACGTGCCCGGCGCCGCTGGCTCCAAACGTGAGCCCCGGCCCGAGGGCGACGCGGCCGCGCTCGAGAAAGACGTCGACGGGCTCATCACTGAGCGCCAGCTCCCTGCAGTCGAGCCAGGCGAGATACCCGGCCGCGGGCGGCGTGTAACGGACGCCCGTCAGGTCGCGCTCGATGAGCGAGCGGAGCAGCATGCGATGACCGTCGAGCAGGCGCACCACGTCATCGAGCCATTCAACCGAGTCGCGATACGCCGCGATGCTGGCCACGATGCCAAGGGTGCCGGCGCGTTCCCACGTGTCCTCGTCGAGACGCCCGAGCAGTGCGCGCATCGGCGCCGACATGGCAACCGCCTGCGCGCACTTCAGTCCGGGAATGTTCCAGCCCTTGGATGCGGACACCAACGCGATGGCGTGTGAGCAGGCGAGCTCACCGAGCGACAGGTACGCGGTGTGCTGCGCACCGGGCAGCACCAGCGGTGCATGGATCTCATCGGCGAACACGAGCACCGAGTACCGGTCCGCGAGCTCGACGATGCGTTCCAGTTCGTCGCGCGACAGCACCAGGCCGGTCGGGTTGTGTGGATTGCACAGCAGGTACGCGCGGACGCCGCTGGCAAAGACGGCCTCGAGCGCGTCGAGGTCGAGCGCGTAGCCGCCGCCGTCTCGGACCAGCCGTGACTCGACGACGGTGCATCGCGCTGCCCTGATGTGGCTGAAGAATGGCGGGTAGACGGGTGTGTTGATGACCACCCCGCCACCCTCGGGCAGGGCCAGCCGCAGCAGTTCGGTCACCCCGGCCATCACGTCCGGGATCAGGCCGACGCCGGCGGGATCGAGCTGCCAGGCGTAGCGACGTCGAGCAAACCCGGCGAGCGCGTCGCCGAGCTCGGCATCCGGCCATGCGTACCCGCAATCGCCGTTGTGCACCGCCGTTTCGATGGCTGCGGCGATCGCCGGGGCGAGCAGGAAGTCCATCTCCGCAATGAAGGCGGGCAGCACCTCGGCGGGGAAGGTCTGCCATTTCGCGCTGCGTCGCGTGCGCAGCTGCTCGAGCGTTATCTCGCTGAGCCGCGTCAAGTGGTGAGAACGATCTTGCCCAACGCGCGCCGCTCGTCGAGCATGCGCAGTGCCTGCGCCGCGTCGGCAAGTGGCAGCGACGCGCCGACGACCGGCGCGACGATCCCCCGCTCGATCATGGGCAGCAGGGCATCCTGGGTCGCGGCGAACAGCGACGGCTCGACGGCGAGGAACGCGCCCCACGCGGCGCCGACCACGTCGACGTTGCGGAACAGAAGGCGGTTGACCTGCACCGAGGGGATGCGTCCCTCAGTGAACCCGACGACGATGAGCCTGCCCTCGGGCGCAAGGCAGCGCAGGCTCTGGTCGAAGCGGTCACCCCCCACCGGGTCGAGGATCACGTCGACACCGCGACCGTCGCCGTACGCGCGCAGCGCGCCGCCCCAGTCGGAGGAGACGTCGACGACGTCGTCGGCGCCGGCGCGCTCGGCGACCCGGGCTTTCTCCTCTCCGCCGGTCAACGCGACCACGTGCGCGCCGAGGCCTTTGGCCACCTGCACCGCCGCTGTGCCCAAGCCGCCGCCAGCGCCGTGGATCGCCACGGTTTCCCCGGCGCGCAGACGGCCGCGCCGCGCCAGGGCGAAGTGCGCCGTGTGGTAGTTCATGAGGAACCCCGCGGCTGCCTCGACGCTCAGTCCCTCTGGGACTCGCACCGTCATGCGGGGATCGGCGAGCACGGTGTCAGCGAACCCGCCCAGCATGGTGAAGGCCATCACGGCGTCGCCCTGCGCGTAACCCGATCCCGCGGGTGCGGAGCGCACCGTGCCTGCAACCTCCACGCCCGGAACGAACGGCAGCGACGGCTTCATCTGATAGAGGCCGCGGCTCAGCAGCAGGTCGGGAAAGCTGACCCCGGCGGCGCGCACGTCGATGGTCACCTGCGCCGCATCCGACGGCTCGTCGAGCTCGACGAGACGCAGGCCCGCAGGCCCGTCCAGGCTCTCGATCTGCTGCGCGCGCACTCTGGGTCGGTTACTCTACGCGGGCACCTCCGGTAACCCGACACGTCACTCTCAACGTTCACCTACGGAGAACCGGTCGCATCCCTCAGGGTGCACACGAGGTTGAGATCAGGGGGCGCACACCCGTTCGCCAGCCGAACAACAGGATCGATCGCACATTGGCAGCCATGACGCGGCGTCGCCGCCGCTCCACCTACGACGTCCTGCCCCAGTGGCTCACCCGCAAGCGGGCGATCGTCGGCGTGCTGCTCGCCAGCTTCGTGTTCGCCTCGGTGTTCGGCGTGCGGCTCTCGTTCGCGCTGGGCAAGGCGTTTCGCACCGACCCTGTGAGCGCAGTGATCGCCGCCCTGCAGGGCGGCAATGGTTCGTCGATCGACGTGAAGCACCGCAACCTCAGTCGCATCAACATCATGCTCTACGGCTACGGCGGCGACGGCCACAACGGCGCGTATCTCGCCGACTCGATCATGCTGATCTCGATTCAGCCCAGCAACAGCGGACTCCCGCAGGTCGCCGAGATCTCGCTGCCGCGCGACTGGTACGTGCCCATCGCGCTGCCCTCCGCCAGAGCGCGGTTCGGACGCATCAACGAGGCGTACGCCGACGGGAAACTGGGCTACGGCGCGCTGCCCGGCACGCAGCCGGACGCGGGCGCTGCGGTGGCCAACGCAACCATCGAGCACCTCCTGGGCATACACATCGACCACTGGGTGGGCGTGGACTTTCGCGCCTTCAAGGCTGCGGTCGACGCGGTGGGCGGCATCGACGTCACCGTGGTCAACTCCTTCACGGACTCGGCCTATCCGCACGGCGAGTGCGACCTCGGCGATTGCTCCTATGAGACCGTCCATTTCAACGCCGGGCCGCAGCACATGAACGGCACCACCGCGCTCATCTTTGCTCGTTCACGGCACGGCACCGGTGCCGAGGGCTCCGACTTCGCGCGCAGCCGGCGCCAGCAGCTGATCATCGCCGCGTTGAAGCAGAAGGCCGTGAGCCTCGGCGGTATCGGCAATCTTCCCGACCTGCTCAACGCCCTGGGAGACAACGTGGTCACCGACCTCAAGATCGGCGATGTCGAGGCGCTGTTCGGTCTCGTCAAGGACGTCGATGTGAGCAAGGTCGAGCACATCAGCATCGACAACACGAACTTCCTCTACACCTGCAACTACCCCAGCGCGTGCGGCGCCTACTACATGTTCGCGCACGACAGCACCTTCCAATCGCTCGACCATTTCGTGGCCGGGGTGTTCGCGCGCACCGATGCGCTCGCCGAACACGCTCGGGTGATGTTCGAGGACGCCAGCGGCCGCGGCCTCGGTGCATCGGTGCGCTGGGCCTCGCTGCTCACATCGATGGGCATCAGCGCCATCGATGGCGGCCGCGTTGCCACCAGTGCGGCCACCCAGGTGATCGACCTGAGCGGCGGCGCCGACGCGAGGACGGCGCAGTGGCTGGCTGCATACTTCGGCGTTCAGGTGACGAAGCCCACGCCGCCCCCGACCTCGCTGGGTACGCCGGCACCATCGGCGACGGCCGCCGCCGCACTGGTCAACGGCGGCGTGGTGGTGGTGCTGGGGAGTGCCGAGGAGAGCGCCTTCCTGGGTCATCCCGGAATTGGCAGCTGACAGCGCGGCGCGCAGGGCCGCGCGTTGAGGGTCGCGCTTCTCACCGGCGGCGGTGACGCCCCGGGATTGAATGCAGCGATCCGCGCCGTCGGCCGGCGTGCCCTGGCGCGCAACGACACGCTCTTCGGCATCCGCAACGGCTGGTCGGGCCTCATCGGTGACGGCGACGTCATGGAGATGGGCCGGCCGTCGCTGTCCGGCATCCTGGGACTGGGCGGCACCATCCTGGGCACGTCGCGCGAGAATCCCCGCAAACGCGAGGGAGGCATGGACGAGGTGGTCGCCAACATGCAGCGCCTGCGGCTCGACGCGTTGGTGGCAATCGGCGGCGACGACACGTTGAGCGTGGCGGCAGCACTTGCGGAGCAGGGCATGCCCGTGGTCGGCGTGCCCAAGACGATGGACAACGACCTCGATCTGACCGAGTACTGCATCGGTTTCGACACCGCCGTGGGCATCGTCGCCGAGGCGCTCGACCGCCTGCACACGACGGCCCAGTCGCACCATCGCGTGATGGTGGTCTAGGTCATGGGCCGCGACACCGGCTGGGTGGCGGTGATGGGCGGCCTCGCCGGCGGCGCCGATCTCATCGTCATCCCCGAATTCCCGGTGAGCATCGACGAGGTCGTCGCGCACCTCAACACGAGGTTGTCCGCAGGCAGCGAGTTCAGCATCATCGTGGTCTCAGAGGGGGTGGAGATGGAGGGTCTGGGATCCAAGGAGGATGCGGGCGGCCGGCGCGATGCCTTCGGCCATGTGATGCTGGCGCGCCGCGCGGTCGGCGAGCAGCTGGCCGACATCATCGAGCAGCGCACCGGCCACGAGACGCGCACCACCGTGCTCGGCCACGTGCAGCGCGGCGGCTCGCCGTCGGCGTACGACCGGATCTGGGCGACGCACGTCGGCGCGGCAGCGTACGACCTGGCCGCCGATGGTCGGTTCGGTTTCATGCCCATCGTCCGCTGCGGCGCGGTCGAACCCGCGCGCATCAGCGACGTGGTGTCAGAGCAGCGGCGCGTCCCGCGCGCGCTGTACGAGCTCGCCCAGGTCTTCTACTGAGCCTCTGAGCAGTCAGCGCGGTCCGTGCGGCGTCAGCTGGTCACCTCCTGCGCAGCGTGAGGCGTCGCGCCCGCCGCGCCGGCGATCCACCACAGCTGAAAATGGCCGCCGGCGTCAGCCGGCGCGTAGTACGCCAGGCCGCTGCCGTCGGGCGCCCATGCCGGCGCCGCGCACAGGCAGTTGTTGATCAGCGTGCGTGGCTTGCCCAGCGTCGTGCCGCTCAGCGACGCCACCTCGAGACGCGTGCTCTGCAAGCCCGTCCCGCCGGTGCACACCATCGCCAGCGACGCGCCGTCGGGTGACAGTGCAGGTTGTCCGCAGTCATCCGTGGCGGTGGTCAGGTACACGGGCTCGGCCAGCGCGTCCTTCTGCACCGCGAGCCGGGAGTACACCTGCCCGCTGCTGATCTGGTATTTCGAGTAGAGGATCCCGCCGCCGGCGAGGGGCACCGCGTCGACGTCACCGCCGGTGTATCCGAACGGGTCGGTGACCTGGTGGACCGCGAGCTTGCCGGCGAGCGTTCCCTGCCAGACCGCGAAGTCGATCTGGTAGCTCTCCTGGGTCTTCGGCGAGTCGTAGCTCATGTACACCGTCTGGGCGTCGGCACCGACCCGCGGCCAGAACATCCAGTGGTTGAGCTGGATCACCTTGCCGGGGGTCGCGTTGTGGCTGAGCTTGTGCACTGCGCCGCCGCCGGCGTCGATCATGTACACGTCGGAGAACGCATCGGTGCGCAGCACGGCCAGGATGGCGTCCGACCCGGGGATGACCGAGGGCTGCATCCACGTGCCGCTCCGGGCCAGGCGCAGGTCACTGAAGTACCCGCCGGCCAGGGCGTAGATGTCGCCGTGCTGGCTGATGAACATCGTCCCCGGAAGCGTCACCGCCGTGCGCGTCTCCGTGGGTGCGGAGATGGTGCTCTCACTGGGGATGTGCGAACGTCGGCTGGCGAGGAAGCGGTTGACGCCGAAGGCGAACGCGCCCATGAGCGCGAGGAGCACGACGACGGCAAGCAGCCGCCTCATGCGACTGGGAAGTGTTTGCGCACCTCGGCGAGGATGAGTTCCCAGTTGGGCATGAGCACGTCCTGCGAGCCGACGAACGCGCTCGACACGTCCGGCGGCAGGAGCAGCACCTGCTGCACGTTCTGCAGCGTGATGGTGCCCGCCAGGGGCAGCAGGGCGGCGACCTGCGAGATCGACATGTCGGTCGAGAAGTCGTTGCTCATCGCGCTGGCGACGTCCGGCAGGTCGGCGAGTCCGAGCAGCTTCGCCTTGGTGCGGATGGCGAGGAGGACCTGCTGCTGGCGCTGCGACCGTCCGAAATCGCTGCGCAGGTCGCCGTGGCGGGAGCGAACGTACTCGAGTGCCTCGATCCCGTTCATGTGCTGCGGTCCAGGCAGCACAGCCACGCGCTGGAACGCGTAGGGGTTCTGACCGGAGAGGTCGGCGGGATAGAAATCGTCGAGCACCGGATTGGTGGCCACCACGTCGACGCCACCGATCTTGTCGATGAGGTTGACGAGCCCCAGGAGGCCGATCCAGGCGTAGTGGTCGATGTGCACGTGGAAGTTGCGCTCCACTGTGGCCACCGCCGCGTTCGCGCCGCCGTGGAGGTACGCCTTGTCGATCTTGTCCGACCCACCAGACGAGAGCGGCACGTAGAGGTCACGAGGAATCGAGAGCATCACGACGTGACGCGTCCGTGGATCGACCCGCGTCAGGATCATCGACTGGGTGAGCACCTCGCTTCCCGAGAACTTGGCGTCGTTGTCCGAGCCGAGCAGCAGCACGGTGAACGGCTGGCTGCCGACGCTCGGATCAGGGGCAGCGGCTGCCGCCTCTCCGGGCAGCGCCGAGGCCGACGCCGCGGGCGTCGCGGCGCCCCGCTGAATGGTGTGACCGGTGTCCCGTATCGCCGTGGTGATGGCCGGCAAGAAGTAGGCGACGGCGCCGGCCGCGCCCGACAGGGCGAAGCCGACAGCCACCAGGAGCCCGAGGAGCGTCTTGCGCCGCCACGCGCGCCGATGCCTCGATGCCCGGCGCCGGCGCACGGGCGCGTCAGATCGTTTCACTTGCGCATTAAACGGAAAGGGTTCCCACGACTGGTTACGGTCAATTCGAGATCGGGCCCGGCTGCCTGACCACCTACACTCGAATGCAGATGGCACATGCCGATCTCGCCGAGCGCCTGCTGGCCGGGGATGTCCGTGCCCTGGCCCGGGCCATCCGGATGGCCGAAGACCGCGATCCGGAGGTCGCCGGCCTGCTGCGCCGTGTGCGCGGCCGCGCCGGCTCGGCCACCGTGGTGGGGGTGACCGGGCCGCCGGGGAGCGGCAAGAGCACGCTCTGCGACCAGCTGATCGAACGCTGGCGGTCTCAGGGCCTGAAGATCGGCGTCATCGCCGTCGATCCCTCGAGTCCCTTCACCGGTGGAGCCATCCTCGGCGACCGGGTGCGCATGCAGCGCCACGCCACGGATACGGGAGTCTTCATCCGCAGCATGGCCGCCCGTGGCCACCTGGGCGGGCTCGCCGCGGCGGCGCGCGAGGCGATCCGCCTCATGGACGCGGCGGGCCGGAGCCTGTGCCTCCTGGAGACGGTGGGGGTCGGCCAGTCGGAGCTTGAGGTGATGCAGACCGCCGACACGACCGTGGTGGTCACGACGCCGGTTGCCGGCGACGCCGTGCAGATCATCAAGGCCGGCATCCTGGAGATCGCCGACGTGTTCGTCGTCAACAAGGCCGACCTTCCGGGTGCGGCCAAGATCTACCGCGAGCTGCGCGACCTCGTGCGCCAGACCAAAGGAAGCGCCGACTGGCAGCCGCCGGTGATCATGACCTCCGCGGTGTCGGCGGAGGGCGTCGAAGAGCTGGTCGGCGCGATCGACCGCCACGGTGAGCTGATCGCTGCCTCGGGAGAGCTCGAGCGGCGGCGGGTGGCCCGGCTGCGCGCCGAGGTGGAAGCGATCGTGATCGAACGGGCCGCGGAGCGCGCCCGCCGCGCCCTTCGCGAAGGGACAATGAAACAGGAGCTCGAGGGCGACCTTCGCGACGTCGACCCATACGCCCTCGCCGAGCGCATCCTCAACGGACACGTCAAGGAAGCAGCGGGCTGATGGCCCAGCCACCGATCCCGCCTGACACGCTAGGCGGGCTGCCGCTCAAGGTCTCCTACGGGCCCGAGGATCTCGACGGGTTCGACGTAGCGCAGGAACTCGGCCAACCCGGCGCATACCCGTACACACGCGGCGTGCACGGCACGATGTACCGGGACAAGGTCTGGACCATGCGCCAGTTCGCCGGGTTCGGCAGCGCTGCGGAAACCAACCAGCGTTACCACTTCCTGCTGTCACAGGGTCAGATGGGCCTGTCGGTCGCGTTCGACATGCCCACGCTGATGGGCCACGACTCCGACGCGCCGCAGTCGCTCGGCGAGGTTGGCAGGTGCGGCGTGGCCGTCGATTCCGTCGATGACATGCTGACCCTGTTCAAGGGGATCGACGTCGGTGCGGTCACGACGTCGATGACCATCAACTCGCCGGCGTCCATCCTGTTCGCCATGTACCTGGCCGTGGCCGAGGAGCAGGGCGTGCCGCTGACCAGACTCGGCGGCACGCTGCAGAACGACATCCTCAAGGAGTACATCGCCCAGAAGGAGTTCATCTTCCCGGTCGCACCGTCGCTGCGACTGGTCACCGACGTCGTCGTCTTCTGCGCACGCCACGTGCCGCGCTGGCACCCGATCTCGATCAGCGGATACCACATACGCGAAGCGGGCAGCACCGCGGCGCAGGAGCTCGCGTTCACGCTCGCCGACGGATTCGCATACGTCGAGGCGGGCATCGCCGCGGGACTGAAGGTGGACGACTTCGCTCCGCGCCTGTCGTTCTTCTTCAACGCTCACATAGACTTCTTCGAGGAGATCGCGAAGTACCGCGCCGCACGACGCATCTGGGCGCGGCGCATGCGCGAGCACTACGGCGCTACAGACGAGCGTTCGCTGAAGCTGCGCTTCCACACGCAGACTGCGGGCTGCTCGCTGACGGCCCAGCAGATCGAGAACAACATCGCGCGTACCGCGTTCCAGGCACTGGGGTCGGTGCTGGGCGGCACCAACTCGCTGCACACCAACTCCATGGACGAGGTGCTCGCCCTGCCCACCGAGAAGGCGGCGCAGATCGCGCTGCGCACGCAGCAGATTCTCGCTTTCGAGACCGGCGTTCCTTCGGTGGTCGACCCGCTGGCAGGGTCCTGGTTCGTCGAGGACCTGACCAATCGCATGGAACAGGCCGCCGAGGAGTACTTCAACGCCATCGACGAGCGGGGCGGCATGCTCGCCGCTATCGACCAGGGCTATCCGCAGCGCGAGATCGCCGATGCGGCATTTCGCTATCAGCGCCAGTTGGAGTCGGGCGAGCGCGTGATCGTCGGCGTCAACGCCTTCCGGGACAGGGTCGACGGCGGTGCGCCTCCAATCCTGGTGATCGACCAAGCTATAGAGCGCGAACAGGCGGAACGGGTCAGGCGCCTGCGTGAGACGCGCGACGGGATCAGCGTGGCCACGCGTCTCGACGCCCTGAAAGAAGTCGCCGCCGGCTCGGAGAACATCGTGCCTGCCATCCTCGAATGCGTGCGGGCGCGAGCCACCGAGGGCGAGATCATCGCCGCGCTCACCGACGTCTTCGGCACATACCGCGAAGTGCCTGTCTTCTAAGACGAAAGCGGCGCAAGAAAGCCTTTACCGTTTCATAACCGGGCTTAACGCTTCGACAATGACGGCCGGGCTAGTGTCGATTCCCAGACGGCTCCATCAAATGAGGAGGCACTCATGGGGGATCGATCAACGGGCAGGAGTTGGTTCAGCGTCATGCTGCCGGCCATACCCGTTCTTGCTGTCGGGCTGTCGGCCTGCGGTTCCGGTGCCGGGTCCTCCGGCGTGCCCAGCGCGACACCCAGCCCGTTGTGCGCGGGAGTCAACACGCCGCCTGGTCACACAAACGGCGTCGCCTCGGTTTCCGGTGGTGCCTCGAGCCTCAGCGGCGCTGGAGGCACGTTCGTCGCGCCGATGATGTCCATCTGGTCGGCCGCGTACAACACGAGCGATCACGTGCAGGTGGCATATCAGTCGGTCGGCTCCGGCGCCGGCATCGCGCAGGTGCAGGCAGCGACGGTCGACTTCGGTGAGTCCGACGCCTTCATGACCGATTCGGACATCGCCAAGGCCAAGGGCCCTGTCGTGCAGACCCCGCTGGTGCAGGCACCGGTTGTCGTCGCGTACAACCTGCCCGAGATCACGAGCGGGCTGCATTTCGACGGCGAGACCGTCGGCAAGATCTTCGCCGGCCAGATCACGACGTGGAACGACCCGGCGATCAAGAAGCTCAACCCGAATGTCAACGTGCCGAACCTGCCGATCGCCGTGGTGCACCGCTCAGACGGCTCGGGCACCACGTTCATCTTCAGTGACTTCCTGACCAAGGAGAGCCCCACCTGGGTGAGCGCGCTGGGCGGAAAGGACAAGAGCGTCGGCAAGACCATCGCCTGGCCGGTCGGCATCGGCGGCAAGGGCAACGAGGGCGTGTCCGCCGCGGTCGGTCAGAACAGCGGCGGCATCGGTTACCTCGAGCTGTCGTATGCCGTGGCCCAGAACCTCACGTACGCGGACGTGAAGAACAAGGCGGGGAGCTTCATCCAGCCGTGCGTGAAGACGGCGGCCAACGCGACCGCCGGAATCACCGACTACCCGCCTGACCTGCGCATTGACGTGGTCGACGTCTCCACGGACGCCGACGCGTATCCCATCACCGGCCTGACCTGGGCGCTCGTGTACCAGAAGCAGACCGACGCCGCCAAGGCCGCGGCGCTGGTGAACTTCTTCAACTACGTGCTCACCAAGGGACAGGACGTGGCTGCCACGGCCGACTACACGCCGCTGGGCGCGGACCTGCAGAAACTGTGCGTCGGCCAGCTGCGCAAGATCACGCTGAACGGCACTCCAGTGGCCGCATGAGCGACAGCAAACCGTCACCGGCGCCGAAAGGGGGAGCGTGATGTCGCCGGCCTCCGCGGGGGGCATCGCCGCGATCGAGCGCCACCCCCTGCCGATCGCGCTGCGCGGCGAGCGCCGCCGTCTCGGCGACAGCGTGTTTGGGGCCGCGGTCGCGCTCACTGGAGGAGTTGTTCTCTTGGTGCTGGCGGCGATGGTGGTCTTCCTGGTGCTGCAGGGATTACCGGCGATGCGTCACTACGGGTTCTTCTCGTCCATCACGTCGCAACGGTGGGCGCCCTCGGAAGCGTCCGCAACGCTGAGCACACCAAACCCGTACGGCATCGTGCAGTTCATATACGGCACGGTGCTCACCTCCCTCATCGGCATGGTCATCGCGGTGCCGCTGGCGGTCGGTGCTGCGCTGGTGATCACCGACGTCGCGCCGCGGCGCCTGCGGCGTCCGCTGTCGTCGCTCGTCGACCTGCTGGCCGCCGTGCCCAGCGTCGTGTACGGCTTCTGGGGCCTCTTCGCGCTGATCCCGGCCATCCGCCCGGTTGTGGACTTCATCACCAGCACGCTGGGCACAGTCCCGGTGATCGGCGTGCCCTTCGGCGGTCCGTTCTTCGGCGTTTCCTACTTCACCGCCGGGCTGGTACTGGCGATCATGATCCTGCCCATCATCGCCGCGGTGTGCCGCGAGGTGTTCAGAAGCACTCCGCGCAACGAGAAGGAGGCCGCGGTGGCGTTGGGCGCCACGCGCTGGGAGATGATCCGCATCGCCGTGCTGCCGCGGGCGCGGTCCGGCATCGTCGGCGCGTCGCTCATCGGCCTTGGCCGCGCGGTCGGCGAGACCATCGCGGTGACCATGGTCATCGGCAACGCTGTGCTGCACATCAACCCCAGCATCTTCGACCAGGGCGCCACCATGTCCAGCGTCATCGCTAACGAGTTCACCGAAGCGACGGAGCCGTTCCACCTGGAGTCGCTGTTCGTGGTGGGCTTCTGGCTGCTCATCGTTGCTCTCGTCGTCAACATGCTCGCGCGTGTTGTCGTGCGTCGCGGTGTGTCGCTGTGACCGACGTCGCCCTCCCCGCGGCGAGGTTCCGCCAGCGCCCTGCTCTGCGCCGCCGTCGCACCAAGAACGCGGTGATGACGGCGCTGCTGCTCGTCGCCGTCGCGCTGGCCCTCGGCGCGCTCGCGTGGGTGCTCGTCTACGTCGGCATTCGCGGCTTCAGCGTCATCAGCCCGTCGTTTCTGACGCACAACCCGCCGGGCAACCCCGCCGCTCCGGGTGGCGGCTTCTTCAACGGCATCGCCGGCAGCCTCATCGTGGTCGGCATCGCAACGGGCATCGCCGTGCCGCTCGGCGTCGGCGCGGCAATCTATGTGGTCGAGTACGGGCGTGGAAGGCTGCGCGGCGCCATCCGTTTCTTCAACGACGTGCTCATCGGCATACCGACCATCGTCACCGGCGCCTTCGTCTACGCCGTCTGGGTCACCCGGTTCGGGTTCTCGGGATTCGCCGGGTCGATCGCTCTGGCTGTCGTGATGCTGCCACTGGTGGCACGAACCACAGAGGAGATGCTCCGCCTGGTGCCCACCGAGCTGCGCGAGGGCAGCCTGGCGCTGGGCGCGACGCGCAGTCAGACCGTCCTGCGCATCTGCCTGCCCACCGCGCTGCCGGGCATCATCACCGGTGGGATGCTCGCCGTGGCTCGGGCCATGGGTGAAACCGCGCCACTGCTGCTCACCGTGCTCGGCAACGACCTCTTCACCCAGCTGAATCCGCTGCACCGCATGGAGACGCTCTCATTGCAGATCTTCAGCAACGCGGTCACCGGCTACGAGCAGGCGCAGGCGCGGGGGTGGGCCGGGGCCCTCACCCTCATCGCCATCGTGCTCATCCTCACCGCAGTCGCCCGCTTCTTCGGCCGGCGCGTGCAGGTCGAGAACGTCTGACGTGGTTGTCAAGCCGGTTCACGCGCCCATGTTCGCCGCCCATCCGCTGCCCGGCCGGGAGGCCGATCAGGTCGACGGTCTGAGCATCGACAGGCTGAGCGCCTGGTTCGGCAGGCACAAGGTCGTCGAGGACATGAGGCTGCGCGCCCCCTCGCGAAAGGTCACGGCACTCATCGGGCCGTCGGGTTGCGGCAAGAGCACCGTGCTCCGCTGCGTCAACCGCATGCACGAGCTGGTGCCCGGAGCTCGCGTCCAGGGCGGCGTGCATTTCGGCGGCGTTGACGTATACGCGCCCGACCTCGACGCGGGCTCTGTCCGCAGCGAGATCGGGATGGTGTTCCAGCGACCCAACCCCTTTCCCACCAAGTCGATATACGAGAACGCCATCATCGGGGTGCGCATCGCGCGCACCACACCACGCGGCCGGCTGATGGAGATCGCCGAGACCGCGCTCAGCCGCGCTCAGTTGTGGGACGAGGTAAAGGACCGCCTGCACAAGCCGGCCGTGAGCCTGTCCGGGGGGCAGCAGCAGCGCCTGTGCATCGCGCGCGCCATCGCCGTGGACCCCTCACTGCTGCTGATGGATGAGCCGTGCTCGGCGCTGGATCCGATCGCCACATTCAAGATCGAGGAGCTGATTCGCGCGATCGCCGATCGCTACACGGTGGTGATCGTGACGCACAACATGCACCAGGCCACGCGTGTGTCCGATTACACCGGGTTCATGACCATCGAGAACGCCGGCGACCCGGGACGGCTCGTCGAGTTCGGCGCCACCACGCAGATCTTCGGGGCACCCGTCAACCCGGCAACGGAGGCGTACGTCAGTGGTCGGGTCGGTTGACACGGAGGGCGAGGTGAGCATCATCGGTGTGCGCCGGCCAGTCACGGCGGCGGTGGACACGAGGCAGCGCCCAGTGCGAGACCCGATCATCCAGGCGACCAACCCGGCAGTCGCGATGCGCGGCGTCAACGTGTTCTACGGTGCGTTCCAGGCGCTGCGCGACATCAACTTCTCGGCTGCGCTCGGCGAGATCACCGCCATCATCGGTCCTTCCGGTTGTGGCAAGTCGACACTGCTGCGCAGCCTCAACCGCATCAACGACCTGGTGCCTGGTTACCGTATCGAGGGCGATGTGCTGATCGGTGAGCAGCCGGTCCTCGGTGACGACATCGACGTCGCCGGCCTGCGCCGCCGAGTGGGCATGCTCTTCCAACGGCCGACGCCATTCCCTATGAGCATCTACGACAACGTGATCTTCGGGATGCGCCTCGACGGCCGCCAGAGCCAGCGGGTTCTCGACGAGGCTGTGGAGCGCTGCCTTCGTCAGACCGCATTGTGGGACGAGGTCAAAGACCGGCTGAGAGAGCACGCCGGCGGGCTGTCCGGCGGTCAGCAGCAGCGCCTCTGCCTGGCGCGCACGCTGGCTGCGGGCAGCG
>VBJV01000059.1:19082-36000 GCA_005879785.1 Chloroflexota bacterium
CCTGCGCATCGAAGACCTCCTCCGGCAGCTGCGCGGGGAGGTCACCATCGTGATCGTGACCCACAACCTGCAGGAGGCGGCGCGGGTCAGTGATTACACGGCGTTCATGCTCATGGGCGCGGGACGCGCCGGGGAGCTCGTCGAGCTGGGAGCCACCCCGCAGCTGTTCAGGGATCCGGTCGACCAGCGCACCGAGGACTACATCACCGGGCGCTTCGGATGACGCGCGGCGGACCAGCGTCGCCTGCGCCTCCGCAACTCCGCACCTCGCTGACGCAGGATCTGGCGCGCCTGCGGCAGACCGTCGCCGAAATGGGTGAGCGGGTGTCGCTCGCGGCGGTGCGCGCGGTGTGGGCCTTCACCGAGCGCAACCCGGACATGGCGACGCTGGTCATCGAGGAGGACGTGCGCCTCAACGATCTGCAGCGCACGGCTCATGAGCTCAGCTACGGAGCGATCCTCACACAGGCGCCGGTGGCCAGCGATCTCCGCGAGATCATGAGCCTGCTGCACATGGCCGGCGAGCTCGAGCGCATGGGCGACCACTGTGCGGGGATTGCCAGGCTGGCGCGCAGCCTCGTCGACCTGCCGCCGCTGGCGAGCGACGGCGGCCTGTCGCAGCTGGCGGAGACCTGCAACGAGCAGGTTCGCGACATCCTCCGTGCCGTGATGGAGGGCGACCTCGCGCTGGCCCGTACGGTGGCGGAGCACGACGACCGCCTCGACGCCGCTTACCGGCGTCTCCTCGCCGAGCTCATCGCGTCGATGGCGCTTGATGCCGGCTCGATCGTTCAGGCCACCACGGTCATCTTCATGGCGCACCGCCTGGAGCGCATCGGTGACCGCGTCACCAACATCGCTGAGGACCTGCTGTTCCAGCGGACCGGGCGTATCGAGGAGCTCGATTGAGGGTGCCGGTGTGACGGCCACCGGGCCGCTCGCCGTCATCGACATCGGGTCCAACTCCGCACGCATGGTCGTGCTGCAGCTGAGCCCGGGCGGGCAGCTGGAGATCCTTGCCGACGGCCGGCTATCGCTGCAGCTCGCCCGGCAGCTCGACGGCCGGGGCAGGCTCGAGAACGGAGCCGTCGCGTCGGCGATCAGCGCGGTGCGCGATTTCCAGGCGATCGCCGCGGCCGCCGGCGCGCAGCGCACGGTCGCGGTGGCGACGGCCGCCATCCGCAACGCCGTCAATCGCGACCAGGTCGTGGCGCGCATCCTCGCCGAGACGGGGTTGGCGGTCACGGTGATCGACGGCGACACCGAAGCGCGGTTCGCGCTCCTCGGCGCCGTGTACGGCCTTCCGGTGGAGACTGGCTTCGTCGTGGACGTCGGTGGCGGGAGCATGGAGCTCGCGTATTTCGAAGCGCGCCGGCCGATGCACTGGTGGACGCTGCCGCTGGGGTCGCTGCTGACCACCGACCGTTTCCTGCACGGCGACCCCCCACGAACGGCGGAGCTCGCCGAGCTGCGCGATCACGTGGTGCGCATGCTCGACAACGCCGGCGTGCCCGCCCTGCCCGACGACGGCAGCATCGTCGGCACCGGCGGCACGGTGCGCAACATCGCCAAGGTACACCTGCGTTCCGCCGGGCACCCGATCACGCGCGTCGACGGGTACACGCTGCAGCGCCGCGAGGTGCGCGAGGTCACCAACCGGCTGGTCTCGCGCGAGCTTGCACGCCGGCGCTCGATCCCCGGCCTCAGCGCGGACCGCGCCGACTCCATCACGGGGGGCGCCGTGGTGGTGACGACGGCCATGGAGGTGCTGGGCACGCGAACGCTGGTGGTGTCGGGACACGGGCTGCGCGAGGGCATCGCACTCGCCGAGCTGGGCATTCAGCTTCCCGACACGGCGACGGTCCGGCGTTCGTCGGTGGCGTCGCTGGCGGCTCATTTCGAGACATGGGACGCGCAGCGCGCCGACCGCCGTCAGCGGCTCGTGCGCATGCTGCTCGCCGCGACCGAACCGGGCGCGGACGCCGAGCTGCTCGAGACCGCCGAGCACGTGGCGACGCTGCTCGACATCGGTCAGAGCGTCAACTACTACGATCGCTGCATGCACGCCGCGACGATCGTCGCGGCCGCCGACCTGCGCGGCTTCACGCACCGCGAGGTCGCGCTCATCGCCACCACGCTGGCGAGGCTCGGCAAGGGGCGCAGCAACCTGCCCCGGTTCGCGCGACTGCTGACGCGCGCCGACCTCCCCCGCATCGACCGTCTGGCGATGATCGTCGACATTGCCGACGAACTGGACCGCCGCCTGCTCCCCGGCCAGTTCGCCACCGCGCGCGCCGACGAGCGCAGAGGGCGGATCATCGTGGGCACTCCGCTGGAGTACGCCTGGTCGCCGGTCGACCTGATGCGACGATTCCGGCGCAGGTTCGGGCGCTCGCTCGTGTTCAGACCGTCCAAGTGATAGTCTCGTTTGCAGTCGATGGCTGAACCGCTGCTGCATCCGCACCGCGCACTCCTCGACGAAGAGCTTTCCAGGCTCCGATCCATCGTCTCGGACATGGGAGAGTTCGTCGACGGCGCGATCACGCGCGCCATGCAGGGGCTGACCGAACGCAACGTGTCGCTGTGCGCCAAGGTGATCGCCGAGGACGCGCTGCTCAACGAGCAGCAGCGCGACCTGCGCGAGATCGCCTTCACCGTGGTGCTCACGCAGACGCCGGTGGCCCGCGACCTGCGCGAGATCATGGGCCTGCTGTACATGTCGTCCGAGCTGGAGCGCATGGGCGACCACTGCGTGAGCATCGCCAAGATTGCTCGCAACCTCGCGGACCTTCCCGAGCTGAAGGGCTACGTGGACCTGCCCAAGATGGCGCAGTTCTGCAGCGAGCGGGTGCGCACCATCCTGGCCGCGGTGGTCTCACGTGACGTGCTTGCCGCCAGGCAGATAGCCGCCAGCGACGACCGGGTCGACCGCGTGTACCACCGGCTCTTCGACGACCTGATCCAGATGATGACCGACGATGTGACGACGGTGTACCGCGCCACCAACCTGGTGTTCATCGCGCACCATCTCGAGCGCATCGCCGATCGCGTCACGAACATTGCCGAGGACCTGGTCTTCCTGGAGGCCGGCCGGATCGAGGATCTGGGCTGATGGCGCTGCCGTACGAGACGCCGGCGCCGCAGTCAGAATCGCCGCCCGCCGCCGAACCGACGACGGTTGCAGCAGGCGGGCTGCCGCGGTTCATCAACCGCCATCTGAGCTGGCTCGAGTTCGACGCGCGCGTCCTCGCCATCGCGGAGGACCCGGCCCGGCCCCTACTGGAGCGGGCGAAATTTCTGGCCATCTTCAGCAGCAACCTGGACGAGTTCTTCCAGGTGCGTGTCGGCGGGCTGATCGAGCAGCAGCGCGCGGGCATCGGTGCGGTGAGCCCGGACGGTATGACCGTCGATGAGCAACTGCGCGCCATCCGGGCCCGTGTGCTCGAGCTCGCCGAGCGTCAGGCGGAGGCTTTTCAGGTGATCGCGGCGCACCTCGGAGAGGTCGGTCTTCGCTACTCCAACTACGACGCGCTCGACGATGACGATCGAGCGCACCTCGACAGCGTGTTCGAGGAGCGCGTCTTCCCGGTGCTGACGCCGCTGGCCGTCGACCCTGCGCATCCATTCCCGTACATCAGCGACCTCTCACTCAACCTGGCCGTGGTCGTCGGGGCTCCCGACGTGGCCACGCCGCGCATCGCCCGCATCAAAGTGCCACCGCTGCTGCCGCGCTTCGTGGTCATGCCCGACGGCGAGCGTTTCGTGCCGCTCGAGCAGGTGATCGCGGCGCACCTCGGGCGCCTCTTCCCCGGCATGCGCATCCTCGGTCACTTCCCCTTCCGTGTCACCCGCAACGCCGACCCGACGCTGGAGGAGGAGGAGCAGATCGGCGACCTCCGCGTCGCCGTGCAGGAGTACCTGCGCCGGAGGCGGCGGTCTCCACAGGTCGTCCGCCTGGAGATCGACGAGTCGATGACCGAGGAGGTCGAGCGGCTGCTCATGCGCGAACTGGAATTGAGCGCGGACGACGTGTACACCACGCGCGGGCCACTCGATCCGAGCGGGCTGTGGACGCTGTACGAGGTCAACCGTCCTGACCTCAAGGACCGCCCGGCGCCCCCGGTGACACCGCGCCAGCTGGCCGGCGTCGGCGCCGACGAGTTGCCGGCGGACATCTTCCGGGTCATCGACGCGGGCGACATCCTCGTCCATCACCCGTACGAGTCGTTCGCCGCGTCGGTGGAGGCCTTCATCGACCAAGCCGCGCGCGATCCCGAGGTGCTGGCCATCAAGCAGACGCTGTATCGAACATCGGGCCCGGACAGCGAGATCGTGCGCGCGCTCATGCGCGCTGCTGAATCGGGCAAGCAGGTCGTCGCGCTGGTGGAGCTCACCGCGCGGTTCGACGAGGAGGCGAACATCACGTGGGCAGCCGTGCTCGAGGAAGCGGGAGTGCACGTCGTGTACGGCGTCGTCGGCTTGAAGACACACGCCAAGGCCACGCTCGTCATGCGGCGCAGCAGCGGTGGCATCCGCCGCTACTGCCATGTGGGCACGGGCAACTACAACTCGCAGACCGCGCACCTGTACGAGGACCTGGGCCTGCTGTCAGCCGATGCCGAGCTCGGCGAGGACCTCACCGACCTCTTCAACTACCTGACCGGCTACAGCCAGCAGCGTGACTTCCGGCGACTGCTGGTGGCACCGGTCGGGCTGCGCAGCGGGATCCTGGACCGGATCCGTGGTCAAGCCAACCCGGAGGGGCGGATCGTCATCAAGTGCAACCACCTGGTCGATCCGGAGGTCATCAACGCGCTCTACGAGGCGTCGTCCGCCGGCGCGTCGATCGACCTGATCGTGCGCAGCTCGTGCGGCGTGCGCCCGGGTGTGCCGGGTCTGTCCGAGAACATCCGGGTGCGGTCCATCGTGGGTCGCTACCTCGAGCACTCGCGGATCTTCCGGTTCGGACCTGATGACTGGTACATCGGGTCGGCCGACCTGATGGCGCGCAACCTCGACGGCCGCATCGAAGCGGCTGTGCCGGTGCTCGATCGCGCGCTGCGCAACCGGCTTGCCGAGGCCATCGACGTCCTGCTCCGCGACGACCGGCTCGCGTGGCAGCTGGGCACCGACGGAGGCTGGCGCCGCGTGCCGGCGCGTGAAGGAATCCACGCCCAGGAGCAGCTGTACCGGCTGGCGGTCGAGCGCGCCGGACGGTGAGCGCACCCGGCGCCCCCGAGCCGGCACAGCTCGCGCTCGAGGAGCTGGGGCCTGACGCCACCGCCGGCGACGCCGTGCGCCGGGCCATCACGGCGTCCACCCTGCGGCTGCTCGGCCACGAAGCGGGCGTGCGCACGCGGCGCGAGCCTGAGGACGTCCACCAGGCACGGGTCGCCACGCGGCGCCTGCGCAGCGACCTGCGCACGTTCGCCCCGCTGCTCGACAGGGAGTGGCTCGACGGGCTCCGCGCTGAGCTCAAATGGCTGGGCGGCGAGCTCGGCCCGGTGCGCGACGCCGAGGTCCTGCGCGACCGGCTCGTGGAGTCGGCCCGGTCGCTGCTCGAGATCGACCGGGAGAGCGCGCTCGCCGTCGTCGCGCCGCTCGCCGCCGACGTCCGTGTAGCCCGCCGCCGGCTGCTCGCCGCCATGCGCACGCGGCGGTATCGCGACCTGCTCGACCGGCTCGTGGAGGCAGCGCGGGCGCCAGCGCTGCTCGGCACGGCCTCGACGCCAGCGGTGAGGTCGATCCCACGCCTGGCCCGCCGGCCGTGGCGGCGCCTGCGCTCCGCGGCAGCGGCCGCCGACGAGCGGTCGCCGGATGAGCAGTTGCACGACCTGCGCATCCGTGCGAAGCGGTCGCGCTACGCAGCTGAGGCGGCTGCCGCGGTTGCCGGCAAGCAGGCGACCATCTTCGCCAGGGCGGTGGCGGCGCTTCAGGACACGCTCGGCGAACTGCACGACGCCGTGGTGGCCGAGGCCTGGCTGCGGCGGCAGGCAGCCGGCCTGGACGGCGGGGGGCAGCGCTTCGCCGCAGGAGAGCTCGTCGCCCTGCAGCGTAACGCTGCGCTCGAAGCACGCGGAGAATGGCCGGCGGTGTGGGACCGCGCGCGTGCCAAGGACATGCGCTCCTGGATGTGAGCCGGCCCGGGTGACCGTCTTCCTGGTGCGGCACGCCAAGGCGGGTTCACGGGAGCGATCGGACGCTCCCGACCGAGAGCGTCCGCTGACCAAGTCGGGCCGGCGGCAGGCCGAGGGCTTGGTCGGTTTGCTCGCGAAGGATGCCGTGACGCGGGTGCTGTCAAGCCCCTACGTTCGCTGCATGCAGACGGTCGAGCCGCTGGCGGCGGCGCGCGGCCTCACGGTCGAGCCGGATGGACGCCTGGCCGAAGGCGCCGGGGCAGACGCTGCCCTCGGCCTGATCACGGCGCTGGACGCGGCTGTGCTCTGTGCGCATGCCGACGTCATCGCCGCTGTGGTGCTGACCCTTGCCGACCAGGGCACGCCACTGCGCCCCGCGCCGGCGTGGGACAAGGGTTCGACGTGGGCGTTCGAGGTCTCGGACGGCCACGTGGTGTCGGGCCGCTATCTGCCGCCGCCCTGATCAGCGCAGACGCAGGATCACGTTGAGCAGGATCGTGAGCACGAGGCTCACCACCAGGCACGTGACCACGGGGAAGACGAAGCTGACCCCTCCGGTGCGGGTGGAGATGTCGCCTGGGAGCCGGCCCAGTCCGAGCCTCGCGCCCAGCACGAGCGCGCCGCCGATGCCTGCGATGACCGCGCCGCTGATCAGCAGCAGCTTGCCGATGTCGGGGATGCCCATGGCCGTCACTCTACGGGACGTGCTCGGATTCGACTGATATAGAGTTGTGACGACGGATCCAATTCAAGACGGTCCAGCGAGGCCGGCAAGGGAACCGCGATGACGGCGACACAGGCGAGCCGGGCGCTCCAGCACGTGATCAGCAGCGAGCAGTTCGATCGCCCCCTCCTCGATTCTCTGTTTGCCAGCGCGAACGCGCTCGAACGCGTCCGCGACGATCGTCTGGCGCACCGCATCATGGCCACGCTCTTCTACGAGCCGAGCACACGCACGCGGCTCAGCTTCGAGGCCGCGATGCTCCGCCTGGGTGGCACGGTGCTCGGCACCGAAGCGGCACATTCCTTCTCCAGCGCCATCAAGGGCGAGACGCTCGAGGACACCGTCCGCATGGTGTCGACGTATGCGGACGTGATCGTGCTCCGTCACGACCAGGCCGGTGCGGCGGCGCGCGCGGCGGCGGTGGCCACGGTGCCGGTGGTCAATGCCGGCGACGGCCCCGGCGAGCATCCCACGCAGGCGCTGCTCGACCTGTACACGATCGAGCGCGAGCTCGGTGCCGGACCGCGCGCTCGCTGGCTCTGCTGCTGGCGATGTACCCGGACGTGCGGCTTGCCTTCGTCGCACCCGACGTCGTGCAGGTCGGCGACGACATCCTCGCTCGCCTGTACTCGAGAGGCGTGCCCTGGACACGCGCGGCGCAGTTGAACGATGTCATCGGCGACGTGGACGTCGTGTACCAGACGCGCGTCCAGAAGGAGCGGTTCACCGACCCCGCTGAGTTCGAGCAGGCGCGCAGCGCGATTCGCATCGACGCTGAGACGATGCGGCGCCTGTCGCCGGGCGCGATCGTCATGCACCCACTGCCGCGTGTCGACGAGATCGCGCCCGAGGTCGATGCGGACCCTCGCGCTGCCTACTTCAGGCAGGCGGCCAACGGGGTCGCCATCCGCATGGCGCTGCTGGAGATGCTGCTGGTGTGAAGGTGCTTCCCGACACCCTGGAGGCGAACCCCCGCCTGCTCGATGCGGCCTCGCTGCAGCGCACACTGAAGCGCCTTGCGCACGAGGTCGCCGAGCGACACACGGGTGGCGGCGCCGTGCTGCTCGCCGGGGTGCGCAGCCGAGGAATTCAGCTGGCGGAGCGTCTCGGCGCCGAGCTCCGCGCCCTCGGCAGCGACGTCGCGCTCGTCGCCGTCGACCCTCGCGGCTATCGCGACGACGTGCCGCGCGATGCCACGCCAAGACCGGCACTGCGCGCGATCGGAGGGGGCGTGGTGCCGCCGGTCAGCGGCGCCGCCGTCGTCGTCGTCGACGATGTGCTCTTCACGGGACGCACGGTCCGGGCATCCATCGACGCGCTCATCGCTGCGGGCAGGCCCGCCGTGATCGAGGTGCTCGTGCTGGTCGATCGCGGCCATCGCGAGCTGCCCGTGCGCGCGACATACGTCGGAAAGAACGTGCCGACGGCAGCCGGCGATCGTGTGGCGGTGCGCCTCCTCGAGGTCGACGGCGTGGACGGTGCGTGGCTGCTGCGCGGGGCGGCTGTATGAGGCCGACGTTCGTGCTGCGCGGCGTGCGCGTGCTCGATCCGCTGTCCGGTCGCGACGACGAGCGTCGTGACGTGTGGTTCGAGGATGGACGGCTGCTCGCCATCGACGCTCGCATCGACAAGGGGGGTGTCGCGGTGATCGACCTCGATGCCAGCGGCGGGAGGCATGGGGCGGTGCTGAGCCCGGGCTTCATCGACCTGCACGCGCACCTGCGCGAGCCGGGTGACCCGGATGCGGAGACCGTGAGCAGCGGTGCGCGCGCGGCAGCCGCGGGCGGGTTCACGCAGGTTGTGGCGATGGCCAACACGGATCCGCCCATCGACGCGCCCGAGCGCGTTGCCGAGGCCTGCGCCCATGCCGGCGGCGCGGCGGTGCGAGTGCTCCAGGTGGCCGCGCTCTCGCGGGGACTGAGCGGCAGCGAGCTCACGGATATCCGCGGGTGCATCGCAGCGGGGGCGGTGGCCATCAGCGACGACGGCCGCAATGCGGCGACACCGCGGCTGCTCGTCGACGCGTTGCGAACCGCCGGAGCCTCGGCGCGTGCAGTGCTCGTCCACCCCGAAGACGAGGAGGCGATCGCGCAGATCAACAACGCGCACGGGTCGGTGGTGCGCTGTGCGCAGCGCCCGCCGGGCACCGAGTCCCGGGCGGTCGACCTGGCCATCCGGGCGCTGGCGCACGCCGGCGCCGGTCGCCTGCATCTGCAGCACCTCTCCACCGCGGAGTCCGTCGAGACCCTGCGGCGCGCGCGCGATGGTGGTCTCGCCGTGACGGCTGAGGTCACGCCGCATCACCTGGGGATGTGGCAGCCGGTCGCGCAGCCGCCCGAGCCGGCCGCGCTGCTCAAGGTGAACCCGCCGCTGCGCACCGAGCACGACCGCAACGCGATGGTGCACGCGCTGCGCGAGGGCGTCATCGACGCGGTGGCCACCGACCACGCTCCGCACCGCCGTGTCGAGAAGGGAGCCGACTACGACTCGGCTGCGCCGGGCATGATCGGCCTCGAGACGGCGCTGGCGGCATGCATCACCATCGGGGGCATGGGCGGCAACTGGCTGCCCGCGCTGGTGGAACGGCTCACCGCGGGACCGTACAGAGCGCTCGGTGCGGGTTCCGGCGTGTTCGAGCCGCGGCTGCACACCGGCGAGCCGGCCACGTGCGTCGTGTTCGATCCCGATGCGGAGTGGGTGGTCGGCGCAGAGCCCAGCGCCTCGCGTTCCAGCAACACGCCGCTGCTCGGTGAGCGTCTGCGCGGCAAGGTGTTGCTGACGCTGGTCGACGGACGCATCGCGTATCACGACGCGAGCCGACTGCAGCTGGCGGCGGAGACGGCCGCGCATGCCTGAGACACCGGGACGGCTCGTCCTCGAATCGGGCGCATGCTTCGACGGCGTTCTGTTCGGCGCGTCGGTCCAGGCGGCCAGCGGCGAGGTCGTGTTCAACACCTGCATGACCGGCTACCAGGAGGTGATCACCGACCCGTCGTACGCAGGCCAGATCGTCGTGATGACGTATCCGCTGATCGGCAACTACGGGTGCCGTGACGACACCGCAGAGTCGTCGCGCGTGCATTGCCGCGCGCTGGTGGTGCGCGAGCTGTCGGCGGACGCCGGTCACCCGCGCGCACAGCGGTCACTCGAGGAGGAGCTGCTGCGCTTCGGTGTGCCCGGGCTGCGCGGCGTCGACACCCGCGCCCTGACGCGCCACCTGCGTGATCACGGCACCCTGCGTGGCGTGCTTGCCGCCGCGGAGTCGATGACGGTCGATGCGCAGCTGGAGGCCGCGCGACGGGCGCCGTTCGTCAGCGACGAGGACCTGGTCGGTGCAGTCTCGCTCGCCGACGCGTGGCAAGCGTTCACGGAGCCTCTCGACGCGCCGCTGCATCGTGCCGTATCGCTCGCCGGGTCGGCGGATGCGTTTCGTAGTACGCGCATCGTGGTGGTTGACTACGGCGTCAAGCTGAACCAGATGCGAGCGCTGTGCAGTCGCGGCGCTGAGGTGATCCTTGTGCGCCAGGATGCGCGCGTCGACGACGTGTTGCGCCATGCGCCCCAGGGTGTCGTGCTGTCCAACGGGCCGGGTGACCCGGCCCGTCTGCCCCATGCCGTGCAGCTCTGCCGCGACCTGCTGGAGCGGCGCGTTCCGCTGCTGGGCATCTGTCTCGGACATCAGATCCTCGGTCAGGCCGCGGGCGCGTCGACGTCACGGCTCAAGTTCGGCCACCACGGCGGCAACCACCCGGTGCGTGACGAGCACAGCGGCGCGGTCTACGTCACCTCGCAGAACCACGAGTTCCAGGTCGATGCGGACTCGGTGCCCGCAGAGTCGGGCTGGTACGTCAGCGAACGCAACCTCAACGACGGCAGCGTTGAAGGGCTCCGGCATCGCGAGCTGCCGGCGTTCAGCGTCCAGTACCACCCGGAAGGCGCGCCCGGACCGCAGGACCGCGCAGCCGTGTTCGATGAGTTCCTGGGCATGTGTCTCGGTGGGCAGGGAGGCGACGCGTATCGCCTTGCTCAGACTCACGAGACCTACGCAAAGCCTGAGTGCGTGCTCGTCATCGGCTCCGGACCGGTGGTCATCGGACAGGCGGCCGAGTTCGACTACGCGGGCACGCAGGCGTGCCGCGCGCTGCGCGAAGAGGGCATCCGCACCGTGCTGGTGAACAGCAACCCAGCGACGATCATGACCGACGACGCGTCGGCGGACGTCGTGTACGTCGAGCCGCTCACCGTCGAGGTGCTGGAGCGGGTCATCGAGGCCGAGCGGCCGGACGGTCTGCTCGCCACGCTCGGCGGCCAGACGGGCCTGAACCTCGCCGTGGAGCTGGATGACGCCGGCGTGCTCGAACGGTACGGCGTGCGCGTGCTGGGCACGCCGCTGACCGCGATTCGCGCGGCCGAGGACCGGCAGCGCTTCAAGGCGCTGCTCGACTCGATCCGTGAACCCACGCCGGAGTCGGCCACGGTCTCGTCGATCGCCGATGCGCGTGCCTTCCGCGAGCGCATGGGACTGCCCCTGGTGGTCCGTCCGGCCTTCACGCTTGGCGGCACCGGCGGCGGCCTGTGCGAGACCGACGAGCGCTTCCTCGAGACCGTCTCGGCCGGACTGGCCGCGTCGCCGATCAACCAGGTGCTCGTCGAACGCTCGGTGGCCGGCTGGCGCGAGATCGAGTACGAGGTGATGCGTGACGCGACAGGAACGTGCATCACCGTCTGCAACATGGAGAACCTCGATCCCATGGGGGTGCACACCGGGGACAGCATCGTCGTGGCGCCGTCGCAGACGCTCACCGACCGCGAGCACCAGCAGCTGCGCAGCGCCGCGCTGCGCATCATCGACGCGCTGGACATCGCCGGTGGATGCAACGTGCAGTTCGCGCTGGCACCCGACACGCACGACTACTTCGTGATCGAGGTCAACCCGCGCGTATCGCGATCGTCCGCCCTTGCCTCCAAGGCGACGGGCTACCCGATCGCTCGCGTCGCCGCCAAGATCGCGGCGGGGCGGCGGCTCGCCGACATCGCCAACGCCGTGACCGGCAAGACGTGCGCGGCCTTCGAGCCGGCGCTCGACTACTGCGTCGTGAAGATCCCCCGCTGGCCGTTCGACAAGTTCCCGGAGGCGGACCGCCGGCTGGGCACGCAGATGAAATCGACGGGCGAGGTCATGGCCATCGAGCGCTCCTTCGAGGCCGCCTTCAGCAAGGCGCTGCGCGCGCTCGAACAGCAGCAGCCTGAGCCGTCCGAGCTGCACGAGCCCGTGCTGGTCGACGCCGCCAACGACCGCCGCGCGTACGCGCTGCTGGAGGCGCTGCGTTCCGGCGCGAGCCCGGCCGACCTCGCCGCGCGCAGCGGCATCGGGCAGTGGTTCGTGCAACGCCTGGCTGCCATCGTGGCCTGTGAGGAGCGCCTGCGCTGGGGAACGCTGGACGCGGACGCGCTGCGCGCGGCCAAGCGCTGCGGCATCTCGGATGCGCGCATCGCGGTGCTGTCCGGCACGACGGCCGACACCATCCGTGAACAGCGCGCGCAGCTCGGGCTGCATCCCACCTTCAGGTGCGTGGATACGTGCGCCGCGGAGTTCGAGGCGCAAACCCCTTACTACTACTCGACGTTCGAGGTCGAGGACGAAGGTCCCGCGCACCTCGGGACGCATGGCGCCGACCGGGTCGTGGTGGTCGGCAGCGGACCGATCCGGATCGGTCAGGGCATCGAGTTCGACTACTGCAGCGTCCAGGCCGCCGAGGCCCTGCGCCGCCAGCACGTCGACGCCATCATGGTGAACAGCAACCCCGAGACGGTCAGCACCGACTTCGATTCCAGCACGCGCCTGTACTTCGAGCCGCTGGACGAAGAGGCGGTGTTCGCGGTCATCGCCGAGGAACGAGCGAGCGGAGTCGTCGTGCAGTTCGGCGGCCAGACCGCCATCAACCTCGCCGGGCCGCTGCAGGCGCGCGGCGTGGCAGTGCTGGGCAGCAGTGTGGCCACCATCGACAAGGCCGAGGACCGCCGCGCCTTCGAAGCGCTGATGCGGGAGCTGGCGATCCCACAGCCGCACGGTGCGGCCACCACCGATACCGACGAGGCGCTGGAGATCGCGGAGCGCATCGGTTTCCCGCTCCTGGTGCGTCCGTCGTACGTGCTCGGTGGCCGCGCGATGGAGATCGTGCACAACCGCGATGGGCTGCAGCGCTACCTGCGAGCCGCATTGGCCGCCCTGCCGCGGGATGGCAGCGCGCGCCGCGGCGCGGTGCTGATCGACCGCTACCTCTTCGGCGTGGAGGTCGACGTGGACGCGATCAGCGACGGCGACACTGTGGTCATCCCGGGGCTGATGGAGCACGTCGAGCGGGCCGGTGTGCACAGCGGGGATTCGATGGCGGCGTACCCGGCGCGGCAGCTCTCCGAGGAGATCCGCGCACGCATCGTCGACGACACGGTTCGCATCGCTCGCGCTCTGGGCATTCGCGGCCTGTGCAACATCCAGTTCGTGGTGTTTCGCGGTGTGCCCCACGTGCTCGAGGTCAACCCGCGCGCGTCGCGCACCGTGCCGTTCATCAGCAAGGTGACCGGCGTACCGATTGTCGACCTGGCCACCCGTGTCATGCGCGGGGCGCGCCTCGCCGACCTGGGCTGGCAGAGCGGACTCGTCGCTGCCCGGCCGCTGGTGGCGGTGAAGGCACCGGTCTTCTCTTCGGTGAAGCTGATCGACGTCGACACGGCGCTCGGCCCGGAGATGAAGTCGACCGGCGAGGTGATGGGCATCGACGTCGACCTGCAGGCTGCTCTCGACAAGGCATTCGTGGCGTCACTCGGCGCGCTGCCGCTCGGCGGTGCGGCGTTGTGCAGCGTCGCGAACACAGACAAGGCCGAGGCGCTGCCGGTCCTCGCGCAGCTCAGCCTGCTCGGTTTCACGCTGTACGCGACGGCGGGTACCGCGCAGGCGCTCGGCGCCGCCGGCATCTCCGCGGTGCCGGTCGGCAAGATCGGTCACGGGCGCCCCAACGTCATCGACGTCATCGAGGACGGCCGCGTGTCGCTGGTCGTGAACACGGTGTCCCACTTCGACACCGACGAGCTCGACTACGCGTCCAACGGCGACGCCGTCATCAGCGCCGCCGGCCGCACGGTGAAGGACGGTTATCGCATCCGCCTGGCCGCGGAGCAGCGGCGCATTCCCTGCTGCACGTCGCTCGACACCGCGGCGGCGCTCGTCGACGCGATCGCGCGCCATCGCGCCGGGGAGTCGTTTCGCGTCGCGCCGGTGCGGGCCTGGACCTCCGCCAGGCGGCGCTGGAGCGCGGCGAGGTGGTCAGCGTCGAGCAGCTGGACGGGGGGCTGATCGAGGTCACCGCGCGTCTGCCCCGCCTCGCCGCCGCCGCCGTGCCCGGGCAGTTCGCGCAGCTGCGCTGCGGCGATCACGGCGGTCCGCTGCTGCGCCGCCCCTTCAGCGTCGCCTGGACCGAGTCCCAGACGTGCAGCTTCGTCTTCGAGGTCGTGGGCGAGGGCACGCGTCTGCTCGCCGAGCTGACCGCCGGCGATGTGCTGGACAGCCTGGGGCCGCTGGGTCGCGGGTTCAGCGTCGATGCCGCGCGCGGGGAGGTGGTGTGCGTCTCCGGAGGGCTCGGCTGCGCGCCCTTCCCATTGCTGGTCCGCTCCTTGCGCAGCCGCGGAGTTCGAGACATCATCGTCCTGAACGGTGCCGCCTCGGCGGAACGCCTCTACCCGGCGGACCGCTTCACGCGCGGCGATGCCGGGGTGGGAGTCGTCGAGGCGACGGACGACGGGAGCCGGGGCCACCATGGCTTCGTCACGGAGCTGCTAGCGCCGATGGTGAGCAGCGTGACCGCCGTGTACGCCTGCGGACCGAATGCGATGCTCGCAGCAGTGGCGACACAGGTGACCGGTGCCGGGTCGCCGCGAGTCGCCGAGGCGTCGCTGGAGGCACCCATGGGATGCGGGTTCGGCACCTGCCTGGGCTGCGCGCTACCGCTGCGCGGCGACGGCCGCGGACCGCTCTGGGGGCTGTGCTGCAGCGATGGCCCGGTGCTGCCGTTGCGCAGCGTCGACTGGGCGGCACTGCTGGCGCTGCCCGCGGCCGACGTGGCATGAGCAGCGCCGGCCTTCGCGTCGATCTCGGCCGCGGGCTCGTCCTGCCCAACCCGGTGGGGCTGGCCAGCGGCACCGCCGGCTACGGATTCGAGCTCGCCCAGCTCATCGACCTCGACCGTCTCGGCGCGCTGTACACGAAGGGGACCACACGGCTGCCCCGCGAGGGCAACCCACCCCCGCGAGTGGCGGAGACCGAGCGCGGCATGCTCAACAGCATCGGGCTGCACAACCCGGGCGTCGACTGGGTGGCCGAGCACTACGCGCCGCTTTTCGCCGCCTGGCGGATTCCCGTGGTGGTCAACGTCGCCGGCGCCGAGATCTCCGACTACATGCACTGTGCGCGGCATCTGGACGGTGTCGAGGGCGTGGCGGGTGTCGAGCTGAACATCTCCTGCCCGAACATCGCGCACGGGCTCGACTTCGGCCGGGACGCCGCCGGCGCCGCGAGGCTCGTCGACGCGGTGCGCGCTGTCACCGGACGGCACGTCATGGTCAAGCTCAGCCCGAACGTGACCGACATCGCCGCAGTCGCCCGTGCGGTCGAGGGCGCCGGTGCCGACTCGGTGTCCGCGGTGAACACCTATGTGGGCATGAAGATCCACCGCGCCTCGGGGCGGCCGGTGCTGCCCCAGGGGACAGGCGGGCTGAGCGGGCCGGCGATCCATCCGCTCGCTCTGGCGGCCGTGGCAGAGGTGCGCGCAGCGGTGCGGATCCCGGTCGTGGCCGCCGGCGGCATCGACGACGTGGCCACTGCGTTCGACTTCTTCGCGGTCGGAGCCGACGCCATCCAGGTGGGCACGGCGAGCTTCGCCGATCCCACCACGGCGCTGCGCGTGCTCGACGGGCTCGCGGAGCGTGCCGCTGCCGGCCGGATCCCGGCGCGCTGGGGTACGACCGCGGTAGGTTCGCCCTGATGCTGATCGGCGCCACCGTGCTGTGCTTTCTCGTCCTGCTGGTGCTGGTCGCCGACCGGCTGGGCGCCTCCGTATGGCACGGCGGCGCCCAGCGGACCTTCTATCGCTGCGAGCGCTGCGACCTCCGCTACCCGCGCAGCGACCTCGGCGACCCGGCGATGCGTGTGTGCCCGGCGGGCCATCCGGTGGCGCTCGAGGAGCCCGGCACCGCCGCCGGCATGGTGGGGATCTTCGCCTGCCTGGGTTTCCTGACGGTGGCCATCGCCCTCGTGGCGACCGGCTGGGTGACGCACTGACGGAAGCGCCAGCGGTCGAGGAGATCGGCGCGCTGCTCAGCTAGGGCTCGGCTATTGAGGGAGTTCCGCGCCGCCCACAGTCGAGGCACTTGAAGCGCGGAGGAGGATCCGGGTGAAGCTGCGAGTCGGGGCTTCGCGCGCCTGGGTGGGCCGGGAACGTCAACTTGAGCAGCCGCTTGCTGCCGCATTTGGAGCAGGCCATCAGCCGCTCATCCGCGCCTGGCACATCGCTACGGTCCCACGAGAACCCGCCGCGGTCAAACGGACCCACTACCGCGGGCTCGGTTGCCGCGTGATCAGGTGCCGGCCTTGGTCTGGGGCGCCGGTGCTGCCAAGCCGTGCGACGCCGCTCGCACATCTCGCCGCTTGGCGAATCGCCAGATGAGCGCTCCGATGATGTGGGCGAGGACGACGACGAGTACCCACACCGTTTTTTCCGTCCCCGCAGCGCGAAACTGCTCATCCGGAATCCGAGCCACCTCGACGACCATGAAGATCCAAAACGTGATCGCCGCAATCCACAAGCCGAGAAACAGGATGGGAATCAACACGGCCCGTCCCTCCCCGCGCTGAGCATCAACGTTCGCCGAGCGTCGAGGCCGGCTGGTCGGCAAGGAGCATCGATGTCCCTCGGGCCACCGCTACCAACTTGCCGTCGACACCACGCACCTCTGCGTCAGCGACGCTGAGGGTGCGGCCGCGGTGGATCACGCGGCCGGTCGC
>VBJV01000059.1:36029-43448 GCA_005879785.1 Chloroflexota bacterium
GTCGGTGGTCGTCTGCACCGCGGATGCGAGCGCCGAATAGCCCAGGAACGCGATGAACCCGCCCAGCACGCTACGGAATCCACTCGTCAGCCACGCACTGGCGGGCATCGAGAACTCCACGCTGCCCTTGTCGACCGAGGTCGGCCTGATACCCGTGAGGTAGTGGATCGGCGGCATCGGGATGGTGCCCGCGATCTGGCCCTCCAGAATCTCTCGGCCGGTGGCGTTTTCCCAGACGTGGCGGGGCAGCACCTCGCCGACGACCGGTCGGAGATATGGATCCGGCACAGTCGTGTCGACAGGCTCCGCATCCGGAAGCGAATCGAGGAACGCGCTCACCGCGCCGGAATCGCCCGAAGCTATCGCATCGCCCGGCGGTTGACCAGCCGTGAGGACATTGCGACAAGTCGAGTGAGCGATGACTGCGCCCTGCGCGTCCGTGATCGTCGCCTCAGAGAGCGCCAAGCGGCCGGTCGAGCCGACGAAGCGGCCCTCAGCGATCAGCGTGCCGCTCTGCTCGGTGGCGGTACGCACGAAGTTGAATGACATCTCCGATGTGCTGAACATCTGCCGGACGCGGCGCGACGCGATCGAGCCCAGCGCCATGTCTGCGATGACCGCGAGGAACCCGCCGGGCACAACACCCTGCGACGAGAGAAACCACCCGCTGGCCGGCTGCTCCCAGACGGTGCGCTCCTCGTCGGCGTGCGTGATCCACGCTCCGGTCAGGTAGAAGAGCGGCGCGCGGACGAACTTGCCGCGCCGGACGGCGAGGTCGAACTCGGCACCGGAGAGCTGGAATATCCGCAGATCCGGATACCCGCCCCGAGGGGGCTCCTTCCATATGGGTACGTCCGCGTCAGGTCGTGGTGCGACGCTCACGACGTGGGCTCGGCTGCTTCGGCGGCACGGATCGCAGCACTCCGTTCGCCGCGGCGCTGGCGGACGCGCCCCAACGCCCGCGACGTCCAGCCGCCGAGCGCTCGTGCACCGAGCTCCTCGGAGATGCGCATCGAAGCGTGCAGGTCGCGCTTTGCGTCGTCGAGACGCTCGAGCTTTTCCAGGTGCCGGCCGCGCGCGAAGAGCGCGTCGGCGAGCTCCCAGCGCGCGCCGAGCTCCTCGAAGATGGCCGCCGCATCGTCGAACAGACCGAGCGTCGATTCGAGTGCACTGGCGGTATCGCCGCTCCGGCCCAGCTGCACCATTGCCACCGCGGTGCTGAACTGGTCGCCCATCTCCCGCGCGATCGCAAGCGCGGCGCGCGCGTGCTCCGCGGCAGTTGCGTCGTCGTCGACTTCGGAGCGCGCAATCGAAAGCGCGATGAGCGCGCGCGCCTGGACCCAGCTGTCGCGGCTCTCGCGCGCCAGCTTCAGCGCGCGCTGCCACATCGCCTCCGCTTCGTCGAAGCGGTCACGCGTCCAGGGCACCCAACCGGCGAAGAGGAGGCTGCGGCTGATCACCCAGGGATCGCCGAGGCGTTCGGCCGCCGCCAGCGAGCGCACGTGCAGCTGCTCCGCGCGGTCGACGTCGGCAGCGACGTTGAGCACGATGTCGCCGAGAAAGCGCAGGGCCATGGCCAGCGTCCAGTCGTCGTCGGTGCGCTGCCCGATCTGCTCGGCCTGCGACAGCGCGTCCGTGGCCCAGGCGTACTCGGCGAGCCAGTAACGCGCTTCGCCGGTACCGGCCAGCGCGCGGCCCTCGCGCATGCCCCAGTGAGCCTCGGGACCGGCGAGCACCAGCGCGCGGCTGTAGCGGTCGACCGCGCGCCGTGACTCCATCCGGCGGCGCGCGCGGTCGCCGGCTGCGATGAGCGCGTCCACCGCCAGGTCGACCACCGTCCGGTCGGAAGGGTCGACATCGATCGATGCCTGCGCCGCCCGCTCCAGGTGGTCTGCGCGTCCGTAACGCCCTGCAGCGTCCAGCCCGTCAGCGATGGCCATGTGCAGACGCACGCGCTCGCGCTTGGCCAGCCCCGCATAGGCCACGTCATGCAGGATCCGGTGACGGAACCGCCAGCGGCCGTGACCGTCCTTGGCGGTGAGGATCTCCGCATCCTCCAGCTGCTTGAGCAGCTCGGCGACCGGCTCGGCGACGAAGCCCAGCTCCTCGAGGTCGAAGCTGTCCAGGAACACCGATGCGAGATGCACGAGGTCACGCATGGCATCGGGAAGGTGATCGAATCTCGCCGCGACCACCGACTGAACCGTCGGCGGGAGCGCGGCGGGTCCGGGCGCCGCCTGCGCGGTGTCCAGCAGCATCCCCGTTGTCTCGACGATGAAGAACGGATTGCCGCCGGCGCGCTCGGCGATGTGACGCGACGTGTCCTCACCGAGACGACCGCCGCCCGCCTTGCGGGCAAGGTCGGCGCTGTCGTCGGCGGCCAGTGGCTCGAGGCGGATCAGGGCGTGGTTGTGCGCTTCGGAGCCCCAGGATGGGCGGTCGTCGAAGAGGCTCTGCCTCGTCGTCACGGCGACGAGCACCGGGGCGCCGCGCTTGCGCGACGTCAAACGTTCGACGAGGTCGAGCACCGGGGACCGAGCCAGGTGCACGTCGTCGATGATGATGACAAGGGGGCCACGAGCGGCCATGTCGAGGACGAGCGCGTGGAACGCCTGCTGCGCGTCGTACAGCAGCGCCGCCTCGTCACGGTCCTCGCCGGGTGCGACGCCCAGGAGCCATGCGAGCTTCTGTGCCAGCGCAGCCGGGTCTGCAGCGTCGGAGCGAGTCGAGATGACGGTCACGAGCCGTTCGAGAACTGTCCCCGCGCCATCGGCCGCTGTGATCCCCGCGACGTGACGCAGGATGTCGGCGACCGGCTCGAGCGCGGTCGGGCCGCTGTACGTGTCGGCGCGTCCGACGAGTGTCTCCACCGGCGCGGGCAGCATCGCGAGAAACTCATCGACCAGGCGTGACTTACCCATGCCCGCGCCGCCGACGACGGTGATGAGATGCGGGCAACGCGATTGCACGGCGCGCTCGAAGGCATGGTGCATGAGTCCCAGCTCGCCGCCCCGCCCGACGAGCGGGATGGTGCGGCGCACGGACCTGCGGGCCAGGCCGGCGACGGGATGGGCAACGAGGCCGTTGCCGAAACCCTTGGCCTCAACTGTGCGAGCGTGGTCGAGCCGTGTCGCGCCGAGCACCAGCAGGCGCGCGGTCTCACCGATGAGCACCTCCCCTGGACGCGCCCCCTCCTGCAGGCGGGCAGCAGCGTTCACCACCGCACCGGTGACCAGCAGCTGGCCGGCCGGGCCTTCCCCGATGGCCGCTTCGCCGGATTCGATGCCGACCCGCACCTCCAGGCCCGGGTAGCCCTCGAGGCCGCGCCCAAGCCTCGCCACTCGATCGACGATGGTCAAGCCAGCACGGACGGCGCGCACGGCGTCGTCTTCATGAGTCCGCGGCACACCGAAGACCGCCATGACCGCGTCGCCGATGAACTTCTCGAGCTGTCCGCGCGCGGCGGCGATCTCGGTGGAAACCGCGTTGAAGTACGAGCTGAGCACGTCGCGCGAGCGCTCGGGGTCGAGACGGCGGCTCAACTCCGTCGAACCAACGAGGTCGGCGAAGAGGAGCGTGACGAGGCGGCGCTCGCCGAGCGGCTCGGCGACGCCGACGGGCGCGCCGCAGCTGGGGCAGAAACGTGCCTCGGCCGGCAAGGGCCGCCCGCAGCTTTCGCACACTCTGGTCACGTGGGGTCACATTAGCGTGGGCGGTGGATTCAGCAGCGAACGTGCCGGCGCACACGGGTCTGGCATGCTTGGGCGGTGCCCTTTCACGTCTCCGCGGATGAGTTCGAGCGCATCGCCGGAGAAGCTCTCAACAGCATTCCCGAGCCGCTTCGTGCGCGCATGGATGCGGATAACCTCATGATCACAGTCCGGAGCGACACCGGAGGTGGCGACGCGGACGAGGAAGGCGTCGATCAGCACGTGCTCGGGTATTTCGAGGGCGGAGGTGAGTCGACCTTCAGTGCGTTCGGCTACCCGAAGCGAATCGTGCTGATGCAGCAACACATCGAGCGCTGGTGCAGGACGCGTGCTGAGCTCGTCGCACAGGTCACCGACACGGTGCTGCACGAGGTGGCGCATTACTTCGGCATGAGCCACGATGACATGCGCACCACGCGCCTGCGTCGGTGACGTGCGCGGCGTGCCCACGCCCCATCGTCACAGAGATGGCGTCCTCGACGAACGAGGTCGACGGCGGCGCCGCTGTAACAGCAATAGAACCGCGCCACCGGCGACGACCAGGCTGCCGGAGAGCACGCCCCGTTGCGAGCCGGTGGCCGGCACCGGCACGGCGGCCACGCCGTAGGTATAGACGGCGCTGACACTCCGATCAGCGTTCGCCGTGATGGTCTGTGTTGCGAATCGCTGACCAGGGTGCTCCGGCGATACCGCTCCCAGAGCCCTGACGAACGTGAAGGTCTCCGTCACCCCTACGGGAAAGGTCATTGTCCGCACGTAGGTGTGACCGTCGCCGGCGCACGGAGCGCTGCACATCTCGAGGCCCGTCTCGCCCCACGTCACCGCGAAGCTGTCTCCCGGTGACGCCTCGTTGTTGATCGTCAGTTTGAAGGTGAATGTGACCAGGCTGGGCTGCTGTTGAGCGCGAGCCGTCGGCGCGCCGAATGCCATCGTCCCTGCCGTCAAAGCGCACGCGGCGCCGAGACCGATGATCCGATTCGTCATCGTTGTACTCCTCCGGCCGGGCACCCAGCAGGGGCGCGTCGTGGTCGGCGCCGGTTGAACGTTCGACCGTGAGAGGGAGTTACATCCCCAGGCGGCTGTGCGCAAAAGAACAGGCCGGCCGCTGGTGGCGGCCGGCCTGGCATGCGGTGTGGTGACGAGGATTACTTGGTGGTCAGCTGCGTGATGCGCGTAGCCCAGTTGGCCAGGCTCGAGCGTGTGCCTCCGCACGACCCGAACGGCGAGGTCTCGTACTGCGCAAGGGTGCACGTCTGGCTGATGTACTCGGAGGCGATGAAGATGGAGTCGCCCACCACGGCGCTGGCGCCGTAATCGCCCCAGCGCGGACGGGCGATGAAGTTGGGCGGATTGGCGAAGACCCGGTATCCCGAGAAGCCGTCGGCCGGCCCGGCGCCGGCGGCCACGATGTGCACGGCGCCGGCGCCTGTCTTGGCGTCGAGCGACGTGTAGCCCGCGCTGGGGAAGTTCCCCGGGCCCACGACGGTGAACGCCACCACGCCGCGCCCGCTCGTGGTGACGCCGACGGCGGGATAGGTGACGTTGGTGCCGGAGAGGCCGAGGTACCCGGCGCGAGTCACCGACGCGCTGACGGAGCCGCTGGCCGTCGTCGGCGTGACGATGAAGTACTCGACGGCAGCCTGGTTGACGCTGTCGATCGTCAGGGCTGTGTCAAGCGCTCCCCACAGCTTGCCGTTGGCGAAGGTCGTCTGCAGCATGCGTGAGTCGTTGCTGTCGAGGTTGTACTCGGGTTCCTGTGCGAACGGATCCGGTCCGCCGAGAAGGAAGGTGGAGCATGCGCTGTCGTGGATGCAGTCGCGAAGTGGCGTGGTGCCGGTCTACTGCACCGACTTGGGCGGATCGCCATACAGGTTGACGCTGACGGCTTGATCGCTCAGTGTCAGAGCCGACGTGCTGCCGAGCGAGCTGGTGTTGGTCAGCGCCCAGACGATGATCTGCGTCGAGGTCCGATTCGTGCTGGTGCCGTTGCCTGGATCGGTTGCCTCCGCTGCGGCGTTGGAGCTGAGGAAGTACTCGGTGCCGCCGGCGGTCAGATCGCCCGTCGCGTCGGGTGACGTCGACGGGGCCAGCGTGAAGCCGTTCTCGAAGTCGCTCACGCCGCTGATCGGACCGTGGAGGTCGAATTGCGTCACGCTGATCGTGACGGCGCTTGCCGCCAGCGCCTGCTTGGAGAATGCGTAGACCTGGGCGCCGCGAAACTCGGGTCCGAAGAGGGAGTATTCGTTGGTCGTCACGTAGAAGCCGCTGGCGTCCGCGCCCAGGTGTGGGTAGTCGCCGATGCAGGCGTTCGGGTTCGTCTTGTATGAGTGCGGTGTGCCGGCGCTGCACCCATGGTTGGGCGTACCGGCCGTCCCGTCATCCTGAACAGGCAGGTGGTAGATGGTCCAGGCGCCGCTGGGACTGGGCGTCTGGCTGACGGCGATGTCGAGGTGGTTGGCCCCGGTGAACTGCCCCGCGTCCGAACCGCTCGCGACCACCTCGAGGGTGAGAACGGTCAGATACCAGCGCTGCACCGCGGAATCGAAGTAGCAGCTCGGGTCGGTGACGAAAGGACCGAAGGTGCCTGTGCTGCGCACGATCGCCGGCGCATAACCGAAGAAGGTGTTGAGGTCCTCGACGCCGGTCAGCGGATTGCCCGAGGCGTCGTAGACACGAGTCACATCGTTGACCGCCTCCATGACGTCGCCGTTGCCCGCGCACAGTCCTTGGTCGGGCGGCTCGACGCTGAACTGGTTGCCGCCGTTGGCCAGCCGCTGCTGACGGTGGAAGAGCCCGTCGAAGCTGCTGACCACCTGCGTGTTCGACTTGGTACGCGTCGCGCCGCTCCCGGCCGCGCCCAGCCTGGCGGGTCCGCCGGCGCTGCGGTCGGCCACGAAGCCGTTATAGCCGTCGTTGGTGCCTTCGTCGCTCTGGCCGCGATACTCAGGGAACTCGTAACCGTCGGAGCCCTGTGTGGCAGCACCGAACGAGGTCGTCCCCGCGCTGGAGATCTGCCGTGTGCTTCCGCCGCTGGCAGCGGCGGTCAGCGTCAGTGGCCGGAATCCGAGGCTGCCGAGGACGATGGGCACAGTTGAGATCCCGATCGCCAGCAGCTTGACCTGCGAACCAAATCCGCGTCTCATTGCTTCCCTCCGGGCATATGGATCGTTGGCACGTCGCCTCCGCCGTGACGACGGCCGCGCAACGGTACTCCAACCGGCGCGCTCAGCGCCACGCGGGACGCCCGCCTAGACTGGGCGGTCATGGCGACGCAGTTGCCCGCCCGGGCGATCATCGTGCTCGCGGGAACGACGCTGGTTTTCTGCTCGACAGCTGCTCAGGCCAGGCATGAGTCGTCGCCGGCACGAGCGGCCGCTCGCGCGCAAACAATGCATGCCGCCACGGGCTCGGTCTGGCCCAACGGTGCTGTCGCGGCGGCGGACGCCCACGCGTCAACGTCGACGATTGCTGTCGCACCGGCCATGTCCTCTGTGGCACCGAGGTCGATCGATCGAGCCCCGGCCGCGGCGCCCTCGCAGCCGCACGCGGCCCCGCCCGATGCGCACGGCCCGACCGATCGCTTCCCTGGTTGATCGCCCACCGTGGTTCAATCGATTGCGCATGAATGAGTGAGGCGCGCGAGACCGCAACCCTGGGAGGCGGCTGCTTCTGGTGCCTCGATGCGGCCTATCGCGATATCGAGGGCGTC
>VBJV01000013.1 GCA_005879785.1 Chloroflexota bacterium
CATCGACGTGGCCAGCGCCGAGGCCAGCTTCGCTCGGGCGCTCGAGCTCACCCCTGCGAACCACACCGACCGTGCTGGCCTGTTGGAACGCTGGGCGCAGGCGGCGCAGCAGCAGGGACGCCTGCCGGAGGCGAGGGCGGCGCTCGAGGAGGCGTTGGCGCTGCATCGCGGACGGGGTTCGGCGGTAGCGGCAGCGCGAACGCTAACCGCGCTCTCGAGCAGCCTGCGCAGTGCCGGTGATCCGCACTCACGCGATCTCATCGCCGAGGCAGTCGAGCTGCTCGAGGCCGAGGCACCAGGCCCGGAGCTGGTCAGCGCCTATGGGCAGCTCGCCGGAGCACGGGCAGTCGATGCCGCCTATGGGGAGTCGATCGCTGCCGCGGAGCGAGCACTCCAACTTGCCGCGCGCCTCGGCGTCGCGGAACCAGCCCGGGCCCTCGGCTATCGCGGCTACGCCCGTGCTGCTCTGGGGGATCCGCAGGGCCTGGCCGACATGCGCCGCGCGCTTGCGCTCGCGGTCGAGCAGGGGATGGGTCGCGACGCCGGGTGGCTGCACAACAACCTCGCCTTCGCCACCTGGCAACATGAGGGACCGGCGGCGGCGCTGGAGCTCTGCGGCGACGGAATCGCGTTCTGTGAGCGGCGCGGTATCGCCGGGCCGGGGCTCGATATCGCGGGGACGAGATTGACCTTCCTGGCCGAGTGCGGCCGCTCAGAACAAGCGCTCGTTGACTCACAACCGGTTGCGGAGCGGGCGGAGACGGGCGGTGACGCCCCGGCGCTCGTTGAGGCACGAGCTGTGCAACTGACTCTGCGGTACCAACGTGGCGAGGGAGCCGAGGCCACCGCCGCCGAGCAGCTCGGCGCGATTGCCCGCCAGACCGGCGAGCCACAGCTGATGGCATTCGCGTTCGCCGCGGCAGCCCAGCTCATGCTGACAGCCGGCCACAACGAGCGGGCAAAGGGGCTGCTCGAGGAGTTGGACGAAATCATCGGTACACGCAGCGATCCTTACTACGCGGCCGTGTTGGCACCGCTCGTCCGCTGCGCGCTCGGGATCGGCGACCCGGCGCTCGCGTCCCGGCTCATCGCCGGCCTCGAGCCGCGCACACCGCTGCAACAGCACGCGCTCGCCGCGTGCGGCGCCGCGGTTGCGGAAGCTGCTGGTGACCACGCTTCCGCGGCGATTGCCTACGCCGACGCGGCCACGCGTTGGCGTGATTTTGGTGACGTACCCGAGCTTGCCTACGCACTGCTCGGTCAGGGACGCTGCCTGGTTGCCCTCAGCGCGCCCGGAGCCGACAGGTCATTGAGCGAAGCTCATGAGCTGTTCGCCGCGATGGGCTATGCCCCAGCCCTCAACGAGACGGAGACACTGCTGCAGCGGGCGACGGCGCCGACATCTTAACCACGCCTGACCGCTGTTATCGCCGCGGACGACTCCGGACGCACCTGGACTGCTCGTCCCTCACAGTCGCGTGACCCTGAGCTGTGCACTTTTCGTGCTCAAGTCTGTGCACTTTCCGTGCCCACCAACACTGTGCCGACGGTAGCGCTTCCGCGACGTTTACCGCGGTGAGGACCCGAAATAGCTGACGCGGAAACAAGGTGTCGACCCTGGTCACGGGCAAGACTGTCAGTCCGGAAAGGATCGCATGCCCAGCTCAAGCACCCGTCACGCGGTGGCCGAGTCATGGTGCCGCTTCATGCGGGCGAGACGATCGGCCCTGGCCACTTCCACTCGATACTCGCACGGGCCGGTCCCCCGTCGAGGAGCCCCAGCAGGGCACAAGAGCATATAAGAGAGGCCCGCGGCAGGCCTCTCTTATATAGCTTCAAGAATCTTTGCGTCAGTCAGCTGAATTCGTAGGCGTACACCGCTCCATCGCTGGCCGAGGTGTCCTCTCCGTCCGCGCCCACGAGCTCCACCGAGCCGTTGTGGTTGAGCGCGAGTCCGATGCCGTAGTCGCCGGGGGTCCCGGCACCCGACTGCTCCAGGACCTGTGACCAGCCACCGATCTTCCCCGCAAACCGGTACACGTTGCCATTGAAACCGTCGGCGAACGGCGCGCTGATCTCGGCGATGTCGGCGTTGTCGTCGAGGGTGACGTTGTAGCCGAAGAGGTCACCCGACGACGAATCGCTGCCCGTAAGCTCCTGCTTCTGCGCGAACATGTTTTTCGGCGCACCGAAGGTATAGGCGGCACCGGCGAAGCCGTTCTTCCCCTCCGCGCCGATCACGGCCTGGTGGCCGTTTCCCGTGATCGCGACCGAGTTCCCGAAAGCGTCACCGGGGGCAGCGTCGCTAGCCGTCAGCTGCTGCAAGGGCGTCGGGCCCCAGACCCCGGCGCTGTGCAGGTAGGTGTCGGCGAAGCCTTGACCGACTGCCGAGTTCCCTGCGGTCCCGCCCTGGTCCGCGCCGATGAGCACCTCCTGTCCGCTGCTGGTCAGTCCCAGTCCTAGCGAGAAGCCGAAGTTGTCACCGGGCGTCGGGGGCATGGGGGTTCTACCCGGGTCGGTCAGCTTCGCCTGCTGCGTCCAGGTGCCGGCCGGATCTGCGAACAGGTATGCCGCCCCCTCGTCCGTGTTGTCGCTGGGCGCGCCGACGGCGGCGGTGCTGCCACCCCAGTCCAGCGCGACCGAGAAGCCGAAGAAATCACCGGACGTGTCGCCCGTCAGGTGTGCCCGCTGTGTCCAGACACCAGCGTTCTGCGTGAATATGAACGCAGAGCCGGGGGTGGCGGCTGAGATGTAGGTGCCCGAAGCTCCGACGATCGCCGTGCGCCCGTCTCGGCTCAGAGCGACCGCGCCGCCAAAGAAATCATTGGCGGTGCTCGGCGAAGGCGTCAGCTCCGCCTGCTCTGTCCACGGCCCCCCGTTCTGTCGCGTGAAGACGTACGCCTTGCCCGCCTCTGCCGTCGGTGGGTTGCTCCCCGGCGCTCCGATGAGGGCGATCGTCCCGTCTGAGCTGACCGCGACCGCGAAACCGAAGCGGTAGTCGGTTGCGTCGCTCGGGGCCGCGATTGTCTGGCTCATGACTCCCGTACCCGCCGCCACGTGAGCGGCCGGAGCCAGCACCACCACCGCCCCGGCGAGCGCGCCAAGCATGGAGCCATTCCGTAGTGTGTGCATCTCAGATGCTTCGAACCTCCTGAAGGGGCCACGGCGATGAGCGCCTGGCCCGACGACCAATAACTCACTCCGCACTCCAAGCGGGGTCGCGCCTCAAGCTAAGTAGCGCAGGGCCTGCACCTCCTTCCATCTGAGCGCTTGGCGAGGTCGTCGCAAGCGTTTCCGCCGCTTCGGTCGCGCGGCGACATGATAGGGGCTGATACGAGGAGGCGCAACCCATCGCGCGCCGCGCAGTGGCTCCGCTAGCATCAGCGAAGCTCCGGCCGACTCCAGCCATCTGGAGCCCCAGGACAGGCCTACTTCTTACCATGTTGGCAGTGGCTGGCCGCGTAGTCGGGCTGCCTGCTCGGGTCGCTCGCTTGGGCCTCAGGCACTGCCTTGGAGCAGAGTCCCCGCTGTGACAAAGGCCGACGCGAAATATGTGAGTAGTCTGCCGCGCGTGCGACGTCTATCGACGACTGCAGCGGCTCTGATCGCGGCAAGTGTCCTCACATCATGCGGAAGCAGCCAGCCGGCAGCTGTATCTTCGGGGCGTATCGCTCCCTCCACTGCGATCACCCTCTTCGCTGATACTGGATTTGGGCAACCAAATGGGATATCGACCGGCCCGGACGACGCGCTCTGGTTCACCGACAGGAGCACGCCGGAGGCCATCGGGCGGATTACCACATCAGGCCACGTGACTCATTTCACCGACGCAAGCCTCAACAACCCAATAGACATCACCGCAGGTCCTGATGGAGCGCTGTGGTTTACAAACAGCGGTACACGAACAGACTCGAACGGCAGCATCGGCCGGGTCTCCACCACCGGCGTGATAAGCAACTTTACTGATCCGCGCCTTCGGCAACCCCGAGGGCATCACGAAAGGGCCAGATGGCAATCTTTGGTTTACCAACGATGGTGGAAACAGCATTGGCCGGATCACCCCGGCTGGGGGTGTGACCATCTATCCGATTCCCAAAGGCGGGCCTGCGGACCAGCCAGATGCGATTACTACGGGCCCCGACGGCAACCTTTGGTTCACGATCATTGGCAGTGATACCGGCAGCATCGGCAGCATCACCCCCTCGGGTGCAATCAGCTTGGGCGTCATCACCTTTTTCGCCGCCACCATGACCGTCTTCCAGCCGAAGGGCATAACGACCGGCCCCGACGGGATGCTCTGGATTGCGAATACCGGCGGGAGCACGCTCGCCCGAATGACGCCCTCGGGAGTCCTAACCGAGTCTTATGCCGGCGCTGATCACCCCGAGGACATCACGACGGGGCCCGACGGAGACCTCTGGTTCACGACTGAACCATTGGCCAATGGCGACATCGGTCGGTTTGCGCCCAAACCGGGCTAGTGGTGTGTCGCGGATTTGGTGATCCGGTCGCGGATGGCTTGTCCGCGGATCGACTTTGTCGAGGATCTCGTCGGCGGGTTTAGTCCAGACGGAGGCTCGGGGTTATCGTTCCATCGACGGTACTCTTGCGAAATGCGACCCCTTCGGTACTCCATCAACGTCACATTGGACGGGTGCTGCGATCATCGTGCAATCCCCGCGGGCGAAGACTTGCATCGTCACGCGGTCGAGAACCTCAACCAGGCCGATGCCCTTCTCTTTGGCCGGGTGACTTACGAAATGATGGAATCAGCGTGGCGGCCGCCGACGCCGACGGGAGCAAGACCTGATTGGATGGAATCCTTCGCCGAGACGATCAACGCGGCAAAGAAGTACGTCGTGTCGAGCACCCTGGAGCAGGTCGATTGGAACGCGGAACTCGTGCGCGGGGATCTGGGCAAGGCCGTTCAGCAACTCAAGCGGGAGTCGGGCACGGGACTGTTGGTGGGAGGTGTGAAGCTCCCACGGGCGTTGACGGAGTTGGGATTGATCGACGAGTACGAGTTCGTGGTGCATCCCAGGCTCGCGGGCCACGGGCCGACGTTGTTCGCGGGGCTATCGAAGCATGTCGACCTGCAGCTCGTGAGCCGGCTGGAGTTCGGCTCGGGGGCAGTGGCGATGCGGTACGAGCCGAGAAGGTAGTCCAATTCGGAAGCGGCGAACCGAGACTGTCGCGAGTGCGACATTGGCAGAATGGCGGCGATGGCCTCGTACTCGCTCAATGAAGTCGCCGTCGCGCAAGCGCGCCGGCTCATCGATGCCCGCCAGTATGTCCTCGAGAGCGACTGGGGCGAGGTGCAGCCCACTGCCGACCAGTCCAACGCCTTTCTCACGTCACACTCCTGGGAGGAGTACGCCAAGTGGCACCTCGGCCTCACGGATGGGGCGAGTGACGAGTCCAAAGCCCGGTACGCTTTCGTCTACGGCGATTTTCGACGCGTACACCGGTCTGGACTGATTGCCTGTCAGTACCGAGCTGCGGAGTGGCGCCACAAGGCGATTGAGCTCGCAGCCCATGAACTGCTTCAACAACTCGACAGGCTGAGCGCCTGATCCGGGCGCCCTCCTCGCGCCGAGGAGCGTTGCTGCGGGCGTTGTTGTGGTCCGACCACAACAACATTCCACGCGTTGCGGAATACCGGACTGACTCGCAGCGAGGCGGGACGGACGCCGATGTTCCCTTTCCTGAACTCAGGTTCTGGAGTTGTCCACGGCCTGGAGCCCAAGGACGGGATTGAACCGTCGACCTACGCCTTACTAAGGCGCTCGGCCGAACAGATTTGCGCCCGGGACCGCTCCGGCCGCCCGTTCCCAACTCGGTTTTGGAGAGCGCGACCTGCCGATTGTACCCGCGGGTGGCGGACGTGCCGAGCGCCTACCGCATCGCGTATCAACGCGAATGGACCCGCACGTTTCCGGACTTTGTGCCCCGAGGCTGGAATGCATCCCCGTTCTCCGCCGGAGCAGCTGAGAGACAGCAGCAGCCGAGGGAGAGAATCCTCGCCTGATGTGCGCTCGTCTCGCCTGAGGCTCAGACAGCGAACCTACCAATGCCACGCCGGGACGGCGCGTACTGAAGGTCGATGATGAACCTGGTCAGGCCGACCACGACCATCAGCAGCCCCACGCGGTTGTGAGGACGGCGCACAGAGGCCGCAGCGCCGACTGACAAGCAGGCGACGCCGGTAGCGCCATGCAAGGCGGTGACCAGCAAGGGCGATCCAGCGTGGTCGTCAGCCGCGCAGCCACAGCCAGGCCGGCGACGGCAAGGCCCAGGACGGCCAGGATGCCGGCAACCGGAGCCAAGCCTAGGGGCGGTACCTCTCGACGGCGTCGGCGGACGTGGTCGTGTGCGGATTCTGACACTGACCCGCCTCGCCAGAAGAGCGGGAAAACCCTCGGAAACGTCGCGGGAACGCCCCGATGACGACTCTTCCGCCGAGACTGACCATGGGCTCACGATGACAACACAGGCAAGAGCCCGCAGCTTCCACCGCTGTATCACACCACGACCTGGATGGCGGCGCGGCGCGTATCAGGGTACGCGCGCCATGCTGCAGCGGGTCGTGGTCTTCCCGGCTGTCAATGCAACATGCCGGCCGCGGGTGTTCGGCGCGAGCGAACTCGAAGGACTGGCCGGGCCGCTGGTGATCGTAGCCAACCACGTCAGCCACCTCGACTGCCCGCTGTTGCTTCGAGTGTTGCCCGCCAGGCTACGTCGGCGCACGACCGTGGCAGCAGCCGCGGACTACTTCTATCGAACCCGTCTGCGCGCCGCGGCTGTGACGTTGGTGCTGGGGACGATGCCCCTCGAGCGTACTGGCAATGCCGCCGGGCTCGAGTCATGCGCCGGGGTATTGGCGTCGGGCGGTTCGCTACTGATCTTTCCTGAGGGCACGCGCTCCCGCGATGGCCACCTTGGATCCTTCAAACGCGGAGCGGCGTGCCTCTCCATCAGCACCGGGGCGCCGGTGCTCCCTGTGGGAATCCGAGGTCTGCATGGGGTGCTGCCGGCCGGCGCCTGGGTGCCGCATCCGCAGCGCGTCGAGGTGCACATGGGATCGTTGCTCTGGCCGCTCCCGGGTGAAGACGCGACGACGCTCACCGTCCGAATCGCAGCCGCCATCCGGCAGCTCAGCGAACCCACGCCCATGGAGCAGGCAATCGAACCGCTCCAGCCTGCGAGGGCGCACTGAGATGGGGATGTACGCCGTCAAGCCGCGCTTCCGCACGAGCCTGCGTGGAGTCGAACGGCGAGCCATCGATGCCGGCATCGGCGCCGACCAGCTCACAGCTGCTGGGACAGTTTGCGCGCTGGCAGCTGGGGTCGTTGTCCTGCTCGGCGCGCTCAATCCACTGTGGCTGATCGCCGCCGCACCGCTAGTCCTGATGCGGCTTGTATGCAACGCCCTCGACGGCATGATCGCGTGCGACACGGGCAGCGCGCGCCCGTTGGGGCAGGTCTACAACGAGTTCGCGGATCGCGTCGGCGACAGCGCCATCCTGTTCGCGATAACGCTGCGCAGCGGCTCTCTCTTGCTAGGCGCAGTGACGGTGACGCTGGTGCTGCTGACCAGCTACCTCGGGACGGTCGCCGCGGCCGCCGGCGGGACTCGGCAGTACGTGGGCGTCATGGGCAAGGCCGACCGTATGGCGATCCTGGCAGCAGCTGCGCCCCTGGCGGCATTCACGCCCGCATTGCCTGTCCTCGTTGGATACCTTGCCACCGTCGCCGTCGGCAGTGTCCTCACGATGCTGCAGCGTTGGATCGCAATCCAGCGGGAGCTGAGCGGAGTGTCGTATCGATGATGCGCAACCCGCTGGAATCGCCTCTGTTCGAGCCCACCATGCTGCGCGTCGGTGCGTTGCTGCTGGCGGGAATGCTGCTGGTGGCGCTGGCGGAGCGGCGGCGCCTGCGACACCCGCGGTCACTGCACCAGAGCATGCTCTTCAAGCGCGTCTTCAGCTGGGCGCTGATGGCACCGACCTTCGCGATTGGTGTCTTTGTGGGCGGCCCCATTTCGCTGCTGGTCGTGCTCTACCTCATCGTCCAAGGGGTGCGAGAGTTTGCAGCCGTCACAGGCTTGAGCCGCGATTATCGAGTGCTGTTGATGCTGCTCGGCCCACTCGCGATGGCCGCCGCGGTATTTGCGCCCGACGCGTTCCTGAGCCTGCCGCTCCTCGCCTTCGCGCTCTGCAGCACGACCGCGCTCGTGCGTGGAGAAGTTGATGGCTCGTATCGGCAGGTAACGCTCGCGCTCTTCGGGTTCATGTATCTACCGCTGATGCTGAGCTTCTTCATTCTTATCGGCCGCTACCTGCCCGACGGAACGGTCGTGCTGCTCCTGGTGGGCATGGGTGTGGCCCTGTCGGACGTCTGCGCCTATGTGGCAGGTCGCGTGTTGCGGGGCCCACGTCTCGCGCCGCTGATCAGCCCCAACAAGACCCTGGCGGGCGCCCTGGGCGGCCTTGCCGGCGCCTATCTCGCCTTCGGCGTGATGGCCTTCGCGATCCCTACCAGATGGCCGATAGCGATCGTCGCCGCTCTGCCGGCCCTCCTCGCAGTGGCCGGTGTGTGGGGCGACCTGCTCGAGTCGCTCATCAAGCGCACCTTCGAGGTCAAGGACGCGGGGAAGGCGCTCCCCGGTTTCGGCGGCATCCTGGACCGAATCGACAGCCTCATCGTCGCCATGCCCGTCGCTTACCTAGCGCTGCGACTAGCTGGCTAAAGCCGCGCCAAACACAACACAAGGAGAACGCTCATGGATCAGGCACCTGCACCCACGCCCATCGGCAAAACTTGGCGGCCGCCTCAACCAAAGCAGTCCCGGACGGGATTTGCGAAAGCGGCGGTGTTCGTCGCAGGCGCAGGCGTCGGATTCCTGATTGGGACTCTACTGCTAATAGTCCTGGTTGCCAGCGCCCTCGCGTCGCTGTTCAACTCGTTCACCTTTCACTTCTAATAGCAGTGAGGAAGTCCCATATGTATCGCAAATCCGGGCACTCAGACGAACTGGATTACCAGATCCGGCAGCAACGCGGCCTGCGGCTTGGCCGTGCAGTCAAGGTCCTGCTGATGACCTATGCCGTGCTCTGTGGGATCGGGGTCTCATTGGCAATCCTGCTCTTCTCCTTCGTGTAATCGTCTTGTGCCATTCCCTCGCCAACAACTGGCCGTCGCACTACGACCGTTCCTTCCCGCGTCGTACGCACTGACCCACCGCTGGCGCCGGGTCGCCGGCGGTCGCACCGGCATCGCAACCTGTTTCCTTTGGGCGGTAGGAGAGGCGACAGTCTGGCCAGTGATTCCTGACGTCGCCCTCTTTCTGCTCGTGTTGGCGGCCCCGCGGCGCGCACCCTGGCTGCTAGTGGCGACCGTGGCGGGGGCGACGGTCGGCGGCGCGATCACCTTGTTTGCCGCTTCGATTGCACCTGATTCCGCTCTGCAAGCGGTACTTCACGTCCCGCTGGTCCACGCTCGGTCAGTCTCTACCGTACAGACCTACCTGCGCGCTCACTCGCTCATCCAGGCGTTCTTCTACCAGCCTTGGAGTGGCATCCCATTCAAGCTGTGGGCGGTGCTCGCCGTCGTAGGCGGACATCAGCCACTCACGGTCATCCCGTTCTTCGTTATCGGCCGAACGCTGCGTTTCGCCGCCGCGGCAGTACTGGCGGCGTCGTTCGGCCTC
>VBJV01000014.1 GCA_005879785.1 Chloroflexota bacterium
GGATCCGACTGGACGCCGAGCACCTCCTTGCGCACGAGTCCCGACAGCATCGGCCGCAGCTCGTCGTCGCCGGAAGTCCCGGACAGCGCGGCCAGCGCCGGCGCCGTGAAGGTCTTGCCGAGTACCGCAGCATGCTGGAGCACGCGTCGCTCTGCAGCGGAGAGACCGTCAAGTCGGGCTGCGATGAGTGCGTGGAGGGTTTCCGGGACGTCGAGGGTCGCGATCTCGCCCGCCGGCCGGTACACCGAGCCCTCCTGCGTGAGCAACCCGCGATCGAGCAGCATCCGGACGGTCTCCACCGCGTACAGCGGCACACCCTGAGCACGCTCCAGGATCTGACCGCGCAGCCGCTCCGGCAACCCGGGAACCAACCCCTCGAGCAACTCGTCCATCGACTCGGGGGACAGCGGTTCAAGGTACAGCGCGGTGAAGTTGCGCTGGCCGGCCCCCCAGCCGGGGCGCTGCTCGTGCAGCTCCGGGCGGGCCAGCGTGATCACGTACAGCGGATAGTCGCGAGACCACTCGAGCAGGTACTCGACGAAGTCGAGCAGGCTCGTGTCCGCCCACTGCATGTCCTCGAAGGCGAGCACCGTCGGCGCGCTGCCGGCGAGCCGCTCGAAGAAGAGTCGCCACGCCGCGAACAGATCCTCGCGGTCGCCGACCGCGCCGTCCCCGAGCCCGAGCAGGTGGGCTAACCGTGGCTCGACGAAGGCCAGCTCCTCGGGATCGAGCAGGTGCTCGCGGAGCGTTGCGCGCAACTTGCGCCGTGCCGCCTCGGGCTCCTCGGCTTCCTCGATGCGCGCCCGCATGCGGATCATGTCCGCCAGCGCCCAGTACGCGACACCTTCGCCGTAGGCGAGGCAGCGGCCACGCTGCCAGTACACCTGATCGACGATGCCGTCGAAGTACTTGTAGAACTCCCATGCAAGGCGCGACTTGCCGATCCCGGCGATTCCCGTCACCGAGACCATGTGCGCTCGCCGGTCCTGGGCGCAGCTGTGGAACAGGTCCTTGATCCGCTTCAACTCGTGATTGCGCCCGACAAATGGCGCTTCCAGGCCGGCCGATTTCAACGCACCGCCGGCGCCAGAGACAACGCGCAACGCTCGCCACAGTGCGACGCGCTCGGACTTGCCCTTGAGCTCGTGCTCGCCCGCGTCTTCGTACACGATTGCCTCGCGGGTCGTTCGACGAGTCACGTCGCCGACCAGCACGCTGCCGGGCTCCGCCACCGTCTGAATCCGCGACGCGGTGTTCACAAGATCCCCGGCCACCATTCCCTCGCCCGCAGCGCCGATGGTCACCGCCGCCTCCCCGGTGAGCACTCCCGCGCGCGCCTTGAGGCCAGAGCCCAGCTCGGGGATCGACGCGACGAGATCCAACGCGGCGCGCACCGCGCGCTCAGCGTCGATCTCGGTCGCGACAGGGGTCCCCCACACTGCCATGACAGCGTCGCCGATGAACTTCTCCACGGTCCCGCCGTAGCGCGCGATCAAGGTCCTCGCGACCTCGAAATACCGCGAGAGCAGGTCGCGGGTCTCCTCGGCATCGCGTGTCTCTGACAACGCCGTGAACCCGACCAGGTCGGCGAACAGCACGGAGACCAGACGTCGCTCGGCGATCGGCGCGTCGCGACGCGGTGCAGCACCGTCCGCGGCGGATGTGGCCGGGGAGTCGAGGACAGCGCCACATTGGTCGCAGAAACGGGCCTGAGCAGGGACAGCATGGCCGTTGGGACAGACGCGTCCGAACGCGGCGCCGCACGAGGAGCAGAAGCTCGCTTCCGCCCTGTTCTCGCTGCCGCAGCTCGGGCACGTCTTCACAGCCGAAGCCTACTCGGCAGCGAGCCGTGTGACAGCGGGCCAGGGACTCGAAGCCGCGACCTCTCAGTCAGCCGGATCCACGTGGCATAGCGCTTCCTTCAGCGCGGCGTGAACGCGGGCCGGGTGGGCGTCAGGGCCGAGTCCGGTAATCACCAGCTCCACCTCGCCCAGCAGCGCGTGCGTTCCCCCGCCCAGCTGTGCGGGTTGCTCGCGACCGGCGAGGAGATCACGTGCCAGAAGGATCTCGACGATCAGGATGTCCTCCAGGATCCCCACTGCGGTATCGGTCTTCGACACGCTCAGCGGAGCGCCGCTGGCATGGTCCTCAACGCCGACGTCGAGCGGGGGGACGTCGAGCGTGGCCGGTGCCGCGAGGTGGCGAAGATCGGTGAAGCGCGCAGCAGCCGGGTAGCGCAGCTTGAGCCCGTCGAGCCGCCTGCCCGAAGCGAATGCGTGTGGGCTCTCGAACAGCGCACTCCACAGATGACTCATCCTCCGGTCGCTCAGCTGGCCGGCGTGTGCGAGCGCAACGCGCAGCGCATCGAACGCGACCGCCATCACCAGCGGCTCGAAATTGCCGTTGTGCACGATGCGGCCGTCCTGCGTCACCAAAGGGTTGTCCGTGGCTGCATTGAGCTCCGTTTCGACCGCAGAGACGGCAAAGGTCAGGACTTCGCGCAGTGCCCCGTGCACCTGCGGCACCACACGGAACGACAGGGCTTCCTGGACCGAGCTGAAGGTGTGCGCGTGCAGATAGCTGCCGTCGAGCAGCGCCCGCATGTGCGTCGCGGCAACGATCTGGCCCTGAAACGGCTTGGCCGCGCCGACTGCCGCGTCGACCACGGATATGTTGGCGCCGACCGCCTCCAGGGACAGAGCCGCCGCCACGTCCGCGAGCTCCGCGGCCTGTTGGGCTCGTGCTGCGACGAGGGCTGCGTGACCAACGGAGATGCCGTTGGCGGACATGAGGGTGAGGCCGTCCTTCGGACCCAGCACAAACGGCGTGATCCCGGCAGTGCGCAGCGCCTCGGCACCAGCCATGCGCTCACCACCACAGTCCGCGGTGCCCTCGCCGATGGCCACCAGGCCGATCGAGGCCATGAGGCTCAGGTCGCCGGCGCCGACCGACCCGATGGACGGCACCTCCGGTGTGACGCCGGCGTTGAGCATCGCGACGAGCGTTTCCGCCATGGCCGGACTGGCGCCGGCGCCACCCTGGGCGATGCCGGCGACGCGCGCGAGCATGGCGGCGCGCACAACGTCAGCATTGAGTGGCGGACCCAGTCCACCTTCATGCGCGCGGAGCATTCTCAGCGAGAACTGGGTCAGCTCATCGTTCGGGATCTTGCGATCCTTGTTGTGACCCAGGCCCCGGTTGAGTCCGTACGTGGGCTCCTCGGCCAACAGTTTGTCGTCGACCACCTGGCGGCTGCGGCGTATGCGATCGAGCGCGCCGGCGGAGAGCTCGACGGCCGCACCGCGAGCAACAGCGACCACGTCCGGGATCCGCATCGGCGCATCGCCGATGGTCAGCGTTGCGTGCATCGAGTGAGCGAGCACCGCGATCAGTGCTGACGAGCCACGTTCATGCGGGCACAATAGCTCGCAGAGCGCTTATGAGCCGCGGAGCGACGCCGTCACAGAGGAGGCCACACAATGGCGAACGAGATTGCCATCGCACTGCCGGCGCGGTCCGGTGACCCGCCGCGAACGCGCCTCGCGATGCCACACCAGCAGCTCGACCAGACAGCTCCGGCCGAGGTGCAAGCGGAGTTGCTCCGCCGGATGACCGGACTCTCGGGCGTCCGCCTGGGCAGGAGTGGGGTGTCACTCCCGGAGAGCCGCGCGCTGCATCTGGACCCGCAGCTGGCGCACGGCCCTGCCGACGCCTTCATGGTCGGCACCGAGTTCGCGCACCTGCACGGTCCCTCCGATGGCAGCCTGCACGCAATGTTGCCCGCGCCGGCGGTGGCCGAGGCGATCAACAAGGGATGGGGCGAGCTGCACCCGCTCGCGCGCGACGGGACCGCCCCAGCGACGCTGGTGATGCTCTACGGCCCGCGGGACGCGATTGAGCTCGAGTCAGTCTGGCAGCTGGTGCAAGCGAGCTACGCTTTTGCGCGCGGAAGCACGGGTGAGCGTGGGATGCGGAGCAGCTCGATCAACCCCGCGGAGGGCGCACGTCTCGTAGATGATGGCCCCGGCTCGTGATCCATGCGCAGTCGTCTGCGTGGGGAGCGCCGAGGAAGCTCCAGCCTAGATCGTCGTCGGGCGTAGCGCGCAGCAGGTAGTCCGCCGCCACCCAGGCTCCGCAATACTCACAGGGGAACGTCTCGGCAGCGTGTGCTGGATGTGCGTTGATCGTGCGTGCAGTCGGCAATTCCTCGACCCTGACCGTGCGCCTGATTCACCGGAAGGAAGACGGCGACCATATAAGTGCCGGACCGGGACGTCGGTACGGCAGCGTACCGACGGGGCGGAGCCCGCTTATGCGTCGCCTTCTTCACGCCGCCCGCGGATGCCGCCCAGCCGCGCCGAGGAGCCTTGGCCAGCGCAGGCGCCCGGTGGCGATCAGCACCGCCACAGCGGCCGGCAGCAGGCCGATGACAAAGGTCCATGGCCTGGGCAGCGCCCAGCCCAGATGGGCGTCCACGGAGTAGGCACCCGGACCGAACAGCCCGATTGCCGTCGCCACGGTACCGAGCACCAGGTTGTATTCGAACCCGCCCTTGGTGTTCCACAGGCCCTTCGCCCAGTGCACCGTGATCACGGCCGTCGCCATCACGGAGACCAGCGCCAGCGCCGCGAGCGGCGTGAACAGGCCTGCAGCGAAGAGCGCTCCACCCAGCACCTCGGCGGTCGCGGCTATCACGGCCCAGAAGCGAGCGGGGACGAATCCCAACCGCTCAAACGCAGCCGACGCTCCAGCCAGGCCATGGCCACCACCGCGGGTGGTGAGCTTCTGCACGCCGTGGCCCACGAACAGGCCGCCGACGACAAGACGAATGACGAGGAGTGCTCCGCTCAGGCTCATTTTCAGGCACCTCCGTTCCTCACGATTCCCACTCATGGAGTACCACATTGTCCCGACGGGTTCGTACCCGGCCGGCATGTGGCTCAGGCGGCCAGGGGCTTGCCCTCCGCCGCCACGGGCTCGAGCGCGAAGGCAAGCACGTCCTCCACGCGGGCCGCGAGGTGGAACGTCATCTGATCGCGCACGCTCTCGGGCACATCGCCGAGGTCCTTGCCGTTGCGCTGGGGCAGGATGACGTCCGTGAGGCCCATGCGGTGCGCGGCCAGAACCTTCTGCTTGACGCCGCCGATGGGCAGCACCAGTCCTTGCAGCGTGACCTCACCGGTCATGCCCACCGTGTTCCGCACGGCGCGGCCGCTGAGCAGGCTGACGATCGCCGTCGTCATGGTCACCCCTGCCGACGGTCCGTCCTTGGGAACGGCGCCCTCGGGCACGTGAATGTGGAAGCCCCTGTCAGCCATCTCCGGATCGACGCCCAGCGCCCCTGCGTGTGATCGCACATAGGACAGCGCGATCTGCGCCGACTCCTTCATCACGTCGCCGAGCTGCCCGGTGAGCGTGAGCGAGCCCTGCTCGCCGACGGCTGTCGCCTCCACGAAGAGCACGTCACCGCCGACGCCGGTGACGGCGAGACCCGTGGCGACTCCCGGAACGGCGGTGCGCACTGCAACCTCGTTTTCAAACTTGGTCGTGCCCAGAAACCTGGTCACCAGCTCCGATGTTACTGCCACCGGTGGCTGCAACTCGCCGGTGGCGAACCCGGTGGCGACCTTGCGCGCCACCTTGCCGAGCTCGCGCTCGAGGTTGCGGACACCCGCCTCCCGTGTGTAGCCGGTGATCACCGCATTGATGGCACTTTCCTCGACGCTGATCTCGTCGCCATGCAGGCCGGCTTGCGTTACCTGGCGGCGCAGCAGGTGGTCGCGCGCGATCGCCAGCTTCTCGTCGATGGTGTAGCCGTCGAGCCTGATCAATTCCATGCGATCGAGCAGCGGCGCCGGAATCGTCTCGGACACATTGGCGGTGGGGATGAACAACACCTCGGAGAGATCGAGGTCCACCTCCAGATAGTGGTCGCGGAACGTGTTGTTCTGGGCCGGGTCGAGCACCTCGAGCAGCGCGGCCGACGGGTCGCCTCGCCAGTCGCTGCCGACCTTGTCGATCTCGTCGAGCATGATCACCGGGTTCTTGGTGCCGGCCTCTTTCAGCGCTCGCACGATCCGCCCCGGCAGCGCTCCGACGTACGTGCGGCGGTGGCCGCGAATGTCGGCCTCGTCGTGGATGCCGCCGAGTGAGACGCGCGCGAAAGAGCGCCCGAGTGCCCGGGCCACCGAGGCGCCGAGGGACGTCTTGCCCACGCCGGGTGGGCCGACCAGCGTGATGATGGCGCCGGATCCGCGCCCTCCGAGCACCGACAGGCCACGCTCGTGGCGCAGCTTGCGCACCGCGAGGAACTCGATGATGCGCGACTTCACGTCGTCGAGCCCGGTGTGGTCCTCGTCGAGAATGCGGCGCGCCTCGGCGAGATCGAAGTTGTCGTCGGACCGCACGCTCCACGGAATGTCGAGCATCCAGTCGATATACGTCCGGATCCAGCCGTGCTCCGGGTTCTGCTCGCTGGTGCGCTCCAGCCGGTTGAGCTCGCGCTCCACCTCGGCGCGGACCTTCTCGGGCATGCCGGCTTCCTCGACGCGCTTGCGATATGCGCCGACGACGTCGTCGTCACTCTCGCCCAGTTCCTTTCTGATTGCCTCGAGCTGCTGGCGCAGCAGGAATTCCCGCTGGGCCTTCTCCATCCCCTCGTTGACCTCGCTCCGGATCTTCTCCTTGAGCGAGGTGTCGGCGAGGATCTCGCGCATCCAGTCCATGAGCATGCGCAGGCGCGCCTCGACGTCGAGCGTCTCGAGCACCCGCACCTTCTGCTCGACGGTGAGGTACGCCGGGTGCGCCCCGGCTCTCCACCAGGTTCTCGAGGATGGCCCGGTACTCGCGAGCAAGCGACTGCTCCTGCTCGGTCGGCTCGGGCTCGTGGATCGGCTCGGCCTGGACCCAGAGCGCTCCGCCGACGTCCGCCTGGCCGCTGCCCAAGCGGGCGCGGTACTCGCCACGGACGATGGTCACCTCGGCGCCGCTGGGAAGCTTGCCCGACTCCTGGACACTGGCAACTGTGCCGATCGAGGCGAACTTGCCTTCGATCCGGGGAACGAGCAGGAGCAGGTGGCTGCCCTGGCGGGCGGCCTTGATTGGCCCCTGCTGCTCCTCGGGGACGCCGAGGGGCACGGTCATATGCGGAAGGACGACAACGTCATCGAGAGGGAGGACGGGCAGGAGTTCAGACGCCGGGGGGTTTGCCATGCGGTTCTCATACCCGCAACGGCGGCTGTTTACGCACCCGGCCAACCCGCCTGGGACGACTACCCCGACTGAGTCAGCTCCAGGTGCTGGCGGACCAGCTGCTGCCCGACCAGCTACCGCTGGACCAGGTGCCGCTCGACCAGGACGCCCCCGCCCAGCTGCCGCTGGACCACGTCCCACTCGACCATGAGCTACCCGACCACGAGCTGCCCGACCACGAGCTCCCGGACCACGTGCCGCCCGACCACGAGCTCCCGGACCACGAGCTGCCTGACCACGACGAGCCGTTGAAGGTGCCGCCATTCCAGGCGGTCGCACTCTGTTCGGCGGTGGCGATAGCGCAGGTGCCGAAGGCGCGGGCGAAGATGTCCTTCTCGCCGGCAAGCGGGTTGCCAGTCTGATCGAGGACGTGTCGCGACCCGCGCGACTGCTCCAGGCTGCCGGCGCCGCTGGAGCTGGCGAAGCTCTGCGTGGTGGTCGGCGTGGTCGCATTCAGCGTCGCGGCGAGTGCGAGTTCGCCTCCGCCGATGCGGTTGGACGCGCCGTGTATCGCGTGCGTGGTGTTGGTCAAGAGCGCTTTGAGCTGGTCAGGCGTGATCGATGGTCGCTGCGAGATGACAAGCGCTGCCGCGCCGCTGACCAGCGCAGCTGCCTGCGAAGTCCCACTGCCCCGGAAGTACCGCGAGGCCACCGTGGCGCTGCCACCGAACTGCGTGTCGATGAACGAGCCCGGGTCGCGCAGCGAGGCGACGTGCACGCCCGGCGCCGCCAGATCGGGGTTGCGGACGCCGTCACCGCTGCTGGTGAACGAGGCCGGGTAGTGATGGCTGAAAGCCGTTGACCCCTGAGTGTCCGCGGCGCCGACTGCGATGACGTAGGGATCGATGGCGGGATCGTCGAGCGTCGCCGAATCCTGGCCGCGATTGCCGGCGGAAACGACGACCACGATGCCGTGCTTCCACGCCTGCTCAGCCGCAAAGGCGAGCGGGTCGATGTCATAGCTCTGTGTGCTGTCGGTGCCGAAGGACAGGTTGAGCACTCGAATGTTGAGGCCGTTGTCGTTCTTGTGCTGCACCACCCAGTCGATGGCCGCCAGCATCTGCGACACGTCGGTCTGCCCGTGCGCATCGGCGACCTTGAGGCTCACGATGTGCGCGTTGGGCGCCACGCCCATGAAGTGGGCGGAGTCACTCGAGCTCACCGAGGTCACCTCGCTGTCGCGACCGGCGATGATGCCGGCCATGTGGGTGCCGTGCCCGTAGGTGTCCAGATAGCGCAGGGAACTGTTCTGCGATTCGAACGAGAGGTCGGGGCCGTTGACCACCTTGCCTGGCGCGTTCAGGCCGTTGACCGAGGCAACGCCGGAGTCGATGACCGCCACGTCGACACCCTGGCCCGTGAAGCCCGCGTTCCAGTACGTACGCGCGCCATCCATGCCCTCGATCGTGTACAGCGAGTTGACATCGGTCGTCGCGTCGTACGTGGTGCCGTCCAGGTGGCCGGGCACGTTCGAGGTCACTGCGGCGACCCCTGGTGCCGTCGCCAGCGCGGGAACGGCCGAGGCGGGGACGCTGGCAATCAAGCCGTTGATGACGCCGATGCGGTTGACGACCGTGCCGCCGAGCTCATGGACCGACCGCGCGGCGTCACCCTGCTGGCCGCTCTGCGCACGCACCACGACCGAGACGGTATGGGACGCGTGATGCAGCGCAGCGTTCGCGGCGCCGGCCCACATGACGCCGCCGAGGGCGACGATCAATGCGGCCCCGACCGGCCGGGTCTTCTTGTCGTTCCAGGTGATCGATCGCGAGATGGTGCGGCTCTTGTGATCGTCCCAGCTGATGGCCTGAGCTGTGCTCACGGTGCGGACACTGTCCCCCACGTTCCCATTGACGTCCGGCCCCTGCCGTGGTCCGGCTCTGTACGCTGAGACGATCTCGACGAGCGCTTCCCTGCGTGCACAACCGACCTGTTACGCATGTGACGCATCGGTGGGGGTGCGCCGGCTGTGCACAGATGCACGGGCGCGCAACACGTCGAGCCTGCGCAGACCGACAATATGACCAACATGCCCACCGCCTCCGCCCCGAGCTTTGCTCTGACCGAGGACCAGGTCCAGCTGCGCGACTGGGTCCACGACTTTGCGGCCACGGTCGTGCGTCCGGCCGCTGCGGACTGGGATGAGCGTGAAGAAACGCCATGGCCGATTCTGCAGCAGGCCGCCAAGATCGGCCTCTACTCCTTCGAGTTCCTCCACACGAGCTTCGGCGACGAGACCGGGCTCACCATGCCGCTGGTCAACGAGGAGTTGTTCTGGGGCGATGCGGGCATCGGGCTCAGCGTCTTCGGCACACACCTCGCCAGCGCGGCCATCTTCGCCAACGGCTCACCTGAGCAGATGCTCGAATGGATCCCGCGGTGCTTCGGCACTCCCGATGAAATCAGGCTCGGCGCCTTCGCCATCACCGAACCCGACGCCGGCAGCGACGTCGGCAGCCTGCGCACACGTGCCAGGCGCGACGGCGACGACTGGCTCATCAACGGCACCAAGTGCTTCATCACCAACGGCGGCATCGCGGACGTGCACGTGGTCGTGGCCACGGTCGACCCGGATCTGGGTCACGGTGGCCACGCGACCTTCGTCATCGACAAGGGCACCAGGGGATTGAGCCAGGGTGCAAAACACAAGAAGCTCGGTATCCGCGCCAGTCACACGGCGGAAGTCGTCCTCGAGAACGTCCGCGTGCCGATGGAGCACCTGCTCGGTGGCCACGACAAGCTGGAGTCACGGATGGCGCGCGCCGCGGAACGCCTGAAGCGGAATAGCGCGATAGACACCGGCGACGAGAAAGGCCACAGCGGCGCACTGCGCACGCTCGAACTGTCGCGCCCCACCGTCGGGGCTCAGGCGATCGGCATCGCGCGCGCAGCGTACGAATACGCGCTCGAGTACGCGACCACGCGGACTCAGTTCGGTCATCCGATCATCACCAACCAGGCCATCTCCTTTCTGCTCGCGGACATGGCGACAGAGATCGAGGCGGCGCGCATGCTCTGCTGGCACGCGGCATGGATGGGGCGCAACGAGCAGCAGTTCGACAAGGCTCAGGGCTCGATGGCGAAGTTGAAGGCGGGCGAGGTGGCCAACTGGGTCACCGACCAGGCGATCAGCATCTGTGGCGGCTGGGGCTACGTGCGCGACCTCCCAGTGCAGCGCTGGCATCGCGACGCCAAGATCTACACGCTCTTCGAAGGCACTCGGGAGATGCAACGGCGCGTGATTGCTCGCGCCATCAGCAACGGTGCAAGCGAGTTGCAGTGAAAGCACTCGCTGGGTTCAGGCGCGACGGTGGACTCGGTGACGCAGGTCGCGCGCGAGGAGACGGACGTACGCGTGCCGGTTGCACAGGATCGTATGGCGACCGGTCGAGCCGAACTGACGTCGGGACCGGCGCTCACCGCCGCTGTTGACGGCCTCCCACATTCGGCGGTGGTCCGGGATGGGCAGGCGGCCGGCAACGACCTCAGCAAGCCACCGCGACTGCCAATCGACGATCTCGAACAAGCCTGGAAACTCCCAACCGGTGCCGAGCCCGAGCCGATCGGGAAGAAACGGGAAACTGATTCGATACCCGGTCGCGAACACGATCACGTCGATCTGCTCCGCGGTTCCGTCGCTGAACATGACCCGATCACCGGCCAGGGCATTCAGATGTGGACGGGTTTCAAAAGCCCGTGCCGAGATCGCCGTGCTGACAAGCGGCGAGACCACCACGGGCCAGCGGCTTTCGAAGAGTCGATGGTTTGGCGGGGGAAGGCTGCCGCGATCCGGGATTGCCCGACCGAGACGCATCATGGCCCGAACCCCCGATCGCACCACGGGCAGCGGCATCAACAGTGCGGCGCTGGTGTCGAACGCATCGAGCGGCCGGCCAAGGACGCGGCGCGGAATCAGATGATGCCCTCCCGCGCACGCGAGAAACGTGTGTCTGGCCGTGGTTGAGATCTCCGCAACGATGTCAAGCGCGGACTGCGCACCGCCGACCACGACGACGCGCTGGCCCGCAAAACGGCCTGGAGCCCGGTAGTCGCGTGCATGCATGATCAGCCCGCTGAACTCTCCCGGGAGCTCGGGGATCACCGGGTCGCAGTAATGGCCGGTGGCCACCACCACCCATGCGAATCGTCGTGGCTCGCAGCCGCTGACGGTGACCTCCCATCCGCCAGGCGCTCGCTCCACTCTTGTGACAGGAGCGCGGAAGGTGATGTGACGGCTGAGGTCGTGGACATCTGTGTACGTGTCGAGATAGGCAAGGATGTCTGTGTGGTGCGGGTACTCCGCACCCACATCGGCCATCGGCAACCCGGGGTACTGCATACGGCGTCGCGACGTGTTCGCCTGCAGCGACTCGTACGCCGCCGACAGGCCACTGTCGTTGCCGTACCGCCACATTCCGCCGATCGACGAGCCGGCCTCGTACGCGGTGACCGCTTGCCCGGCGCTGACCAGTGCGCGGATCGCCGCCAGGCCTGACATCCCTGCTCCGATCACGCAGACCGATTGGCCGGGCGCGGCCCGCATCGCGGTCATCAGCCTTCCTGCTGCAGCCGCGACAACACCCGGCGTGCCGCCTCCAATGCCTTGGTCGCCTGTTCGCGCCGGCGCCGGGCCGCCTCCTCCTGTTCCCGGGCAGACCGTTCGAGCTCCTCGGCACGGCGCACGTCGGCCTCAGCGGCGGCAAGCTGCTTGCGGTGTGTGCCGGCCGCGTGCTCGGCGTGCGCGTCGAACACGCGCTTCAGCCCCGTTTCGTCCAGCGCGGGGAACGTCGCGGGCGCCGGCTCCGACAGCAATCGCCCCGCTCGCAGCGCGGACCATTCCCCCGCATCGGCAAACGATGCATTTCGCAGGTCATCGCTGAGCCGGCGCAGCGTCTCCGCGGAGGCGGCGTGGCCGGCAGCGGTGATCACCATGCCCAGGCGCCGCGTCACTGTGTCAACCGCGCGGCGATGCTCCAGCGTGGCCGGCGACATCTGTTCCACGGCGGAGCGATCTCCCTGCAGGAGGGCGGCCTGAGCCCGCCGGAGCCGATCTCCGGCTGCGCGCAGCTCGTCGAGCTCGCCGGCGGTCGCGGTTCCGGCTTGATTGAGAGCCCACAGAATGAGTGAAGGCCTGCGCAGTGCCGCTATGTGCTTCGCGAGGTCCGGGTTTCCCTGCTTCCGCAGCGCGCGGACCATGTCGGCGCGCGCCGCTACAAAGCCACCGAGCGGCGCACGCATGAGGACCGCCACGGCTTCGCCGTACTCCTTGCTCATACGTCCGGTGTTGAGAGTTCAGCCACCAGATGTCAGAGGGTACGCGTGCCCGTGGGGTCTGAGGCGCGCCTCGCTTCGGCCCGCCGGCGCGATGCGGGCCGGCTGCAGGCGAGCGTGCGCCCCTCCCGCGATGTCAGCTGAGGCTCACACCGTCAGGAGTCGCGGTCAGGCGCTGGCTCCCAACGGCTCTGGCTCGATCAGACGCACCCCGAGAACTTGAACGAGGCAATCTCGGTGCTCCAGTTGAAGGAACCGGAGGCCTTCAGGTACTCATTCGTGTAGAAGAACGTGCAGTCGTCAGCGGGATCGATGGCCATCGACGTGTAGTCGCCCCACCGGCTCACGTTGACCTGCGACCCACCGCCGGACACGATGGTGTTCTCCGCTTGGAGCGTTCCCAAGGTATCGGTCGGCACGCGGCCGGTGTAGCGGATCGATGGGAAGACGGTGCTGCTCGAGGCGCTGTAGCCGACGGCGATGTCACCGTTCTTGTCCATTGCGATGCTACCCATCCACCGCGACGTGGAGTCCGGCGAGTACGTGCCTTGCTGGAAGACGCTGGCTCCGCCCGCGGCATTGGGGTCATGCAGCTCGTACCAGCGGAGGCCGATCACGGCATGCTTCGCCTTCCCCGACGCAGTGACGGAATGGTCCACGACGAGCACTTCGCCTGCGCCCGTGTTCCGATAGGCCAGGCGGTACATGAGCCGGTCGCCGAGCGAGTCAAGCCGCGTGCGGGTGTTCGGCTGCGGGATGCACGCGCTTCGCCCGCAGGCCGGTTTGAACGCCGCAACAGGGATGTTGAGGGGTCCGGTGAGCGTGGTGTTCGCCGGCGTCGTGAGGTCGACATGAAACTGCCACTCGTTGAGCGAGTTGCTGCCGAAGTTGAGCAGGTAGTTCGGTGAGCCCGCCGGCGGCGGCGTGGCGCCGTCGAGGTCCGATGGCAGGACCCCGCTGAAGCCGGTGCTCAACTGGAAGCACTGTATCGTCGCTGCGGCGCCGGCGAGCATCGCGGTGCGGTCTAGGGCGCAGAGCTTGGCGCCGGCGGCAGTCCCGCTGTTGAAGATGTTGAAGGTCATGTAGTACGCGTCGGGCCAGACGCCGAGCTTGGGATAATCGGGAAACTGGGTGCCGAACGAGAAGGCGTACCGGTTGTATGTGCCGGTGGCGTCGCTCGTCGTCGACACGGCGACGCATTGCAGGTAGGGCGTGGTGGTCACGGAGAACTGGGTGAGGACCCACCGGCTGTCGATCTGGTCGTACTTGGCGATCGCGTCACCGTCGTTGTTCGTCTCGCATCCGCCGCCAAAACCGGACCAGAGCATGTTTCCCGCGATCGGACCATGCAGGAGCGCGCCGGAGGTTTTGTCGAAGACGGCGAGGGACTCGTTGACCCACTGCACGACCTGCGTGGCTCCGACGGACAGATTGGGATCTGGTGGCGCAGTGTTGGTGGTGAAACCGTAGTCGCCGTTGCCGACGCCGGCGAAGCTTAGTCCCGGGGTCGTCGCGACCAGCGGGCCCGCTGAGCTCTGGAGCGCACCGTCAGGCCCGACCGCCTGGGTCACCGTCGGGAGCGGTCGCAGTGGGTGTTCGTGGTGTGACGCGCTCGAAGCCATCGGACCGCTCGATGGGCTCGATGCAAGAGGCGGGGAAACGTCGTGGCGCACTTCCCGGATGACCTCCGGCCCTCGTGCAGCGGCGCGGACGGGTGAACCGAGAGCAGCAGTGGTAATCAGCGTTGTGACGCCGAGCACAACCCCTAGGGTGAACACACCGATACGGCGACCCAGTGGCATAACTTCTCCTCAACGACGCATCTGAGCGGCAACGCTGGGCGCCCCAGCGCTGTTCCCCGAATGTCAGTGGCGCGCTTGCAGCGCCCGTTCTTATCCGTTGTCGAGGCGCCGGGGCAGACTATTGCCTCATCAACCGAGTGGCGTCTGCACGCCAGCGTACAAAAGCCGATGCTCAGGAATCTGCTGGCGCCGGCCGGTCACCGTTCCGCGACGCGCCGTTGGTCTGGAAGAACTCCCTGGTGCGAACTGCCAATGTCGACGGCGTCGTGTCGACCTTCACGAGGAACTCGAACGCACCCAGCTGCAGACCCAGGCGGCGCAGCTCTGGATCACCGTAATTGCTCAGGACGATCACCGGGATGTTCGCCAGCCGCGGTGTTTCTCGCAACGCTCCCAGCACCTGGAAGCCACCCAGCCGCGGCATGCGCAGGTCGACGTAGATGAGATCGGGCGCGTCCTCTCGAGCGCAGTCCAGGCCCGCCTGGCCGTCGTGGGCGACGGTCACGGAGTATCCGTCCATTTCCAGACGGTCGCGGTACATCTCAGCGACCAGATCGTTGTCCTCGATGATGAGGACCTTCAACACCTCGTCGGCGTCGTGGCCCTCGTAAGCCCCCCGCCATCTCGTATCGGTAACTTCGGCCATAGCGGCTCCCAGGGCGGATTACCCTGAAGCGGTGATCGTATCAGGTCCACGATTTGCTCTCGATCGGGCCTGCGATAAGGCCGCCACTTGCGCCGGGGACCCGGCGGCTACCAGGATGAGGTCCGCCTGTGTCAGATGCAGGCCGGTCGAGTTGAGGCTCTCGAAGATCAGCTGTGGATCGTCGTTCTGCCTACTCGACCGCGGGGCGGCGCTCGCCCGTACCCGTCTCGGACAGCGGCGCCATGACCACGAGCACCCCTAGGTTAAGCGTCGCGCGTGAGCGCGCCGGATCGACACGCCCGGGAAGGTCAACCTCTGCACGCCAGGAGCCAACCTGCCAGTCACGGCGATGGTAGCGCTGGTCCTCTTGTAGATACTTGCACTTGGCTTCCAGGCGCAGCTTGGTGGCGCCAACGACCACGTCGATGTGGCTGGGGTGGGCACCGGGGATGGGGATGACCACGCTGAGTTGCCCGTTGCCCTCGTACACGTTGACGGGCGGTGTAGCTGCTTCGAGTGGCATCTCTCAGACCTCTCTGCCAGACGGACGGGTAGACGACCACGAGGTGACGTAGCCGGGATGCCGGGGGAGTCGTGGACGTTGTGCGTTACGAGAATGCCACCAATAGGCATCTCAGCGTTCACTCGCCGCGCTCGCTCCCCCATCGACGGCCAGCAGCGCTCCACTGATCCACGCGGCGGCGTCGGAGCTGAGGAACAGCGCGGCGTTGGCGATGTCCTCGGGGCTGCCCAGCCGGCCGAGTGGCACCCGCTCCGCCGCGCCTCGGAAAGCCTCCTCCACGCTGACACCGAACATGTGCCGGGCAACCCCCTCGGTGGGGACCGGCCCGGGGCCGATGGCCGCGGTCCGTATGCCGTAGCGACCCCACTCTCTGGCCCAGCTGCGGGTCAGGCTCACGATGCCGGCCTTGGCGGCGCCGGCGTGGGAGAAGCCGGGGAAGCCGCGCTCGGGCTCGGGGATGACGATGCTCAGGACGACGCCGCGCCCGATCTCGATCATGCCCGGCACGAAGGCACGGGTCACGGTGTATGTGCCCACCAGGTCGATGTCGAGGACGGTCGTCATCGCCTTCTTGCTCATGCGCTCGGCCGGCACCATGAAGTTGCCCGCGGCGTTGTTGACAACGATGTCAGCGGTGCCGAGCTCGCGCGTCACGCGCTGGCTGAAGGCCAGCACCGAAGGCTCGTCACGCACGTCGCACGCACCGGTAAGCGGTCGCGCACCGGTGCGCTTCAGCAACGTGTCTGCTGCCTCCTCGAGCCGCGCGTCGTTGCGCGACATGATGGCGACCTGGGCGCCATGGGCGAGAAACGCGGCGGCGATCTCGAAACCGATACCCGATCCACCGCCGGTCACCACCGCGATCCTGCCTTGGAGCAGGTCCGGTCGGAACCACGAAGCCTTGCTCATCCCAGCACATACCATCGCGCATCTTGCACTGCGCATGCGCTTGGTTTCGATGGATATCTCGCGCCACATGAAGGCAGTGAATCCATCGGTACGCTAGCGTACAGACGCGTAAAGCACACGGCAGTACGGTCGCGCCCGCAACGAGCCGATGGTGAAACGGTATGTAGCCAAACGACTCTTCAAAGTCTTAAGACCTGGGCGGACAAAGCTCCACTAGGTGGATCACGGCCCAGCGGAGGTCAACATGGATCACGACATCGCGAAACTTGACAAGAACATTCGTGGCGTGCGCCAAGCGATCAGCGATCTACACCACGTTTTCGACTCAGACACCAGCGAAGAGTTGCTCAAGATCATTCGGCGTCCGGGCTGGACCACGCCTGCGGAGTATCTCCTCACCAACGCATACCTAGAGTCGGTACTGGAGACCGTACGCAACGTGAAGCAGCAGATCGGCGTGGTCGTCCAGGCCAGCAAAGAGATCGCGAGCGAAAGGGTCGGTCGGTAGCCCTTTCGAACCTCCCCGGAGTCTTGGGTTGCTGGCCACTCTAGCCAGTCAACCCGCTCAGGGCAGTGCCTGTGAGCGTTGGGCCTAGGTAGTCGTGGCGTGGAGTGCCACATCACTGTGGGTCGGCAATGACCCCATCGCTCGCGCGTCCAGCGCCGCCGCGGAAATGCTGCTCGCTACGCCCGCACCGATGACGGTGAGCTCTGCCAGACGAGGCCGAGCTACCGGTTTCCGTGCGATGCTGTCGTACAAGCGAAGATATGCTTGGGCCATCGCCCAGGGGCTGAATCGCGCGCGCGTCGCATCCGCACAGAGCCACGGCTCGACTCCTGCCGCCAGCGGCACCGCGCGAGCCATCTCGTCGACGTCCTTGACAAGAAAACCGGTCACCCCCTCGGTCACCAGTTCCTTCGCCGCTCCGCGCGCCATGGCTATCACCGGAGTTCCACTCGCCATCGCCTCGACCATCGCGAGACCGAATGGCTCTTCCCACTGAATCGGGGACAGCAAGGCGTACGCACGTGACAGTAGCCGTGTCTTATCTGCACCGGCCACATTGTTGAGGTGCACCACCCGGTCGTCGTCGATAGCGGGCGCGACATACCGCTTGAAGTAGTCGATCGTATGCGGCATCGCCTCCACCTTGCCCGCCAGGACAAGGCGCATGCCCGTGCGCCGCGCGACCTCGATCGCGACATGCTGGCCTTTGTCCGGGCAGATCCGTGCGAGACAGAGAAGATATGGCTCTTTCTCTCCGGGGGAGACTTCTAGGCGGTCCACGTCGACTGCGTTGTGCACGGTGCCGACCCAAGGCAGGCCTGGCATGCTGTGTCGCTGTGCTGCACTGATGGAGACGAATCCGGCGCGGGGCGAGATCGCCGAGTAGAACGTCGAATACGCTTCCGGGATGTCGCCATGCACCGTGTGGACGACTGGAGCAACGTCCGTGACGCAAGCGGCGATGAGCGACGAGAAGCCGCAATGGTCATGCACGACGTCAATCCTGTCGAGCTCCTCCAACGTGCTGGCGACGCGGGTGGCATAGGTGAGCTCGCGGAGACGCTCGTCGGGACCCCCGAGATCACTCCGCCAGGAACGGGGCGCGAGGACGATCGCATCTGGCTCCGAGCCCTCGGCGGCCAAGATCGTTACACGATGTCCTGCCTGTCGGAGCGCGTCACCGAGCAGCCCGACGACGAGTTCGATCCCCCCGTAGCCGTGTGGCGGGATCGGATACCAGGGTGGTGCCACAAGGACCACGTGGCGTTTCATCGGCGCACCAAGATGGTGTGAGCGCCATCCATGTATCGCGCACACCCGTTTCGATGCCTCGTCGTGCGAACGCCCGTTTGCTGTACTCCGCCCTATTGAATGCGCTGCTGGGACACCAGAACGCGGGATCCCTAGCGACGGGACCCCAGCCAAACCATCGACTTCGTCAGCGCCCTCACGCAGGCGTGATCAGCGTCAACCTTGCGTCGCGGCTGCCGTTCTCGTCGTCGTTGAACTGTTCACGTTACTGGCATGGCTCGGGGGTGTCTGCACGCCACCGTACACACGCCGAGGGAGCAGCACTTCCGATCAAGGCTGGCCCACCACGACGCGAAGGGGACGATCGGTGTCGACATGCACGTCGTCACGGTCGATCCTGATCTCGACGCGAACTCCGCGGTAGATGATTCGGACGCTGAGTCCATCCCAGCCTTGGGGTAACCGCGGCCGGACCGCGAGGCCGTCGCCGTCAGGCTGGATGCCGGCGAACCCTTCGATGAGTGCCAGCCATACGCCGCCCATGGTCGCCGTATGCAGCCCATGGGCCGTTGACCTCGAGACGTCATCGATGTCGATTCGTGCAGCGAGCCTCAGCAGGTCGAGCGCCTCAGCATGTCGAGAGACGCGCGCAAGCAGGCCCGCATGAACCGCGGGCGACAGCGAGCTTCCGTGGGCGGTCATCGGCAAGTACCGGTCGAGATTGCCCTCCAGCGAACCGGGCGCGACTTCGCCTGGGACCATCTGATGGAGCATGAGGACATCCGCCTGCTTGATCACCTGCAGCGCTTGGATCCGGTCGAAGCCGATGACCGAATCGGCGGCGATGGGAGCCGGCCCGTAGATCTCACGGAGGGGAAAGGGCTCGAGACGTGAGAAGCCGGCGAATTGTTCGTAGAGGAGCGTGTGCGCGTCGAGGCCATCGACGAGATGGTCGGCCAGTTCCGACCATCTCAGGATCTCGCGCTCATCGCAGTCCGCGCTTGCAAGCTTCGCGGCAGCGCGCAGGTTCCACCGAGCCATGACATTGGTGAATGCGTTGTCGTCGACGTCCTCGTGGTACTCGTCTGGTCCGATGATGTGGCGGATGTGCGCTGATCCATCGGCGTCACGGTCGACCCGTGATGTCCAGTAGCGGGCGGTCTCGACGAGGAGTCGCTGGAGTGGACCGCGCCGGAAGCCCTCGTCGCCAGTCCAGTCAGCGTACCGGCAGGCCGCCCAGGCCACATCCGCAACGATATGGTCCTCCATCTCGCCGGTGCGAACACGCACGTTCTCCCCGCGGGGTCCGACCACTATCGTCGGCGTCACCTCGCGACCAGTGCTCGCCGACTCCCACGGAAACCTCGCGCCTTCGCGATGGAGCTCGCGCGCCTGCTCGAGAGCGGCGCCGAGTCGTCGAATTCGGTACTCGAGCATCGCCCGCGCCGCTGCTGGACAGGTCGCCGCGAGAAAGGGGAGGACAAAGACGTCAGAGTCCCAGAAGACGTGCCCGCGATAGCCATCACCACTCAGCCCGCGCGCTCCGAGCGCTGCCTCTCCCTCCGTTCTGACGGCACTCATGAGGTGGAACAGCGAGAAACGCACGTTGCGTTGCAGCTCGGGATCACCGCTGATGCGGATGTCGGCGTCAGCCCAGCGCCGGGCCCATGCCTCCCGGTGGGTGCGGTGGAGGGCATCGACACCACGCGTTCGCGCAGTCTGCGCTCGCTTCCGCGCCACGCGCGCCTCCCCGCGTGCGTAGACCGCGATGCGGTCGAGGACAGCTGGATGATCGCCGACCTCGTGTCGATCCTCATCGACATGGATGGCCAGCCCACCGCTCTGGTGGGTGCGGATCTCGGTTTCCCTCACTCCGGCTTCGCCAGTACCAAGCAGCTTCGCTAGCGAGCTGAACGACACCGCGGATAGTCGACTCCCGTCCTCCTCCACGTCTTGGCTAAGTACGCCGGTTTGCAGATCCAGCACTCGGCGTACGCGCGCGCGTTTCCCAACGCGCACCGGCAGCTGGCTCCATGGAGGACACGGATGGAGCTGTTCCTCAGTACCTTCTCCTCCGTAAAAGCCGGCAGCAAGCGTCTCGGGAGCAGTTCCCATACCTGACAGCAGGGGTGCCCCTGTCGTGCCGATGCAGCCGTCCGCAATCGTGAGCACGGACGCGCACGCGCGCTCGCGTTCCGCATCGATGCCATCGATGATGACGCGCCACTCAGCAGCGGGCGTCGGCAACGGCGGATAGCCGCGCCGGCGTCGCCACAGCTGATCCTCGAGCACGTCAAGGATCGCGTTCGGCCCGCCGGGGATCGCGAGGACGCCCGCAGGTGAACCAAACGGCTCCGCTCCAACTGTGACAGCGAGCGACCCATGCGCTTCGGCCACCAGCATCAGCGAGTCGCTACCCGCGACGCCGCCCAGCATTCCGAACTCATCGCCGGCGACGAGTACCTCCCCCGCGGCGATTCCGTGCGTCCACAGGTCAGCGAATGCCCATCGGGCGGCGTCGGCCTTGTCGGTGAGGCCAATCTCGACGTGCTTGGCATCGCTGGTGATCCGTGCGTCCATCAGCCCCGCCTCATTCGCTGCGGCCTTGGCGATCGTCACCACGTCGGCTATCGAACCGATCCCGGCCGCCTGCAGTCGCTGCTGCACGGCTGCAACAAGCTGCGCGATGTTCGCCTTGAGGGGATCAGCCCACTCAGTGACCGGGATGATATCGATCTTCCGGCGATTGAGGCGCTGTGCCACGATCGCGGCTTCGAGGCCGCGCATGCGAAGCCGCTCGACCGTCAGCGTCGCGGCCCTGTCAAGTTGCGAGTCCTCGGCGGGCGTCGCCACCCGTCGCTGAAGCAGTGTCACGCCATCCTGGTTGCAAGCGAAGACTTCTGAGCCACGGTTGACGCAGAAGATCAGTCGGCCTGGACCTGACGGGCGGGCCCTCAGCTGCCCATCCACGTTGTCCACATGCGTCCCGGTGACCACGACGACATCGAATCCGGCCGCGCACAGCGCCTCGATCAAGCTGCGTACCCGCTCCGCGCCGGCAGAACGATCCGGCACCAGGGTGCCATCCCAATCTGCGACGCAAGCCTCGAAACGCCGGTCGAGTTCAACGGCTCGTGCCACCGCATGATCGTTCACCGCGAAGCACTCGCACGGCACGTCTTCCAGTACCGCCGGTTGAACCTCGTCACCGTGATAGAGGTCGGGTTGGACAAGACGTTCCTCCGCGAGTTCTGACTGGAGGTATGGAGACGCGCATTCTTCGGCGAATTCTCGCACGAGACTCTGTGGGCGCTCATGCGCGTTACGAGCAGATCACGTCGCGCTCCCCAACGCCATTGTCGAGCCCAAGGCGTGGTGGCGTTACCGCATGCCACCGATCAGCGCTCTCCCGATACGCACAGTCGTCAGCTGCGACTGCGATATGACGAGCCGGCGGTGGGGCCAGCGCGATCCGTTACTCGTCGGTCATGGGCGCTCGCGGCTGATGGCCCCGCTTACGGCGGTACCCGAGCCAGGTCCCGACCACCAGCACCCCTGCCAGTGGGAGCACGATCGTGATCGGTGATTCCGGTGTCACGTCAGCGGGCCCCGGCCATGCCCCGTTGGTGAGCCGGACTGCGTAGAAGCCGCTCCGACCCTCGCTGTACCAGATCTCCTGGCGTTCGGGCGCGAACGCCGGGCTTGACATTGCGTAGTTTCCGCTGATCACGAAGGCGGGGCGCGACGGGGCATTGTAGTAGGCGATCTCGCGTGGGTTGAAGGGGTCGCGGATGTCAAATACTCTGAGCCCCGACAGGATCATGCTGCACGCCACGATCCCCGGATCGGTGCGCTGCGGGACGTTGCAGTAATGGGCGGCGTAGCCCTGGAGCGCGGTGTTGCTCGCACCCGGGTCGCCGGCCTGCGCAGCAAAGTTCTCCGGCTCATGGACCTCCAGACGGATGTTGGAGACAACGAAGGGATGGGTCTCATCTGCGATGTCAATGATCCGCGCGGCACCCACACTGGACTGCGCCCCGAACTCATCGAACTCGATCAGATACGGGTGGCCGTGAATAGTCACGGGAATAGCGTTCTGAGGGATGCTCATTGGGGTCCAGGTCAGGCGCGCGATCAAAGGCATCGTGGGGTTCACGACCCTGGACTGCACCTGCGACGTATCGAGGACGAGAAGCCCATCGTTGATTCCCGCTGCGTAGGCCCGATTGCCGTCTTCGCTGATGGATAGGCCGTGGGAGTCGAAGATCCCTGGAAGTGAAATCGGTAGCGGTGCCGAGGGGTTCGTGAGGTCGATCGGGACCAGGGTCGATGTGCCAGGCGACGCCGAGTAGAAGGTGAGGCCGTCGGGAGCCATTCCGCTCTCGTGGCCGAAGATCCCCAAGGGGGTGGTCGACCGCAGCACCGGGTGGCGGCAGTCTGCCGAGACGTCGTACACGTCAACAGCACCAGGGTAAGCCCCTGGGTTGCCCAGCACAGCAACAAGCAGCCCACGCTTCTCGTTGAGAACCATCGACTCGTGCGGAGACGCCATCGCAGCAGTCACCAGGGTGGCGGTCAGCACAGGGTTGGTGGGATCGTGCATGTCCAGCACGTTGACCCCGGTGGTCCCGTTGAAAATGCTGGTCGGGAACAGGAGGGTCGTGTCGTA
>VBJV01000235.1:0-365 GCA_005879785.1 Chloroflexota bacterium
CTGCGCGACGTCGCGCTCAAGGCGGTCCCGCCGCTGCCCGTGCCGTACGGCACACCCGAGGCCGAGGCCTGCGCCGAGATACTCTCATGGGCGCTCTCCCTGGTCGGCCCGGAGCCGGCACCCTCGGTTCTGCGCAGCTTGGGGGCACTGCCAATCCCGTGCCACGGCGGATGGCACCGGCTGGACGTGGCGGCGTTCGGCCCGGGCTGGCCCAACGCGCTCGGGGAGGCGCTGTTCACGCTCGCTGACGCGCAGCTTGAGGAGACAGGCGTGCCGCTTCGGACGCGTGCACTGCTGGCTCCCCACGACCCGCGCTGGCCGGTCGCTGCGTTCGAGTTGCGGGACCTGCTCCAGAAAGCCGGCGT
>VBJV01000235.1:378-983 GCA_005879785.1 Chloroflexota bacterium
CGACCTACTCGATGGCGTCCGGCGGCTTCAACGAGTTCCGGCCGGCGCGTGCCCCCGGATTCAGCGCGGCGGACTGGGACGGGTGGCGGGGGGCCGTCCATGAACAGGCCAGGCCGTACTACTCCGGCAGCTACCACAGATACGCGCTCGAGGACGTCTTCGTGGTGCCCGTGCTCGAGTGGTTCGACGGCTTCGGCCGCGTCGCGCGATCGGCGCTGAGCAAGCTGCTCCTGGCGTCCATCCCCGCGTGGCGGGAGGACTGGAAGCTGGCGAAGCAGCGTAAGGTCGGTGGAAACGCGGACACGAAGCGCCCCGAATCTCCCCTCCAGTGGTGGCTGCGCACGCGGCCGTGGCTGGCCGACCGCGACAAGGTGGAGCGCCCGCTGAGGGGGCGCTGGTGGGTGCCCGTCGGTCACCTCCGCGGGAGCTCCGCACGCTTCCGGCACCTCGACCCGCTGTCGGAGCCCCTCTCGGTGCGGCTCGAATCAGACGCGGACCTGCGGAAGGCGCTCACCGATCTGGGGTTGCGCAGGTACCCAACCGACGACGACGTCACCGGACCCGAACTGCTCGACGCCCTCGCGATGGCGTGGAACGAAGGGCGG
>VBJV01000235.1:1066-3086 GCA_005879785.1 Chloroflexota bacterium
TTGCGGGTGCGGCCCGCCGACATGCTGGGCGACGTCTATCTCCCCGACAACGAGGAGCGAGCGCGGGCGCTCGCGGACCGGGGCAAGGTGTTGCTCGCGATGGCAGGCCAGGATGCTCGTCGGCTCGGCGATCGGCTGGCGAAGGAATCCGGCCTGCGCCGCGCATCGGCCCTCGATGAGGTTGAGTACGTCGACGGTGAGCCGATCGCGGACCATGCCGTTGCGGGTCTCCCGATCGAGGACTCTGCGCTCGCCTGGCTTCCGATCGTCCTGCTTTCGGTCGCAGGGTTCGGAGGCGCGAACCCGCGGGGCACGGCCACGAGGGCCTGGCGGGACGCAATCGATCGCCTGCGCGCTGCACGGGTAGTGCAGTGCCGAGACATCGACGCGCGGCTTCGCCTCGGTGACGAGGTGGTCGGAGCGTGGAAGCCGCCTGCGGCCTGGGTGGACGGCGGGGTCTTGGTGGTCAGCGACTCGGCGGCCGAGCGGTTCGACCGCCTCGCTGAGGTGGGGCAGGCCGCCCTGGCGCGTGCCGACTTGGTCAAGGATCTCCGGCTCGTGCTGGGCAGCCTGAACGGGATCGCGCGCCCCTCGCTCGCCGATGTCGATAGGGCGCTCGCCCGGTGCGAAATCGACGCTGTCCGGGTGGCCGAGGTGCGCCAGCTCTGGCAGGGCCGGACAAGCTTCCTCGTCGACCGGCTCCGGCCCGTGCTGGCCCTGCTGAGCGTGGATGCCGCCGGCCTCGACGTTGCCGCGGCCGACCTTGACGCGCTCGAGCGATGGCTCGACGCGCACGTCGAGGCCTGGCCGGCACCGGAGCTTCTCGGCGCGGCGAGGCGGGCGCGCACCGACCGCGACATGGGTCGGGAAGCCTTCACGGTATTGGGAGAGCGCGCCGAGCTTCACCGATGGAACGCCGTACTTGCGGGCCTCGGGGAGCGCTACGCGCCGGTGAGCAACGACCGGCTGACGGACCAGCTCCGCGCGCACAACGCCGCGCTCGCCCCAGTGCAACGCGCACTCGCGCGGCACCTCGCCCTGCAGGCTGGCGATGCGGCCCTGTATGGGCGGCTGACGCTCTTGGAGCCCGATGACGCGACCCTGACCCGGTGGTCGTTGACGTGGTGGGACCTGCCGTTCGACGCCGTGCTGCGACACGCGACCTCGGAGTGGAGCCTGCTCTGCAAAGTGCCGTTGCCGGAAGAGCCCGTGGTCGATGCCGGCGGACTGAGGGAGCTCCTCGCGGCGCTCGCCGTGCGGCTCGATCCGGATCCCCTTGAGATCGCACGAGAGAACCGGGCTGCTCTTGAGCGAACCCTCCAGGCGCTCGGGGATCTCGCGCGCACCTGGCGCGAGATTCGCAACGCCCCGATCCCGGCCTCCATGCCGCGCGAGCCGGTTGTCGATGATGCCGCGTGGTTGCAGCCGCGGAGTGCCGGGGAGACGCTGCGCCAAGCCCTCGCGCTGCTTGACGACCCCGAGTTCGCCGAGGCCGCTCGGGGGTGCGAATCGCTGGAGGGCGTTCGCACTGCCTTGGGCCTGTCCGAAGACGAAGTGGCCCGACGACGTGAGGAGCGCGAGCGGCAGCGGGCCGAGGTCGATCGACAGGCACGGCGCTTCGAGGTGGCCGGTGAGACGTTCGAGTTGGATAGCGACAACCTGCAGGACCTGCTGCGCCGCGTGTCCGCAGTCTGCCTGCTCGAAGGCGGCCCGGATCCGCGGAAGCGGGAGACCACCCCCCTCGACGGTGCGCCTGGGACACGCCGCGGAAGCAACGGCGGTGGAGGCGGCGGGGACGGGGGCGGTGGCGGGCGTCGCCCCCGCCCGACGCCGCAGGCAAAGCGCATGGTGGGCATAGTCGGAGAGATGCGCGCCTGGCGCTGGCTGCGTCAGCGCTTCGGAGAGGACGTCGTTGCCGCGGCGGCATGGGTCTCGGAATGCCGTCTGGAGGTGCTGCCACTGCTCCCCGACGAGACGAACGATTGCAGCGACGGGCTCGGCTATGATTTCCGTTTCGACT
>VBJV01000233.1:0-1257 GCA_005879785.1 Chloroflexota bacterium
GTCAACGACCACCTGCACCGGAGCTGGGAGCGATTACAACGCGTCGGGGATACAGCTGACCCTGGCCGAGGTCGACAGCGAACCCTGACCAGAACTCGCCGCGGGCCGACCTCACTGGCGCTTGCTGACAAGAACGGACAGCGGAGCTGGGCCCTCTCGAACCCAGCTCCGCTGAACCGGCGTTCATGCGAGTGTCACGGTTCCGACCATGTAGCCCTTCGCTGACATCGCTCCGCCCCAACCGGCGTCGCCGGCGCCGCAGGGATCCACGCAGCGCCACTCGTACGAACCCCGGTGTCCCGTGTGGAAGCGGAACGTTGTCACCGACTGTGGCGCCAGCGGGACGTTGAGGCCGAGCGCTGCGATCGTGAACGTGTGCGATACCTCAGCGGCAGGGTCCAGCGCCTTGACATGCCGCGCGGACTTTACGGCGTTCGGATTGACCGCGTCGAGGTCGCTCACTGCGAGCGTTCCGACGATGCCGTACGCCTTCGCATACTGCTCACTGCCGGCGGGAAGCGGTGTAGCGTCGTCGTAGTTGACTATGGTGATATCGACGGTCGTGTTGGCCGGCAGGACGAAGTTGGACGGCACCAACGCCGGCCCAGTCTCCTCGGTGCCACCGAGCATGTCGGGCGTGTTGATGCTCAGTGTGTAGTGCGACACCGCCGTGCATGCGGTGGCGGAGGCGCACGACACACCAGTCAACACGCTGCTCTGGGCGGCGCTGGGATTGGGCGTCGACTGCACCGCCCACGCACTGCCGTTCCAGCGTTCGGCCAGCGTCAAGTACGTGCCGGAGTTATCGACCTCGACGGAGCCCACTGCGGTGCACGCGCTCGTCGAAGAGCACGACACCGCGTTCAAACCGGTGATCCTCGAGGACCCGGAGGGATTGGGCGTGGGCTGTACTGCCCAGACACTGCCGTTCCATGTCTCAGCCAGGGTGATCTGCTGCCCGTTGCTGTTGACGTACCAGCCGACCGCGATGCAGTGCCCACTACCCGGTGGACACGACACGCCATTCAGGGCACTTCCGTGGTATGCGCTGGGGTCCGGCGTTGAGCGCCGCATTGGCTCGATCAAGCCGTCCCGTCCGAGCGGGCGCCACCAGGACCTCGGCGAGCGTTATCGGGCTGGCTCCGAGCGGTTGAGGCGAAGTCTCAGCCAGCAGCTGGTCGGCGCGCGCGTGCTGCGCGTCCTGGGCGTCGAGATGAGCGATCAGGACGCCCGCGTCCAAGACGATCATTCCGGCCA
>VBJV01000233.1:1303-3735 GCA_005879785.1 Chloroflexota bacterium
AGCGCACGGTGTCCCTCCTCCACCAGTCGAACGATCAACTTACCTCGATGCTCGCGGTCGCCCGGCCAACGCTCCGCCGCATCATCGATGGCCTCGGCGACGGCATCGGTTTCGGTAATCATGTGCCGCGGACGGTTCGTTGGCATGTCGTCAGTGTATCACCTGGCCCAAGGTGATACACCGTGAGTGACAGCAGCCTCCGGGAATCGGGACCAGACGTTCTATGGGAAGTAGATGGTGTCGACCGAGAGAGGAGCGGTCCCGAAGTTCATCTTCCAGAACAACCACGTGCCAGCCACGTTGCGGATCGTTCCGGCGTTGAACAGGTGCGTCACGACAAGGCCGGAGACGAGATCGACGTCGTGGCATTCGAAATAGAGGAACGCCGTGTCCCCATTGACCTGAATCTGATCCTTGAACGAGGGCACAAACGACATGCGATGGCTTGTCCAAGAGCCAGAGGCGAGGAAGAATGCCCTCACCGCGTCCTTGCCGCTGAACGTGGTGCCGTTGAGTGTGAAGGTGCAGTCCTCCGCCCACAACGAGACCATCAAGTCGATGTCCTGGTGGCTTTTGGCTCGATGGAATGCCGCCTGGAGTTCGTAGATCTCGCCGATCTGCTCGCTGCCGTGGCTGACTCCGGGGGCGCTCGCCGCCCTCGCGAGCACTGGCATCGTGAGTGTCGCCGTGCCCATCGCAGCGCCGAGCACGCCCGTGCGCAGCAGTGCTCGCCGCGTTATGTCTTTCGCCGTCGAATGCTCCTGAGCGGGTACGGCTCCGGTCACAGGCAACTTCCATGCGTGGCTGGACATGGGGATCCTCCCAGTGTTTAGCCCAATATTCGGGCCAGATGCTACTCCGTCGGGGGATGGTCCGAGGGGTCACGGTTTGGAGCGCAGTCGGCAGAGGTAGCGACGGTCCCCGCTGTGGTTTCAGCCCTGCCGCGGCGCCTTCGGCGCGCGATCCAGCCGCCCCCGAGCACGAGTCCCGCGACCCCCGGGAGCACCGCTGCGAACGGCGCCTCGGGCGTGACCACCGTGCTCGGCTGCGGGATGTTCGCAGCCCAGTTCTGGGTTTCCCAGCAGGCGTCGACGCTGCAGAGCGGGTTGGTCGCGATGCCCACATCCCATTCGTTGGTGAGCCAGACGTTGCCGACCTGGCTGCCGCCGGGCGGAAGCACCGGGGTCGGGTCGGAGGTGGCGCCTGCGTAGTCCCCCCAGCGGCACGCGGTGCGCAGGTTGAGGCCGCTCTCCGAGCAACTGAAGTCGTCGTATGCGTTCGGCGACGTAACGATCGTGATCGCCGCGGTCTGCGCGTCGTTGAGCGACTTCGTGACCATGACGATCGTGGGGTTGGCGACCGGGCCGGAGGTCGTCAGACCCAGAGCCATGCTGCCGCCGAACGCCGTGCTGCCGTCGTGAACCGCCCGGTCGGGCGCCAGCGCGCCGTTGTAGTAGAACGCCGTGCTGCTCGTCACGACGCCTTGGGCCTGGGCCAGCGTCGCGGTCGACGAATCGATCTCGTACCAGCGCTGCTCAGCGCCGGCGCCGCCCATCACAGCGTGGGTCGTCCAGATATCGATATTGCCGCCGCGGCTGGGGTCGATTGCCGAGACCGCGTGAGTCAGCCGTCCGTCGAGAGTGTCGAGCTGGAAGGTGTTGCCCATCTGGTCTGCATTGATCGGCGTCTGGAAGGTGTTCACGGGGACCGTTCTCGGCGCGCTGATCGCCGGGATGCCGCCGCTGTTGGTGACCGTGTAGAGACTGACGAAGTTCGAGGAGCCGAGGCCGGGAACAGTCGTGCCGTCGCCTCCCGGGACCAGGGGCACCGGTGCGGCGACGTCGAACGTGGCGACGATGTAACCGGTGCTGGACGGGTCGTCCTGGATCGCCGGCACCGGCGTGAAGGCGAGGGTGGCGTCCGCGTTGGTGAGCCCGTCCTTCAGGATCCCCTTGCTGAACGAGCTCTGCGCCGGGCAGGCTGCGATCGGCGCCGTCCCCTGCGGCTTGGCAATCCAGTCGACGTCGGAGTCGTTGGTGCCGCTCGCCGGGAATATGTTCACGCCGATAAGCAGGAAGTCGGCCGTCTGTCCCAGCTTGGGATAGTCAGGGAGGTCGCCGCCGTACCCAAAGTCTGCGGTGTACTGACACCAGTCGCTGCGGCTCGCGGAGGGGGAGTCGGTCTTGCTGAAACCCCACTTCGTTGTGTAGTCGTTGCCGTTTGAGACGTCGAGCCACTGATAGTAGAAGCGGTCGGTCCCCGGGTCCCAGAGCACCACCGGGTCGGTTGCGCTGAAGTTGAACGTGGTGTTGTTCGAGTTCTCCGGGGCCTGACCGTCGAAGCTTGGCAGGTCGGTGGTGCCGATCAACCCCCCGCCGCGCGAATAAACGCCGATCTGCATATTGACGATCTCGACGTAGCGGGTTGGCCCG
>VBJV01000234.1:0-353 GCA_005879785.1 Chloroflexota bacterium
AGGCCGTTCGCCGCATGGTGGCTCCCCAGGCAGGCCGGCGCGGCCATCGCCAGGGTGATGAGTGCGATCGCCCGCACGGCTGGCTCTAGCCGAAGGTCGGCCGCGTGATCGCACCCTCGCTGGCTGAGCTGACCTGGGCCGCGTACTTTGCGAACACGCCGCTTCGGTAGCGCGGCTCGGGGGCGTGCCAGTCGGCCAGACGGGCGGCGATCTCGCCATCGCTCAGCTCGACGCGAAGCTCCCTGGCGGCGATGTCGAACTGGATCATGTCGCCGTCGCGCACGATCGCGATCGGTCCGCCGCGAGCCGCCTCGGGCGTGACGTGGCCGGCCATCAGTCCGTGGGTCGCTCCC
>VBJV01000234.1:508-2938 GCA_005879785.1 Chloroflexota bacterium
CTCGAACACCCGCGCCGGCCCGCGGTGGCTGGTGCGCTCGTGCCCCGCAAGCTTGACCACGCAGCCGTCCGGCGAGAGGTTGCCGCGCAGCACCGCCAGCCCACCGGTGGGCTTGATCGGCGTCTCGATCGACACCACCACAGGCTGACCGGGCGTCTCCACCACCTGCTCGGCGATCTCCCCCAGCGCCCGCCCGTCGACCGTCACCGCGCCGGCGTGGATCAGGTCGCGGCGCGCCAGCTCGCGGGCGACCAGCGCGACGCCGCCGGCGTCGAAGATATCGGTGGCGACGTATTTACCGCCCGGCTTGAGGCTGGCCACGATCGGCGTGCGGGAGGCGATCGTGTCGAAGTCGTCGATCGAGAACGGGATGCCGAGCTCACGCGCAATCGCAAGCACGTGCAGCACGCCGTTGGTCGAACCGCCGGTGGCGGCGACCGAGGCCGTGGCGTTCTCGAGCGCCTCCCTGGTCACGATCTGCGACGGCCGCACGTCGTCACGCACCAGCCGCATCGCGATCCGGCCCGCCTCCTCGGCCGCGTCGCCCTTGCCCCGGTTGAGCGCCGGGATGCCGTTCATGCCGCCCGGCGACAGGCCGAGGAACTCGAGCGCCGTCGACATCGTGTTTGCGGTGAACTGCCCGCCGCAGGCTCCGGCGCCGGGACAGGCGGCCGACTCGACCTCATGCAGCTCGGCGGCGTCGATCTTCTCGGCGGCGTAGGCGCCCACGGCCTCGAACACGTCCTGGATCGTGATGTCACGCCCACGGAAGGTGCCGGGCGCGATCGAGCCGTTGTAGAGCACCAGGCCGGGCAGATCCAGCCGGCACAGCGCCATCGCGGCGGCCGGGATCGTCTTGTCGCACCCGACCAGGCAGACGAGACCGTCCAGCAGGTGGCCGCGCACGACCAGCTCGATCGAGTCGGCGATCACCTCCCGGCTGATCAGCGACGCCTTCATGCCCTCGGTGCCCATCGAGACGCCGTCCGAGACCGAGATGGTGTTGAACTCGATCGGCGTGCCGCCGGCCTCACGGATGCCGGCCTTGACTCGCTGAGCGAGCTCGCGCTGGTTGAAGTTGCACGGCATCGTCTCGATCCAGGTGGTCGAGACGCCGATCAGCGGCCGCGAGAGATCCTCGTCGCTGAAGCCGATGCCCTTCAGCATCGCCCGCGCGGGGGCGCGGTCGGGACCGTCGGTGAGCGCCGCGCTGTGCCGCTTGGCCGGGTCGGATGGCCGCAGGTAGGGGTTGTCACTCAACGGCGTTCACGATCTTGATCCCCCATGCCTTGCCGGACGCGAACAGCTGGTCGGCGTCGATCTCGTCGGCATAGCCGAGCACGTGCTGGCTGGGATCGTCCTTCGTGCTGCCCAGCACGATTCGCCGCATGATGGCGGCCGCGGGGCGTGCCAGGTGGTCGCCCCGCTCGCGCGCGGCTTCGGCCCCTTCGGCCGCTGGTCCCTCGGCGTACCCCTTTCCCATAGCGGCAGAAGTCTACAGATTGGGATGCGCAGCAGCCGCCTCCAGCAGCGCCTCCAGCTCGGTTGCCGTGACCGGCGGGGCGGGTGTACAGGCGAGCTCGGATCTGCCGAGCGCGCCTTCGACCACGCGCCGGCGCTGCCCGGGGTCGAGGTTCAGGCGCGTGCCTCCGCCAAGCTCGTCGAGCCGTGCCGCCAGCGACGCGGAGGTGGCCCCGACCGCCGCCGCCAGCTCCGCCATCTGCTCCGGCGCGCGCTCGAGCATGGCCGCCATGGTGTGCGGCAGCAGCGCGGCGTACGTCTCGGCGTGAGGCGTTCCGCACACCCGTACCGTGGTCTGGCCGAGCACGTGGTGAAGCGCGTAGCCTGCCGAGTCAACAGCGTATGCGCAGAGCAGCGCTCCGAGCGCACGGTCGCCCGCCGCAAGCAGCCACACGCCGCGCAGCGCCGCCAGCCTGGCCACCGGGTTGGCCCGCGGCCCGTACAGGGCTTCTGCGCCGTGCGCGAGCGCGTTCATCGCGCTGGCGCGCAGCATCGGCTCGGGCAGCGAGCACATCAGGCCCGGGTCGGCCAGCACCAGCACCGGCCTCACCGACCGGCCACTCTCGTGGCCGGCAATCTTGCGGTGCAGCGAGGTCATCTCGGCGCCGGAGAGCGTGGTCGGAACGGCGCACACCTCGCCGCCTCGCGCCGACACGATCGCCTTGGCGGTGTCGATCACCCGGCCGCCGCCCCACGCCACCAGCCGCGGGCGTACCACCCGCAGCAGCAGCGAGGCGGCCAGCTCGGGCACGCCTCCCGCGGCCACGATGTGGGCGGGCGCGATGCCGGGGTCGGCTCGAGCAGTGGTCAGCAGGTCGAATTCGTCCCAGCCCAACTCCGCCAGCCTCCCGGCCGCGCCGGTTCCGAACTCCACCCGGCGGTCGCCGTCGCGCCAGCTGAACGCGTCGT
>VBJV01000236.1:0-836 GCA_005879785.1 Chloroflexota bacterium
GCCGTCGATCGCGCGACCTGGTCGAGCTCAACGAGCTGGCCGCAACGGACCCGGCGATGGAGGCCGAGGTCGAGCGCGAGTACCGGCGCGTGCTGGCCGACTTCGAGCGGGAACGCACCGCGCTCCTCTTCGCCGGCGAGTACGACGACCGCAACGCCCTGCTGACGATCTCCGCCGGCGCCGGCGGGACCGAAGCGACCGACTGGGCCGAGATGCTCCTGCGCATGTACCTGCGCTGGGCCGAGCGGCGGCGCTTCAAGACCGAGGTCCTCGACGAGATGCCCGGCGAGGAGGCGGGGCTCAAGAGCGTGACGGTGGCGGTCGATGGAGTGCACGCCTACGGGCTCCTCCGCGCCGAGCGCGGCGTCCACCGCCTCGTGCGCATCAGCCCGTATGACGCCCAGAACCGGCGCCACACCACGTTCGCGCAGGTCGAGGTGCTGCCCGAGGTAGAGCAGGACGTCGAGGTCGAGGTCGACCCGGACGAGCTGCGCATCGACACCTTCCGGGCCACCGGAGCCGGCGGCCAGCACGTCAACAAGACCGATTCAGCCGTACGCATCACGCATCTGCCCACGGGCATCACGGCGCAGAGCCAGAACGAGCGCTCGCAGATGCAGAACCGCGAGACGGCGATGAAGATCCTTCGCGCGCGGCTCCTCGAACGGGCCGTGCGGGAGCGCGAGGCGGAACTGGCGCGCATCAGGGGCGCACACGTCGAGGCCGGCTGGGGGAACCAGATCCGTTCCTACGTGCTGCATCCCTACCAGATGGTCAAGGACCACCGCACGAACGTCGAGACGTCGGACACGAACGGCGTCCTCGACGGCGACATC
>VBJV01000236.1:962-3334 GCA_005879785.1 Chloroflexota bacterium
TCGGAGGCGCCAGGCGGCTGGGTGAGTGAGCGCCAGGTCGCGAACGCGAGGGCGTGACGGACGGCTGCAGTGACGAGGTCCCGCCGGCTGCGGCTCGACGATAGCTCCGCCGCGAGCCCTTCGGCCAGCCCTTGGCGTTCGCCCTCGATCGTGCGGCCTGGCGGCACCGACAGGTGCAGCGACGGCATGTCTCGTTCGAGATTCGCGATTCGGGCTGCGTGCCGACGGTAGTACGCATACATCTCGGTCAGCGCCTGCCGCAGGCGCGCGATCGGGTCGGCCACCGTTGAGAACGCGGCCAGGTCGGGCGGTGGGTCGGTCGCCATGACATGCCCGCTGCACGCGGCGAAGAGCGAGGGCTTGTCCGGGAAATAGGCGTACAGCGTCGGTCGGGTCACGCCGGCCTTTTGCGCCACAGCCGAGAACGACGTGCGCGCTGGGCCGACGGTCGAATGCAGCTCGATGGCCGCATCGACGATCCGCCGCCGGGTGTCCTGGCGGCGCTGCTGGCGAGTTCGCACTGGACGGGCGGAACTGCCAAGACGGGCGGGACGGGGAGGACGTTCGCGCTGCTCCACAGGTTCACTTTACAAACGTGCAAAGCATCTTGACAACCGCGGATGTCCCGCTCTACGGTTTACATAGATGTAAAGCGAGCCTAGTGGGCAGGGCGGACATGGGAGGCGTCGAAATGGTTGAGCAGGGGATCGGAGCATTCGTGATCCGCGCCGACGACGGAGATAGCGTCCAGCTCCCTGGCGGCGTTGGCGTCCATTTCAAGATCGAAGGCGACCAGACCCGCGGGGCCGTGTCCATCGTCGAGCACCCCGTGCCGCCGGGGGCGTTCGCCCTCCCGCATACACACACCCGGGAGGACGAGATCTCGTATGTCCTGGACGGGGTCATCGGCGCGGAGATCGGTGGCCAGGAGCTCACGGTCGAGGCCGGGGAGTATCTCTTCAAGCCACGCGGCGTCAAGCACGCCTTTTGGAACCCCAGCGATCGTCCCGCGCTGCTCATCGAGGTCATCGCGCCAGCTGGACTCGAGCGCTTCTTCCGGGAATTGGGGACGCTTCGGCCGGTCCCCGGGACTCCGGACTATGCCAGGGCCATGGACCTGCTGGCCGAGACCGCGGTGTCCCACTTCGATGAGCGGGAGGCATTCCTTGCTCGCCACGATCTGCGGGCGTTCGACATGTTCGGGGCGAGGGCCCCCCGATGACCGATCTCTGGCATCGGGCTGACCCGCTGGTGCTACGCCCCGACGAGGGCTGGACGGTGCGCCCCGGGACGAATATCCCGGGGGACCGCTTCATGTTGGCCGGAGCCGATACGGGCAATCGCTTCGCGCTCGTCGTCCACCCGATCGAGACCGGATGGTTCGCGCCGCCCCACACGCACACGCGCGAGGACGAGTACTCGTACATCCTCGAGGGCCACTTCGGCTTCGAGATCGGGGACCGCGAGTTCGAGGCTGCCGCGGGCTCGCTCGTCTTCAAGCCGCGCAAGCTTCGCCACGCATTTTGGAATGTCGGCCCCGAGCGCGGGCTGATCCTCGAGATCGTGTCGCCAGCCGGGCTCGAGCACTTCTTCGCGGAGGCGCTCGAGCTCTTCCGTGGCGGGAAGCTCCCGGCCCCGCAGGAGACGAACGCTCTTGGCCGCCGCTATGGCGCCGACGTCGACGTGGAAGGCACGCCGGCGTTCATGGCACGTCACGGCCTGCGGTCGCCGGAGGTGGGCACGGAGGACAGCGCGGACACCAGCTGAGATGCCACGGCCAGGTTGCTTCTCCACGGGCGCCTGGCGCCACGCATGCAGGCGGCGGGCTGAGGTTCAGTGCCGTACGTTGCCGCGCAAGCGGAGGACGCCGATCGACAACAAAACGAGCCCGATCGACGTCAGGACGAGCACGAGCCCCGCGATGACGGTCGGATCGAGCCCGAACGGTCCGCCGCCCGCGGGCTGCGTCGCGCTGCCTGGCCGCGCGGACCCGGCCGACGCCGCGGGCGATCCGAACGCGATGGCGGACAGTGTCGCCGTGGGGCTGGCCGCCGACGATGCGCTCGGCGACGGGGACGGGGACGGGTTCGGCTCACCGGTCGTCGCATCGACCATGGTGAAGTTGGCCCAGAGGTACTCGCGGACGGTCAGCCCTGACTCGTGGACCTTCGCGGCCGTCTCGCGCCCCAGATAGCGGTAGTGCCACGGCTCGTATCGGAAGCACACCGTCTCGTTCCAGAGGTGCGCCGGGTCTGTCTTGGACCGCGGGTAGCTCAGCACCCATCCGTACTTCCAGGCGTTCCTGGTCATCCATTTCCCTGTCGTCGACTCGCCTGACAGCATGCCGTTCGCGCCCGAGGCCATGAAATCGA
>VBJV01000237.1:0-2259 GCA_005879785.1 Chloroflexota bacterium
CAGCGGGAGCAGACGCTGACCGACGAGGCGGCGCGCAGGTGGCGCGAAGGGCTCGACATGCCGAGTTGGGACGGTTCCGAGTCGGCCGGCGACCGTCGCTACCGCGAGGCCGCCCACGACCTGATGCAACGGATGGCGCCTTCGTCCGAGAACTGGGGCACGGTCAATATCATCGCCCGCGACGCCCACGGCGACCTCTGCGTGGGCGTCAGCACCAGCGGCTACCCCTGGAAGTACCCCGGTCGGGTCGGCGACTCGCCGATCATCGGCGCCGGCAACTACTGCGACAACCGCGCCGGGGCGGCCGGCTGCACCGGCCGCGGCGAGCTGGCGATGCGGGCGCAGACGGCGCGGCTTGCGGTCGAGCGCCTGGCGGCCGGCTCGACGCCGCAGGAGGCCTGCCTGGAGGTGCTACGCGAGGCGGCCGCGCTGGAGGACGAGTTCCGCTCACCGCTCCAGGTGCTCGTGATGACGCCGGACGGCTCGCACGGCGTCGCCTCCAGCCGCAAGGACGCCACCTATGCGGTGATGACGGCCGAGATGCGCGAGCCGGAGATCCTGCTGCGCCGCCAGCTCGGCTAGTAGCCGCGCTCTTGGGTCTGACCCGGCCGCCAAATACGTGCGCCGCGGCTGTCACGAGACGTGTCGAGTCGGCGCCGATCGTGCAACGCCGGCTGCGGAGGGGTCTGACCCCTCTCCCTCGCGCGCTGGCGAGGTGCGTGGCGCAAAACCGCCATTTTAAGCGGTTTTGGGGCTTCGAAGTGTGTCGAGTGTGTGCCGATTGGGCAACGGCGCCCGTGGAGGGGTCTGACCCCTCGCCGTCGCGCCTAGAGCGGCTCGATCCCTCCGCCCACGGCCAGCAGGATGCCGTCCTCCGCCACCGCCGGGCTGGTGGTGACGAACATGATCGTGCCGTCCTCCGGCGAGCTCACGTCATGCAGCGGATCGCCGAACGGATCACGCAGCGTGCCCAGCGGCTGGCCGGCCGAGACCGACTGACTGGGTGTCACGGCCGCATCCCACCAGCCTGCGACCGGCGCCCGCAGCCACACGAACCGGCGCACCAGACGCATCCCCGCCGGCGGCGGCGACACCTCGCCGTCCAGCACGCCCAGCGCACGCAGCGTGTTCTCGATCCCGGCAACGTGCAGTGCGATCGAGGCCTCGTCCATCCGCCCGCAGCCTCCCGCCTCGGGAATAATGGCGGGGATGCCGGCGTCGGCGGCGGCCGCGCTGGTGGTGCCGCCGATCGCCTCCGAGCGCTCGCTTCGGATCAGGTAGCGCAGTCCGAAGGCGACCGCCATCTCGTGCGCCCGCTGCTGGACGGGCGACTCGTCGTACAGCGTGAACGGCTCCAGCGCCTCCACCAGGTCGCCGCCGTGCAGGTCGATCAGATGGTCGCTGGGCCGGATCACCTGCTCGAACACGTGGTGTGCAAGGACGTCCGAGAACGTTCCGTCCGGGTCGCCGGGGAAGCAGCGGTTCAGGTTCTTGCCGTCCTGTGGCGTCACGAACGGGCTGCGGGCACGAAAGGCGGTGACATTGACGATCGGCACCGCGATCAGCGAGCCGCTCAGCCGCCCGGCGTCCAGCTGGCGCAGGAACCGGGTGAGGGCGGCGATCGAGGCGTACTCGCAGCCGTGGATGCCGGCGATCAGGCCCACGCGCGGGCCGTCACGGCTGCCACGGGCCTCGACGGCGGGCAGCTCGACGCCCTCCAGCAGCGGCGCCTCGAACCGCAGCACGCGCCGCTCGATCACGCCGAGTCGCCCCCGTCCACCGCCATCACGGCGCCGTGCATGTAGTCCGCCTCCTCCGACGCCAGCCACGACACGGCGTGGGCGATGTCGTCGACGCTGCCGATCCGCCGGGCCGGGATCGTGTCCTCCCAGGCCCGCAGCGCATCGGGGTGGCTGGTGATCCAGTCCGCCATCGGCGTGTCGATCAGGCCGGGGCAGACACAGTTCACGCGCACGCCCTGCGGCCCGTGATCGAGCGCCAGGCAGCGCGTGAACATCACGACGGCGGCCTTGCTGGCGTTGTAGACGGCGCGACGGTGACCGCCCCGCAGCCCGGCCGTCGATCCGATGTTGACGATGCAGCCGGATCCGGCCGCGATCATGGCTGGCAGGAACGCCTTGCAGGTGAGGAACGTGCCCTTCACGTTCACGTCCGAGATCAGGTCGAACTGCTCGGCCGTGGTGTCCGGCACGTCATGCTCGAAGAACACGCCGGCCACGTTCACCAGCAGCCACGGCG
>VBJV01000237.1:2330-2750 GCA_005879785.1 Chloroflexota bacterium
CAACGGAGAAACCGTCTTCGGCCAGGCGACGTGCGATGGCGCCGCCGATCGCGCCGCCGGCCCCCGTGACCACGGCCACCCGCCCCGCCACTACGCCTCCTCGCCGAGCGCGCGCGTGATCGCGATCACGGCCACGAAGCGGCGGTAGAGCGCCAGCGGGTGGTCGTCGGCGAGGCTGATCGAGCGGTCGCCGGTGCGCTCGACGCCGCCGATCCACGTCGCCATCTCGGCCATATCGGCGGTCACGGTCGTGACGTCCAGCCGCGCCGGCAACGTGATCGAGGGCGGGCCGATCGCCGCCGCTCGGGCGACGGCGCGCTGGGCGCCCTCGCGGATCAGCCGGCAGGCCAGGCCCGGGTGCAGGTTCTCAGCCGCAAACCGCGACACCGAGCGCTTCACGACCACCGCCTCGATCTCGGG
>VBJV01000003.1 GCA_005879785.1 Chloroflexota bacterium
CGCAGCAGGATGGCGCGGAGGAGACGGCGGTGCGCAGGATCCTCGAGTCGTACCGTGCCGCCCTCGAGACGAAGAACCTCGACCAGCTTGCCGCGATCCAGGTCGCCATGAGCGACAGCCAGCGCGACGCGCTCAGGCGCTACTTCGAGAACGCCGACAGCCTCAAGGTGCAGTTCACGAACGTGGACATCCTCTTCGAGGGTAACGAAGCGCTGGCCACTTTCACGCGCAACGATGTGTTCAAGGACGCGCGCAGTGGCCGCGAGATGCATCTCGAGGTGAGGATGAGCAGCGTGCTCGCGAAGGAAGGTAGCGCTTGGAAGATCCGGGGGCTCAAGAAGCCGTCGTAGGGCGCTGTCGGGGACGGCGCTCATGCGCGGTCGCGGGATGGCGCTACGCTCGCGCGTGGCGGTGAGAGTCTACCCGCACCCAGCGCGGGGTGAACCCTCATGCCTCGAAAGCGCCGGCCGTCGCCACGTTCGGAGCGCCAGGATACTCCCGCGCAGATCGTTGATCCGTTCGTCGATCATCCGTGCGCACGCATCGGATATGCGTGCGTACTAGAGACTACTTGACAGTTCGTCCCGCGGCCGGGCGGCACTGGGCACTCACGGGGGGGCGGAGGCCCGTGCGGGTCGGCGCGGACCCCGACGCGCCGTGGGTCGAGCGCCACGTGCCGCTCCACGCGCACGAGGCCGGCTTCGTCCTCCATGCGGCCGGCGACCGCGAGGCTCGAGCGTCTCTGCCAGTACCTCTGCCGCCCGCCGCTTGGACAGGGACGCCTGCACCGGCTGCGCGACGGGCGGGCCGCCGTCCCCTCCAGCGCCCGTGGGCGGCCGGGACGACACATCTCGTCTTCACGCCGATGGAGTTCTTGGAGAAGCTTGCTTCATACTGCTCCATCCGTCACAGGCCCGGAAGCTTTGGGGTCCCGCCCGTGGCCGATGCGTCATCTGTTCGTAGAGTTGCCCGTCGAAGACCCGCGAAGTGCGCACGCACCTCGGGACGATCGAGGTCGTCGCGAGGGATGATCCAGGGACTGTCGGCCAGGGGATGGAGGCCTGTGCAGACTCCCTGCTCGATCGCTTTACGTACGGTGGCCCGGGCTGCACCGAGGTACACGGCGGCTTGCGTGAGATTCATCCAGCCCTCCTCCTGTTGCCGTCGCTCCAAATACGCCGGGATGTGGTGACTCTTCCGGTGCGAGGTGACGCGTCCCGCCGAACACGGGTTATGCATGCCGGTCTGCCGTCCGTTGCGGTTGAGGAACAGGGCGATGTACTCATCCGTGCAGACCAGCGCCAGCATGCGGATCGCATCGACGACGTCGCCGGATGTCGCAGCGTCGCCGTGGGCGGACGGTCCATCAGGATAGAAGCTCGCCCTCGCCCCGAGCCGCAGAGCTTCGCCTACGAAGGGCGCGCACTGGCCGCTCTCGTGGCCGCGACTGCGTCGACGGGGCCCGGCGCGGGGTAGGTAGTGTCCTAATTAGGACACTACCACCCGGGGTTCACAACGCACCGCGTCTTGACGCTTTGCCCTTGGGCATTATACGCGCCGCACGAACCGGGGGGCGGGGCCAGGGTCGGAGTTCGGGAGGTTTATGACAACTTCCCCCGGTTGTCGTTCCTACAACCCTCCACCTGTAAGCTTCCCAACCCACAGCGGGGGGCTTCTGTCACAATTCGAGCGCCAACGGGACGCCGTCGGGCGAAAGTGTGATGCGGCCCTAGGTTGCCTGGCGCTCTGGGCGGCCACGCTAGCAAGATCGCGCATGGCGCGGCTACGCGGGAACGCAAGTTCTGGCGCCCTTCCACGCCAGTCGGGCCGGCCTTCGGGACGCCTTCACGACCCAACTGGGGCCGCTCCCGGACGCCATCGCGGTGGCCGTCGCCCGTTCGATCCCCACGCTCGCCGCCTCCACGGGCTTATCCTACGAGTACAATGAGGAGAGCGGCACCTTCGTGCGGGTCGCGCCGGTTCTCGGACAGCTCTTCCTCGAGCGGGCGACGCCGCTCGGTGCGCGCCGACTGAACGTCAACCTGAGCTACCAGTACGTATCGTTTGACTCGTTCGACGGCGAGAAGATCGACAAGCTCCACGACACGAGCCCGCTTATCATCAGCACGACGGCAACGGGGAAGGCGCTGCTTCGAGTGCCGCGGTACGCGGTCCAGCTCAATACGGACCAGGTGACGCTCAGCGTCACCTACGGCGCGACCGCCGACCTCGATGTCAACCTGACGGTTCCCTTTCTCCACACGCAGCTCGAGCGCGACGTGCGGCTGCGAAGCATCGACAGCGACAGCGGGCGCGGCTCGCTGATACCAATTTCCCCGTTCGCCGGCTCGAAGGCGGGGATCGGCGATGTGCTGCTGCGCGGCAAGTACAGGGTGCTCGACAGCTCCTCGGCCGCCGTGGCGCTCGGGCTCTTACTGCGGCTCCCCACCGGCAACCCGGACGACTTCCAGGGCACGGGTACGCCGGAGGTTCTCCCGGGGCTGTACGTCTCGCCGCACGAGGTGGCCCTCTCGAAGAATGTGGAGCTCCGGACCTACCTCAACGCGGGCGTGAACTTCGACACCGAGGACGTCGGCCAAACCGAGGTGCGCTGGGGCGTAGGCGCGGACGCTGGCTGGCAGGAGCGTGCCACGATCGCCCTGGCAGTGCTCGGCCGGCACCCGTTCGCGTCGCTCACGGCGATCGACCTCCCGCGCTGCCTCGACGGCCGTGCCGAGTGCGTAGCCGACTTGCCCGACCTGCTGACCACCCGGCGCGGGAGGGCGCCACTGTTCGGTATCGGCGGGAAGCGCCCCGACTACTACGATCTGTCGGTCGGCACGCGGGTGGCCCTGTGGAGCGACCGGCTGATCGGGTTCGTCAACGTCCTGCTGCCGTTGAACGACGAGGGCCCTCGCGCGGATCCCATCCCACTCGTGGGTGTCGAGGTGACGTTCTGACGGTTCGGCTGCGGGCGGTCCGCTTGACCGATTTCGAGCCTGGAGCGCTATCTATGCGTACCATGATACCAGAGAAACCTGGGTTCTTGTGGGGCCTTGGATTGGCCCTGGCGTTGGCGGTGTGCACCGCGCCCGGCGCGGGCGCGCAGCCGGCTAATGACGAATGCGCGAACGCTACGGTCATCACGGTGCTGGACTTGCCGTTCACTCAGGTCCTGGACGCGTCGGGTGCGACCACGTCGCCTGGCGAGGTGGTCTCTTGCGCGGGCGCCTCTGGCTTCGTCTGGTACACGTTCACGCCCGACCGGGACATGTTCCTGCGCGCGTTTACGTGTGGGAGCAACTACGACACGGTTCTCGGGGTCTTCGCGGGGATGTGCGGCGGAGCCGTCGAACGCGGCTGCAACGACGACAACGACTCCTGCGGGCGCGGGTCCAGGCGGTCCGATGTCACCGTCAAGGCGACGGCCGGGAACCCACTTCTCTTCGCAGTGGGCGCCTTCGCATCCGGGCCGCCGGGGGTCTTGCAGTTCGCGCTGCGCGCTGAGCCGGAGTGCACGGCTGATCCGGCGCGAGCGCCGGGTCTCTGTCTCCCCATAAGCGACATAGAAACCTGTGACGTCACCTTCGAGCGCGACGGCGTCTCGTGCGCATGGTTGGGGTTTGGCTGCTTCAGGTGCGATAGCGATTTCTCCTCCGTAGGGCTCTGCGCGAACACCTGTGCTAGCGGGCCGGCTGCGGATGCGGACGGGGACGGGTTCCCAGACCCTTTCGACCGGTGCCCCGACTTGCCTGGCTGCACGAACTGCGGCGACTGCTCTCGGATCGCGCTTCAGTGCCTCGGCTGCCCGGCGGCCGACCACCGCGACGACGACGCGGATGGTACGCCGAACTGCATCGATCCCTGCCCATTGGGCGAATACGATGGCGATGGGAACTGCTCCGACGATCGATGTCCGCTCGTCAACGACCGGCGTGACCTCGATGCCGATGGGCGTCCGGACTGCTCTGACAACTGCCCGTTCGTAGCGAACGCGGACCAGAAAGATCAAAACGGCGACGGTGTGGGGGACGCGTGCGAGGGTCCACTGACCGTCTACCAGCTGGCTGCAACTCTCCGCAGGGAGGAGCCCGCGGCAGGGGACCAGTTCGGAGAGGCGGTTGCGGCGATGCCCAACCCGGCGACGCTGATCCTGGTCGGCGCACCGTTCGCGGACACCCCTGAAAGGGACGCCGGCGCAGGGTATCTCTTCGACCGGACCACGGGTGGGTGCTTCCAGGTTGGCGGGAGGTGCAAGGTGGTCACGACACCCAGGGCACGAGGTGGGGAGGCGTTCGGCCGCTCGGTGGCCCTGCACGCAGCAAACAAGGACCGTTCCTGCAACTCGCACAATTTCGAGCTCGCTGAGCTCGGCGGGCCGCAAGCAAATAGCGGGGAAGGGAGTCTCCTATCGTTCTTGCTCACGGAGGAGGGGCAGACGGTGGGACTTGAGCAGCTCCTCCCCGTGCCGGCAAATCCGGGGGCGCAGCTCGGGTTCTCAGTCGCGGCCGAGGGCAGTGTCGTGGCGCTGGGCGCGCCGGGCGCAGGTAAGGATGCTGGCGCCGCGCACCTCGTCGAACTGCACGTGAGTGACTTCGGGGCCGATGTCCGGGAGCTCCGGCCCACACGTCCCCTCCAGGAAGGCGATCTGTTCGGAACGGCCGTCGCCGTGGCGCTCCCGTCGTTGCTCGTCGCGGTAGGAGCACCCGGCGGGGACGTGGAGCGGGCCGGTGTTGTCGTCAAACAGGCCGGTGTCGTCCATGTCTTCGATCTCAGCGGACAAGCCGTGGCGACCATCGATAACCCGAACCCCGCCGCGGAGGACCAGTTTGGTGCCGCGCTCGCCTTCATGGGGAGCCGCTTGCTCGTCGGTGCACCCCGCGTGGACCTCGATCACGCTGCCGACGCGGGCAAAGTCTACCTTTTCGAGCTACGGGCGCTTCTCGAAGGCAGCGGCGGCTCGGCGGCCTTGCTCGGCAGCTTCGTGCCCCCGGCGCCCAAGGGCGGTGATCTGTTCGGGTTTGCGTTGGCAGCGCTCGACGACTTCGCGGTCGTGGGCGCGCCGGGGACTCCGCAGGGCGATGCTCCTGCGGTGGGCGCAGCCTACCTCGTCGATGCTTCGTCCGAGCGCGGCTCGCTCGGGCACTTAGCGCAGGTGTTCCCGAACCCTACGCCCGCCGCGGGTGATCGGTTCGGGTTTTCGGTGGCGGCGGTGACTCGCGAGCCGCGCAGGCTCGGCGACATCGTGATCGGGGCGCCGGGTGACGACACGGTGCGGGGGGAAGAGGTCGTGGAGGACGCGGGCGCGGCGTACCTGTTCCGCTTCTGCGGCACGGCGTGTCCCGCGGCGGGGTGCGGCAACGGCATCGTCGACCCGGGGGAGGAGTGCGACGACGGAAACCTGCAGAGCGGGGACGGGTGCGGGAAAGACTGTCGGATACCCCGCTGCGGTGACGGGATCGTGGCGGACGTGGAGGAGTGCGATGACAAGAACGTCATGAGCGGAGACGGCTGCTCGAGCAACTGCCGGGTGGAGCCGGGATTTGCATGCGCGGGGGAGCCCTCGAGCTGTAAGCGCGTGCCGACGTGCGATCAGACACCAGGCGTGATCCTCAACTGCTGCGACTGCCCCGCTGCCCCGTGCAACGACAACAATCCGTGCACAGAGAACGACCGATGCGACCCGGGAACGATGCGGGTCAAGGGTGATCCAATCGTCTGTGACGACGGGGACCCGTGCACCAACGATTTCTGTGACCAAACTCGGTGCGAAGACAATCGCTGCGATCCGAGCATGGCGTGCGTGCACAGGCCCAAGGACTGCCCACCACTCGCGCGGTGCATGCCGCAGCGCTGCGTCGGCGGCGACTGTGTCCCGGCCCCGATCGATGACTGCTGCAGCAGCGACCAGCAGTGCGACAACCGCGACGCCTGCGACGGGGTGGAAGAGTGCCGAGTGTGCACCGGATGCGACATTGGCGACCAGCCATGCTGCGGGAAGAAGGCGCGGTGCATATCGGGGGCCAGCGCCCTCAAGGCCGGGGACCCCTGTGACGACCATAACGCCTGCACTGCAGAGGACAAGTGCAAGGTAGGGCGGGACGGTAGGACGCTTACGTGCGTTGGGGTTGACGCCTGCGACGACGACGATCCGTGCACTGACGACACGTGCGCAGCGGACGGGAGCGGGTGCCGGCACGAGCTCGTTGCCGGGTGCCACCAGTGTCCGGGCGGGACGGACGCGGAGTGCGACAACCGGCAGGCGTGTAACGGGGTGGAGACGTGCGACCTGGCGACGCTGCGCTGCCGGCCCGGGACACCAGTGCGATGCGAGGACGACGGAGACCCCTGCACGCAAGAGCGATGCACCGAGCCGACGGGGGAATGTGCCGCGCCGCTCGTCAACAACGGCACGGTGGCCTGCCGGGTGCGAATGGGGCTCAAGGACTGCGGGGTGCAGATGGGGCTCCCGGAGGACTGCGGTCCGACGGTACCCGAGCAGCCGTGTCGGCTGTTCGGACAGGCCGCGAAGCTCGCGACGGCCGCGCGGTTGCTGGTGCCGGCTGCGGTTGGGAACCGGGACGTGGCGCGGGCGTTCCAGCAGCTGCGGCACAAGGCGCAGGGCCTCTTGCGACACGGGGCGCTGGCGGCGCGGCGGGCCGAGCGGCAGGGCAAAACCACGGCCGAGTGTCGGAACGCACTCGTCTCCGCTGCCCGCGACTCGATCGGGCAGCTCCGGCGCTCGCGGGTGAGCTGAGCCTCAAGTTCTCGGCGTTCTCGTACCGCCTCAGAGCCTCACGCTGGCTATCGCTCATGGCCACTTGGATCGCGGCGATCTGGTCGAGGTTCTTAGTCTCGAGCGCCGCCCGGTACTCCTCGAGGAGCCCGCGGGCCGCTGCCTCCTGCGTGTTAACCTCCTCCGCGTATGCAGCAGGGGGCCAGGGGAGCCATCGCGACGTGCTTCCTTGCGCTGCCGGCTTGCGCTCGCTCGGTCGTTCCTCTTGCGCGCTGAAGCCCTCGAGGGTCTGGGTCAGCAACCGGTAACTATCGAGCGTCTCGTTGGTAGTCTTCGCCAGGATCTTCTTTGCCTCATCGGCACTGAGCGCACGCTGAGGGCACGTACCATGTTGACGGCTGCATGGTTCTGCAGCTCCACGAGTTGGTCCTGGCTGCCTTCGACACGCTCGGAGTCCTCCAGTAGCCCGGTCCGATGTCGACGACCTGGACCTCGAGGGTCACGATTGACGCCAATCGTCCCGGAGATCATCTTGGTGATGCCAAGCTGCTCCGCGGTCTCGAGCTCGCCGAGCCCCCGCTTCTCGCGAAGGAAGTCGATCTTCTGCTTCGAGTACACGCGCAGGCCGTTCACCCTTGCTGAGGACCGTGTTCAGCCCGTCGCGGGTGAAATCGCGCATCCACTCGGGCACCGCACCGCGGGCCCGGATCTCCATGACACCCACCACGAGGGGTCCCTCCGCTATGAAGATCGAGGGCAGCTGGGCGTCCGCAGGCGGCTTCCGCCGCGAATGCAATACCGCCGCGGCGACTAGGGCGAGCGGGATTGACACAAGGGCCGACACCTTCACCCAGGCCGGTCGCGGTGCGCCCTCTGCCCTGGCACCACCCGATCGGCGTGCCGAAAAGAGCTTCCGCCGAGCCCACGGCGGCCGATCGGGTGAAGCGGCCACCACCGGGCCCCCCGCACGGGTGCGCACCGGTCCTTCTGTCCCCGCCTCCGACCAAGGCGTCCTTGGCTTCGCGCCGGATTGGCCGGGAGTGGAGGGAATCCAGGAACGCGCGGATGGCGGTCTTCCGTTCCACTGTGGCGGTGGTCCCGGGATCAGCCCTCGACGATGCGCGGGAGAGCGCGGACGACGCCCTCGGGCGGCACGCGAATCGACGCTGCTGCCCCAGAGCTTCTCGCCACTCGGGCTGACGGTTCTGGAACTCGATGTGGGTGATCTCGCGGAGGACCGGGAGGCAGTCCTTACCGGCTTCAAGCGCCGCACGAGCTCCCGCGCCACCTGCCGCGAGGCGAGAGAATGCGGAGAGATCACCAGGACGACCGCCTGGGTGTTTGTTATTGATCGCGCGCCCCGTCTGAATGAGGTAGGAGGGCCCAGGGAGGCTGTCGAGCCCGTAACACCACGTCCTCTCCTCGAGGCCAAGGGCGATCTGGAGAGCGAGGTCCGCGTCTGCTTCGACGTAGCTGATGAAGACGTCGTTCATCGGCTACGGAAAGCGACGCTCACTGACGGTCACCGACATCCAAGGCCACCTCTCATGTCGTCCAGTCTGGCGGAGGCTTTTCAGGCGCACGGCGACGAACGTGATACGTAGGGAAGGCGCCGCACCCCTTGGCCCAGAGTGCCTGCCCGACGTACTCGCAACTGAAGTTCCTCACGCGCCAGGCGGATGCTAGGGCAGCGAACGCCTCGCACGTATACCTGCCCAAGACGAGGCGGCTCGCCGACGGGCAATTCGCGGCGCCGCTGCCGGGCTACAGTGGAGAACGTTTGACGATACGGCTCGACGAGGGCGACACCGCTCCCGTCGTCGCCCGGAGCGTGCGCGGCCAGCGCCCGTCCGTTCAAGGTCAGGACGAGCGGACTCCACAGGTGCGGTTGAAGCCAGCGACAGCGTCAACTGCTTGGCCCGCCCGGGCCCGAGAGCGTATTGACGGCCAATTGCAAATTAACCTTGATGCGACAGAACTGCTGGCCGCGAAGCGCTGCCGGGGTGCATCTGACTGAATCTGGAGGGCGATGTCACGGCACTCTCTAAGGTCACCACCGATGGACCCCTCGAATCTCGTCGTGCCGCTCCGAAGAGCACGATGGTGGCGGCTCACGAGACGTTTCTGGCCGATGTTTTCGTCGCATCAAGGCTAAGCCAGCCTCCCGATGAGGTAGGAGGAGGACCTCGGTTGAAAGCCGACGCGTGACACGGGATGCGGGTCCGTCGAGGCGTGGTGCTTGTCGGGGTGCTCGCGGTGACCCTGTGCGAAGCGCACGCGCGAGCGGGCTGGTGGCCGCCGGAGCGGCCGCCGACGTCGGTGGAGGGCCCGTGGGGCACGCGCTGGACCGTCGAGGCGAGTGACCGGCTGCGCGGCGAGTTCGTCGACTTCTTCAGGCCGAAGCCGAAGCCGGACTTCAAGACACACAAGACAGCGAAATTCCGCTACGACTTCCTCGGCAACAAGTTCCAGGCCGGGGTACGCCTGCGGCGTGACCCGTGGGAGGCGTTCGTGCAGTTCCAGCACACCGTGCTCGACGATGTCCCGGTGGGCAGCCCCCCTCCCGCCGGCCCTCCCCCCCCGGTCGGCCCGGGGGCTACTTACTTCGCAAACACGAAGCGCAGCTTCCAGGAGCAGGGCTGGCTGCGCCAAGGCTGGGTGCGCGCGGAGGACCTCTTCGGCGTGAAGGGCGCGGGCATCGTTGTCGGGCGCCAGCTATGGCGCGACGGGCTCGAGGCGCCGGCGCTCGACGCGAACCTCGTGTGGCTCAAGCGGCACCGCATCGCAGAGCGCCTCATCGGGCCCGGCGATTACACCCACATCGGTCGGAGTTATGACGGGGGACAGGTCCATTGGGACACGGACTGGCTCAACGTGAGCGGCTTCGGCTTCCAGCCGACCTCAGGCGGGTTCGAGATCAGCGCGGGGCGGCCGATCGAGGGCATCCAACTGGGCGGCCTGTCTGCGACACTGAAGGACTCACCACGCTTCCCCTCGAGCGACACGCGACTGTTCTGGATATACTACTCCGACCACCGCAGGTTCACGTGCGACGACAAAGCGCCCAACAACGGGAAATGCGTGGTCGACAATCGTCCCCCAGAGGTCCGCACGGGTGACCTGCGCATCCACACGATTGGCGCGAACGCTGCCCACGTGACGGCCCTCGGCCCCGGCAAAGCCGACGTGCTCGGCTCGGCGTCAGGCCAGCTCGGCGCCTGGCAGGCGCTCGACCAGCGCGCGTGGGCCTATGACGTCGAAGTGGGGTATCAGCTGACCGGGCTCTGGACGCGGCCGTGGGCGCGGCTGGGCTTCTTCCGTGGCTCGGGCGACCCAGATCCGAAGGACCGCATCCACGAGACGTTCTTCCAGATATTGCCGACCAATCGTCAGTACGCCCAGTTCCCTTTCTACAACATGATGAACAACCAGGACACGTTCGCGCAGCTGGTGCTGCAGCCGCACCGATCGCTCGGCGTACGCAGCGACTTCCACTGGCTGCGCCTGGTGGAGGGGAAGGATTTCCTCTACTCGGGCGGAGGGGCCACCAAGGACGACTTCTTCGGCTTCGCGGGCACGCCACCCAAGGACGCACCCAACGGCGCGCGCCAGATCGGCTATCTAGTCGACATTGCCTTCACCTGGAAGCCTGTCGACCTGCTCACGTTCTACGCCTACTATGGCCACGCCTTCGGCGGCGATGTCATCCGACAGTCGTTTGCGGGGCGCGAGGCGAACTACGCCTACGTCGAGTCGACGGTCGCGTTCTGAACGCCGGCTCGGCAGCGCGCGCCGCTCGTTACCATCCGGGAGCGGTCTCTCCGTCCAGACTCGATGACCGAGGCCGAGCATCCGGCGGCGCCAACGGCGTGAGCGCGGTCCCGGGCCTTCGGGGAATCACGCTCCGCGCTGCGCCGGCGACCGTTCCTGCGCCGCGTCGTGGCAGAGGTCGACGAAAGAGCCGCGAGTGCGACCGACCCGGCCGAGCCCTCAGCCGGATCGAGCGAGCCGGCGGGGACGCGCCCCGAAGCGGCGGCCGGCGCGA
>VBJV01000238.1 GCA_005879785.1 Chloroflexota bacterium
GAGGTGCGCGCGCTCGCGTCCCACTCGAGGCGATCGAATTCCATCCCGACCAGCCGCCCGTCGGCGACGATGAAGCGCCTGGGGGCGTGATTGACGAGGATCTCGACCCCCTCCTCCTCGGCGTCCTCGAGCTCCCACGGTGAGGCCTTGAAGTACTCTCGGGGCCGGCGGGCCATCACCTTGATGTCCTTGCCGCCCAGGCGGAGCGACGAGCGGCAGCAGTCCATCGCGGTGTTGCCGACTCCGATGATCACGACGTGTTCCCCGACCGTGTCGATGTGCCCGAAGGCGATCGACTCGAGCCAGTCGATGCCGATGTGGATCCGGTCGCTGTCCGCCCGGCCGGGAAGCTCGAGGTCCTTGCCGCGCGGCGCGCCGCTGCCGAGGAACACGGCATCGAAGCCCTGCTCGAGCAGCGTCCGCAGGCTGTGAGGATGACGGCGCACTCGTCCTCGAGCACCTCCTCGGGCAGGCGGAACGAGGGGATGTTGGTGCGCATCAGGCCGCCCGGCTTGTCGTGCTGCTCGAACATCACGACCTCGTAGCCCAGGGGCAGGAGGTCATTGGCCACGGTCAGCGAAGCCGGCCCGGCACCCACGCATGCGATCCGCTTGCCGTTCTTCTGCGTGGGGATCACCGGGAGACGGTCGGCGATCTCGCCGCGAAGGTCGGCGGCGACGCGCTTCAGCCGGCAAATGGCCACCGGGGAGCCGTCGACGCGCGTGCGCCGGCAGGCCGGCTCGCAGGGACGGTCGCAGGTGCGGCCCAGGATGGCCGGGAAGACGTTCGACTCCCGGTTGAGCATGTAGGAGTCGGTGTACCTGCCCTGAGCGATCAGCCTGATGTACTCAGGGACGTTGGTGTGGGCGGGACAGGCCCACTGGCAGTCGACGACCCGATGGAAATAGGCAGGGTCCGATGTATCGGTGGGTCTCAATGCCTTCTCAAATCGCCTGGACGGCCGGGGTTCATCTACATGGTGCCACGATCTCGCCGGTGCCGGAGCCGGAGCGCGTCGATACACTCTGAGTGGTGGGCGACCTGCGCTACGCCGACGCCGGCGTCGATATCGATGAGGGCAACCGCGCGGTCAGCCTGATCCGCCGCACCGTGGCGTCGACCCACGGCCCCCAGGTGCTGCAGGGCATCGGCTCGTACGGCGGCCTCTTCGCGCTGGACCTGGCCGGGCACCGCAACCCCGTTCTGGTCTCGAGCACCGACTCGGTCGGCACGAAGGTGAAGATCGCCATCGCCACCGGGCGGCATCGCGGCATCGGGATCGACCTCGTCAACCAGTCGCTCGACGACATCCTGTGCAGCGGCGCGGAGCCGCTCTTCTTTCTGGATTACTACGCCACCGGCAAGCTGGTCCCGGAGCAGCTCGCCGATATCGTCGAGGGCATGGCCGAGGCCTGCCGCGAGGCGGCCTGCTCGCTGATCGGCGGCGAGACCGCGGAGATGCCCGGTGTGTATGCGCTGGGTGATTACGACGTGGCCGGCTTCATGGTCGGTGTGGTGGAGCGCGACCGCGTCATCGACGGCAGCCGCGTGGTCGCGGGTGACCAGCTGCTCGGCCTGCCCAGCAGCGGCCTGCACACCAACGGGTATTCGCTGGTACGTCACGTCGCCGCGGCGCACGAGCTGGATTGGGGTGAGGTGCTCCCCGGCACCAGCGCCCCGCTCGCCGACCTGCTGCTGGAACCGCACCGCTCCTATCTCGGCGCGGTGCGCGAGTTGCGCGAGACGGCCGACGTCCGCGCCCTCGCCCACATCACCGGTGGGGGGCTGATGGACAACGTGCCCCGGGTGCTCCCCGACGAGCTGGCCGCCGAGGTGCGCCGCGACTCCTGGACGGTGCCGGCGATCTTCACCGCGCTGCAGGACACCGGCGGCATCCACCCCGAGGAGATGTGGCGCACCTTCAACATGGGCATCGGCATGGTGGCGATCGTTCCTGCGGCAGACGCCGGCACCGTCCAGGTCGCAGGCGGCCTCCCGGTCCTGCGCATCGGGGAGGTGGTGAGGCGGACGGGTCGAGAGCGGGTGATCCTGTCGTGAGCGAGCGCTGCAGGGTCGCAGTGCTCGTATCCGGGGCGGGGACGAACCTCGAGTCCTTGTTGCGCGCGTGCAAGAGCGGGTCGCTTCCTGCCGACGTCGTGCTGGTGGTCAGCAACCGCCGCGACGCCGTTGCACTCGACATCGCGCGCCGGTGGGAGGTGCGTGCCGTGGCGATGCCGCTGCCGAACTTCGGCGGCGACCTGCAGGCTCGCGATCGCGCCATGCGCGATTGCTTCCGCCAGGCCGGCGCCGGTCTCGTCGTCTGCGCCGGGTACAACCGGATCCTCAGTGACGAGTTCCTGGACGCTTTCCCGGACGCGGTCCTCAACGTGCACCCCTCGCTGCTGCCGGCCTTTGCGGGGGGCATGGACGCAGTCGAGCGCGCCCTCGCGCTGGGCGTGAAGGTGACCGGGTGTACGGTGCAGTTCCTGCAGCCGGGTGAGATCGACGGTGGTCCGATCGTGCTGCAGGCTGCAGTCCCGGTGCTTCCGGGCGATGACGCCGATACGTTGCGCATGCGCATACACGAGCAGGAGTGGCAGTTGCTGCCGCGCGCGGTGGAGCTCTGGTGCGCCGGACGGCTGCAGCGCGACGGCCGCCGGGTCAGCATCCTCGAGGCCGTGCCCCTCACCCTCGGCGCCTGAGTGCGAGCGCTTCTCGGCGTCAGCGACAAGACAGGGATCGCCGAATTCGCCCGCGGGCTCGCCGCCTCCGGCTTCGAGCTCATCGCCACCGACGTCGAGATGCTGGGCGGGCGGATCAAGACATTGCATCCCGCCATCCATGCCGGCATCCTCGCCCACCGCACCGACCCCGACCACGTGCGCCAGCTGGCCGAGCACGGCTTCGGGCCCATCGACATGGTGGTGGTGTCCCTCTACCCCTTCAGCGAGACCCTGGCGAGTGGCGCCGATCATGACACTGTTGTCGAGAACATCGACATCGGCGGGCCCACCATGATCAGGGCGGCCGCGAAGAACAGCGAGCATGTCACCGTGCTTGTGTCGCCGCACCAGTACGACGCTGTTCTCACGGAGCTGCGCACGAACAGGGCGATCTCAGCCGAGACACGGCGACGGCTGGCGGCAGAGGCGTTCGCGCATGTGGCCGCGTACGACGCGGCCGTTGCCGACTACCTGCGCACCCAGGTTCGCACCGATTCCATGCCGGCCGAATACAGCACCGGCGGCATCAGGCTGCACGAGCTGCGCTACGGCGAGAATCCTCATCAGCACGGCGCCCTCTACGCGAACGCGGGTCCGCCGGGAGGTCTGGCGCATGCCCGCCTGCTCCAGGG
>VBJV01000239.1 GCA_005879785.1 Chloroflexota bacterium
CGCCAGATCAGCTCGGGCCAGTCGTCGCCCAACATCGTGGGCGGCCACCGCGCGCTGATCGGCGTCGAGGTGCAGAGCAACAATGCGCCACCCGGCGCGCTGGTGATCGGGGTGCAGTCGGGCTCGCCGGCTGACGGCGCTGGCATTGCTGAGCAGGACGTGATCACATCCATCGACCGCGCGTCGGTCGATTCGGTGACCGCGCTCCGGGCTGCGCTCGCCCATCACCAGCCCGGGGATCGAGTGCTGGTGGGGTGGGTCGACTCGTCGGGCCGGCAGCACACCGCTACCGTGCAGCTGGCAACCGGCCCGACGCCGTAGAACGCCTCCCACAGCGAGGTCCAGCTGTGCCAGCCATATCGCCGCGACGACGCACTGAGCGCTCTCGAGCCCCAGGACCCAGGCCTGAGGCGGGCAACCCAATGGCTAGAATCTCGAGCGGCCTGAACGAAAGGGAACGGCTCCCATGAAGTGGACTTTGGCGTCTGTCGCAACGCAGCACCCACACCGGCGCCGGCTCGCCGGTCTCCTGGTCGGGCTGGTCATCGCCGCGCTGCCACCACTCCTGTTCGGCGCCCCAAGCACCGACGCCGCCGCCGCTGATGACTGGCCGGCATATCTCTTCGGCGGATCTCGCACCGGCTTCAATCCGGGCGAAACCGCGATCACGCCCAGCAGCGCCGGCAGCCTGGCATCGAGGTGGACCGCGAACACCGGCGGTGCGGTGATCTCCGGCCAGCCGGTCACGTCCAATGGGCTGGTGTACTTGGGGGCGTGGGACGGAGTCCTGCGTGCCACCCGGCCGGCCGACGGCTCGCTGGCCTGGTCGGCGAACCTCGGCCAGACGCCGACACCGTCGGCATGCAGCGGCAGAACCCACGGCATCCTCGGCACCGTCACCGTGGCCACCGAGAGCATCGGCAGCACGCCGACCTCCGTCGTATACGCCGTCGGCGGCAACGACACGATCTACGCCCTCAACGCCAGCACCGGCGCCCAGATCTGGAAGGACCAATACGCCAACTCCCCCACCGAGACCTGGGACTCGCCGCTGGTCTACAACGGTGACGTCTACATTGGCACGGCGTCTTGGGGAGACTGCCCGCTCACCCAGGCACAGCTCTTCCAGTTCGATGCCGCCTCCGGCTCGCTGCTGCACACGTTCAACATCGTTCCGCCCGGCTGCACCGGGTCCGGACTGTGGGGCTCGATCAGCGTCGATCCGGGCAACGGCAGGCTGTACTTCGCCACAGGCAATCCGGGCAGCTGCTCGACCACCGAGAGCAACGCCGAAGCCGTCGTCGCCGTCAGCGCGTCGAACCTCGCGTTCATCGCCTCATGGCAGGTGCCGGCGTCGCAACAGACGCCGGACGGGGACTTCGGGAGCACCCCCACCGTCTTCCCGGCGACCATTAACGGCTCCGTCCACTCACTGGTCGGCGTCGCCAACAAGAACGGCATCTATTACGCATTTGACGACGCCAACATCGGCGCGGGGCCCGTGTGGCAGGACCAGATCGCCGTGGGCGGCGATTCGCCGCAGTCGGGCCTGGGCAGCATCTCGCCGAGTGCGTGGGACGGCTCACACCTCTACATCGCCGGCGGCAACACCACGATCAACAGCGTGTCCTGCAAGGGCGCCCTGCGCGCGACCAACCCGGCGAACGGCAGCTACGTCTGGCAGGACTGCCTGAGCGACGGGCCCGTGCTCGCCCCGGTATCCGCAGTGCCCGGGGTCCTCGCGGTCGCAGAGGGTGACTCCCTGGAGCTCGTCAGCGCCTCCAACGGCAGCGTGCTGTTCAAGGCAGCCGACACCAGCAGCAGCCAGTATTACGGCGGGCCAGCCATCGCCAACGGGGCCGTGTACATCGGCACCCAGAGCGGCAACTTCCACGCCTACGGCGCGCCGTCGCCGCCCCCACCGACGATCCTGGCCCAGGACACCTTCCACCGGCCCAACCAGTCGCTGTGGGGCACCGCCTCTGATGGGCAGCGTTGGGGCGGCGATGCGAACACCAGCACCCTCTTCTCCATCAAGAACAACGCCGGCCTGATCAGCGGTGGCAGCGGTGCTCGAGACGCCGTGCTCGGCGCGACCGCCAGGGACGCGGTGGTCGTGTTCACCGGCTCAGCCTCAACCTTCGGGAACGCATATATCGGTGGCGTCTTGCGGTGGACGGATACCAACAATTGGTACCGGGCCTACCTCGACGGGACCCACCTCGTGGTGCAGAAGAGGATCAACGGCATCTATTCCGCCCTCGCTAGCGCCTCGTTCGCAGCGACCGCGGGCGCTTTCTGCAAGGTGCGGTTCCGGGCAGTTCGCACCGCGCTGAGTGCGAGGGCTTAGCGCCTGGTTGGTCACCGCCACTGACAGCGCCCTGGCATCGGGCACCTGTGGCCTGCGAGCCGGGCTCGCCACCGGTGTCACCATCACCTACACCTCGTTCCTCTGCACCATTCCGGCTCCGTCGCCAGGAACCACCCTGGCCCAAGACACCTTCCACCGAGCCAACCAGGCACTGTGGGGAACCGCGTCGGACGGGCTGGTCTGGGGTGGAGAACCAAACAGCAACAGCAGCTTCTCGATCAATAACAATGCCGGCCAGGTGGCCAACGGCACCGGTCCTCACGATGCCGTGCTCGGACCGGCGACCGGTAACGCTGAGATCCTGTTCACCGGCTCGGCCTCGACCTTCAGTGGCGCCAACATCGGCGCCGTGCTGCGGTGGATGGACACCAACAACTGGTACAAGGCTTATCTCGACGGTGCCAGCCTCGTGCTGCAAAAGAAAGTCAACGGCACCACCACCACCATCGCCAGCGTCGCTTTCACGGCGACCGCCGGCGCGTCCTACAACATCCGATTCCGCGCGGTCGGCACGACGTTGACGGTTAAGGCCTGGGCTGCCGGCACCACTGAGCCGACCGCGTGGACCATCACGGCGGCGGACAGCACGTTCACGACGGGTAACTGCGGGCTGCGCATGCAGCTGGCCACCGGCGTCGTCGTCACCTATACGTCGTTCCGGGCAACTTACCAGTAAGCCGCGCCGAGTCTGGATGCAGTTCTCGGGGCGGCAGCGACGGTTGAGACCGTTTCTCGAAACTGATCATCGCATTGGATTGACCTCAATTGGCCAAAGGGAGCATCGGCTCGGACACTGGTCGCGCTGCACCCATTTCACCACCGCGTAGAGTCCACGTTGCACGGTCACATGCCGGCAGCACGTCGACGTGCGCTTGTGCGTGGCGCAGCCCTGCTGGCACCCCGGTGTTGGCAAGCCGGTGTTGGCAAGCCGGCGGAGGGGATCGAACCCACGACATGCTGTTTACAAAGCCTCTGGCTCTGAGCGCTGTGGCGTCGAGTTCAGGAGGCCGAGCGAAAGGGCGATAGTTATCTGCTCTTCGCCAACATCCCATGGAGCTTGCTACTGCGCCTCGCCATGACGAAAACCCGGTGACCGGCCCAGTCGCCGCCAAGCGCTACTCGCTGAGACGTGGGAGGCCCGCGTTCCCGCCCAAAGATGGCGGGGGCTAAGCCGAGGCAGCCAGCAGCCCTTCGCCCTCGCGGATGTAGCGGGTCGCACCGACCGAGCGGTAGAAGGTGAGCGCGCGCTGCAGCTCCACATCGGCCTCAGTGCGGCGGTTCTGCTTGATGAGCGCCTCGGCCAGCCAGAGCCGGTCCCTCGCCTCCTCGGTGACGGCACCCATGCTGGCGCAGATATCCGCCGCGTGTAGCAGGTTGCCCGACGCGAACGCTCGCGCGGCTTGCACCCAAGGCACATCCCTGTTGGGGAGTGTTTCAAGTAACTCCTCGCCACGTCCGTGTGCTGAGAGCGTCCAGGCAAGCATGTGTACAGACACGATCGCGAAACCTATCTCTCCGCCTGCTCGTAACGCGGAAAGGAACTCGTCGACCAGCTCGCTAGCGCGCTGTACGTCTCCAGCTTCGCAGAAGATGTGGGCGCCCTCCGCCAATGCCGGGTAGAGCGTCTGAGGGTCCTTCGCGATGCGCGCGAGTTCGAGCGCTCGTTCCACATCGGCAAGCGCTCCTTGGACGTGATCCCGCCTCGACCTCAGCAAGAAAGCTCTCGGCCCCGGCCAATGCCTCCTGCCATTGGCCAAGAACGTACTGGTCCGCAACGCGCTCGCCGCGAAGCCAGCGCTCCGCTCCCTTGAGGCCGAAGCGTGACGCCGCAGCTGCCCCGTCTTCCACGAGCGCATACGCCCGTTCTAGCTGCCCCTGCTCCCACCACACGGAGGCAAGGTTTGTCTTTGTACGACAGATCTCCCAGGGCGCGTTCGCTTCCATCGCCAGTGCCACGCTCTGCTCAAGATCCAACATTCCACCAAGGTCACCGACATGCACTCTGGCCTCACCAACGCTCATCAAGGCATTCGCGCGCACCTCAATCAGGTCTAGCCGTTCGGCCATTTCCATTGCTTCTCGCCCCAGACGGATCGCCTCCGCATGCTCGCCAGCCCTCAGCAGGTTTCGCGAGAGGTTGCTGATCACGATCGCCTTGATTGGAGAGGGTTCACTCTTCTCGACCAGCTCGCGAGCGCGTGACAGGTGTTCAAACGAGTGGTCCTGGTCGCCCCGGAACCAACTCAGCTCGGCGAGCATCGACTCCGCCTCCGCAGCCGTCTCGCGGTCGCCACAGGCGAGCAGTTCCGCGCACGCCGAGGTCAGTAGGTCGGGCTCTGGATAACCTGAGATATGCCTTGTCCTGCCGAGCAAGAAGAGCAGGCGCGCATGCTCATACCCGCCGGCGGCCGCCAGCTTCAGCGCCGACTGATAAAAGGTGGCCGCGCTCGCGTATGCGTTGAGGGAGAAGGCCCGGTCGCCCGCATCGCGCAGGCTCTCGCGCGCGCGCTCCGCCAATGGAGCGTCGACCGCCTGGCCGGCGGCGCGGCGAAACTCGAGTGTGTTCTGGTAGTGGTGGGCGAGCATCTCGGAGTGGTCCTCAGGCCGGCCCAGTGACGCAATCCACTCCGCGGCCAGGCGGTGCTGCTCGGCGCGCTGGCCGCGCGGGATCTGCCCGTACGCGACGTCGCGGACTAGGACGTGCAAGAACGAGTACTCGGCCTCGTCCGCCACCGAGGAGCGGCGCGCGCGCTGTACGAAGTCCTTGCGCTCCAAGGCGTGGAGATGCAGTTCCGCAGCGCGCCGATCCAGCCCGCCGATCTGGGTCAGGGCGCCCAGCCAAAACACCTTGCCCATCACCGCCGCGTTCTGCAGCTGGCGCTTCTCCTCAACTGGCAGTGCGTCCAGCCGGGCCGCGATGATGCCCTGCACCGTTTCTGGCAGGGGCAGCTCCTCGGCCTCCCCCCGCTCCTCGAGCATGCGTACGTATTGCTCCGCGTAGAGGGGGTTGCCGCCGGCTCGGGCCAGCAGCGCCTGCTGGGTCTCGGCCGGCATCACCGGTCGCTCCGACAGGCTACTGATCAGCCGCGCCGTCTCCTCCTCGGAGAGTGGTGAGAGCGAGAGGGTGGTGGCGTTGCGCTTGCCGCCGGCCCAGCCGACACGACGCTCGAACAGCTCGGGCCTGGTGCTGCAAACCACGAGCATGGGCACACCGCCGGCCCAGTCGACCAGGTGCTCAACGAAGTCGAGCAGATTGTCGTCGGCCCAGTGCAAGTCATCGAATACGAGCACCAACGGGCGCTGCTCAGCCAGCGCCTCAAAGAAGCGCCGCCAGGCGGTGAACGCCTCCCCGCGCCGGTCGCCGCCGGTCTCCAAGTCGCTGCTGAGGCCCACCAGAGGGCGCAAGTGGCTCTTCACCCATTGCGCGTCTGCTGGTACGGGGATGATGTCGGCGACGGCTGCCCGGAGTCTTTCCTCAGCCTGTTCCGGAGAGTCGGTCT